>JBEBKH010000011.1:0-38944 GCA_040079575.1 Chakrabartia sp. | reverse complement strand
GTGTCGCTGCTCCATAGTCTGCGTTTGCGCGATGATATTGTGTTGGCCTCTGGGCAGCCAAAGCTTGATTTGCTGAACGGCGATGCAACAGGCAATGGTGGTGGATCAGCACGTCATGTGATTGATATGGAAGGCGGCTGGTTTAACAAAGGTTTCGGCGTGCGGTTGATCGCCAATTATCAAAGTGGCACCGCCGTTACTGGCGGTTCCATACCAGGTGGCGGCATCGCGCCAAATTTGTATTTTTCGGATCTGTTGACCGCAAATACACGGCTGTACATCAATTTTGACAATAGAAAGGTGATGGTCGCCAAATTTCCGTTCCTAAAGGGCAGCCGTCTTGCCCTGCGTGTCAATAACCTGACCAACGCCATTCAAAGCGTGCGCGATAGCAATGGTGTTCAACCTTTGCGCTATCAGTCGGGCTATCTTAACCCGCTTGGGCGCACGTTCGAGATCAGCTTTCGCAAAATATTTTAATGGGTTAGACTACGCCCACTAAAATAAGGAGGGCGCTATGGGTGGGCTAATTTTCGCACTGCTGGGTTTTGTTGGATCGCACTTTTTACTCTCGCACCCCTTGCGCGCGCCGTTGGTCAAACGGATCGGGGCAAACGCATTTTTGGGGCTTTATTCGCTTGTTGCCCTCGCCACATTCTATTGGGTTATTGTCGCCTTTGGTGCGGCCCCGGCCAGCACACCTCTGTGGGGTGTCGGTGACGGCATTTGGGCCGTGGCCAGTGCCCTAATGTTAATCGGTAGTATCTTGTTCGCAGGGTCACTCTTTGGCAATCCAGCACTCCCGCGTCCTGATGCTGGCGACCTTGCAAAGGCACCTGCGCGCGGTGTTTTTGGGATCACGCGTCATCCGATGATGTGGGGGTTCGCGGCGTGGTCGGCGGTGCACATTGCGGTCAGCCCACAGGAAAAAGTCATTTTGCTTGCGCTGGCCATGGGCGTGCTTGCGCTTGGCGGATCATACGGACAAGACATCAAAAAAGCACAGTTGATGGGCGATGGTTGGAAGGATTGGGCCGCGCGCACCAGCTTCATGCCGTTTGGCAATCAGATTAAGGGCAAAACCGGTTGGCGTAGCGCTTGGCCGGGTTTGACTGTCGTCCTTGCCGGCACAGTGTTGTGGCTCGGCGCAAGCTATCTGCACCCCATGCTCGGCGCCCCTGTTGCTGGCGCGTGGCGGTGGATGGGCGGTTAAAGCCGCACCATCTTCATTCCGCGTTCGCCGTAACGGGGCCCCGCCGTGCCCCCGCGCGGTGCGGCACGGTCAAGCCGCCCAAGGTCATCAGCGGTCAACGTCACGTCGGTTGCGGCGATGCTGTCCTCCATCGTTAAACGGCGTTTTGTGCCGGGAATGGGCACAACATCATCACCCTGCGCCAAAAGCCAGGCCAGCGCGATTTGTGCCGGTGACACGCCGTGGGCATCAGCGACGGATTTGACCACCTCGACTATTTTCAAATTATCGGGAAAATTTTCCTCTGAATAGCGCGGATCGTTCAAACGCCAATCATTGGCCGGAAAATCAGCACGGCTGGAAAATTGTCCGGTCAAAAATCCGCGGCCAAGCGGGGAATAGGGCACGAACCCAATATCCAAAGCGCGACAGGTGGGAAGAATATCATCCTCTACATCGCGCTCCCACAGCGAATATTCGGATTGGAGTGCGGTGATCGGGTGGACGGCCGCCGCACGACGAAGCGTATCAGGCGCGGCTTCTGATAGAGCGATGTGCCGGATTTTGCCTTCTTTGACGAGGGCCGCGAGGCCGCCAATCGTGTCCTCAATGGGTGTATTGGGGTCAACGCGGTGTTGGTAAAACAGATCAATCACATCAATCCCCAACCGTTTGAGCGATCCTTCCACAGAGGCGCGGGCATTGGCAGCTGTGCCGTCGACACCGGTAATTTCGTTCCCAGAAAATTTGAATCCAAATTTGGTTGCAATGACCAGCCCATCGCGTTTGCCCTTGATAGCTTCTCCGACCAGCTCTTCATTCTGGAAAGGGCCGTAAATTTGGGCGGTGTCAAAAAAGGTCACGCCCAGATCAATGGCCTTGTGGATTGTCTTGATCGCTTCATCAGGGTCGGCGTCCGCGCCGTATGTGATGTTGCCGCCCTTAATCATCGGCATACAACCGATGCCAATTGCGGAAACTTTTAGGCCTTGTCCAAGGGTACGGTATTTCATAGCGGGAGACTCCTAAGATGTAGAAATGAGAATAGAGCGCGGATGCGCGGTGCGCCAGTCCGAAGGCAAATCAAATGCACCTTGCCACAGCCCCCGTTTTGCCGCGCGCGCAATTTCTTCTTGTTGAGCATAAGCCGCCGTGCCCCGCGCGGCAGGGCTGATGGCGAGACCAGCCTCTGTCATGGCCGCTGATAAGTCCGGTGTGGAGGCACTGGCACAGATCGCCACCAGCCGGTTATAGCGATCTTCTGCGCGCGGCGCACAAACGATGCTGCCCGCTGCGACAAAGGTCGCCAATTGCAGGCGCGCAGCCTTGCCGCACGGCCACTGTGCCCCGCGCTTATCTGTGCAGGTTTGATGATATTCGGGTGCATCGATCCCGTAAAGGCGGAACACTTTGTCGCCAATAGACAGGGTGTCGCCGTCACTGACATTTGCTGTTGGTGCTTTTATCAATTCAGCCGGAAACAGCCTGTCGCTAAACGCCCACAGCCCGATTACCGCTGCGAGTAAAAGCCAAAAAAAGAGTTTGCGGATCACGTCGCTTCAGACTGGCGCGCGACGGTACCGGTGACTGCCATGTCCATCGTGACATTGCCAAGTGTGCGAAAAATATCGGGAAAAGTTTCAACGGCAATCAACAGGCCAAGCGGTTCGACCGGCGCGCCGATAGCAATGCAGATGGGAGCAATTGAACTGACGAAACTTACCGATCCAGGCAGGCTGACCGCGCCAAGTGTCGTCGTTGCGCCTGCGGCAATGCCGACCGCAATTTGCATGGGCCCAAGTTCAATCCCGTACCAATGCGCAATATAAAGCGCGACGCCAAGGTTCATGGCGGGGCCGGTCGCGCGGAAAATGGCGACCGCCAGCGGCAGAACGACGTCGGCGGTTGCTTCCGGCACATTCAGGGCTTTGACCCCTTTGAGCATTGCAGGCAGCGACGCGATTGAGGATTGTGTTGAAATAGCGACGGCTTGCGCTGGAATTGAGGCGCGAAAAAATGCACCTAGGCCGCGCCGCGCACCAAAAAAAGCGAGCGCAAAGGATGCTATCCAGACAATCACGCCCAGCGCCGATAATATCACAACATAATGGGCAAGTGCGCCAAGGGCCGCGGCCCCGGCTTTCGCCCCGACAACCAATGCCAATGCAAAAACCCCAACGGGGGCAAGTGCAAGCACCCACGTGATAATGATGATCATCGCATCGGCAAGCGCATCAAAAAAACCGGTCAGGTGGCCGCGCTTTTCTTCAGGCAAATGGGTGATCGCAAACGCAAAGACGGCTGTGAATATGATGAGAGGCAGCACCGCATCGCTGGCGGCGGCGGCAATCGGGTTGGTCGGTATCATTGCGCGCAAAAAATCACCAAGGGGGGGAACAGCCTCTGTTTTTGCGGCGCTCCCCAGCGCTGTTTTTAGGGCCTCTGCAGATCCTTCCGGCATCGGGAATACCGCCAGAAGTGCGGGAACCGTGAGTGCGGCCATAATCGATGAACACCAGAGGATGACCATCATCGTGATCACCGCCCTCCCAGCAAGCCGTCCAGCCTTTGCCGCCTTTGCGGTTTGAGCGATGCCTGTAATCAGCAACGCTACGACAAGGGGGATTACCGTCATCCGGAGGCCATTGAGCCACAAAGCGCCAATGACATCGGCAATGGCGGTCAACCCACCTTCGCCGATCAACATACCCAGGGCAACGCCGCCGATAAGCGCGATAAGGATGATGCTTGTCTTGTTCATTTAAGGTCCTTGCTTCCCACCGCGATACATGGTGATACACAGCTCATAGGGAGAGACAATCCATGACGTCAAAACTGTGCGAGCAACTCGGCATCGAATTTCCGCTTTTTGCGTTCAGCCATTGCCGCGATGTTGTTGCGGCGGTCAGCAAAGCCGGCGGTTTTGGGGTTTTGGGTGCGACCGCATTTAACCCTGAACAATTGGAAATTGAGCTTGCTTGGATCGACGCCCATGTTGACGGGAAACCATATGGTCTTGATGTTTTAATCCCGGAAAACTTAACGATCAGCCATGAAAAGGGTCTGACATCCGGCGCGCTGGCCAAGCGTATTCCTCAAGTCCACCGTGATTTTGTCGATGATCTTTTGAAAAGCCACGGGGTTGACGCGGCTGGCACCACCGCGCGGGGCCGCGATGATGCGCCGCCGCCCTTTTGGCCTGAAGAAGCGATGGAATTGCTGCGCGTTGCCTTCAACCATCCGATAAAAATGATCATCAACGCGCTGGGCGTGCCACCGCAAGAAATGATCCAGATGGGGCGGGATCACGGTATTCCGGTGGCCGCGCTTGCGGGCGCAAAAGAACATGCGCTGCGTTTGGCGGCAGCGGGCGTGGATATTATAGTGGCCCAAGGCGGCGAAGCTGGCGGGCATTGCGGCGAAGTATCGACACTGGTGCTGATCCCCGAAGTCGTGCGGGCGCTGCGTCAAGGTGGTTATGATTGCCCTGTGCTTGCGGCGGGCGGGATTATGACTGGCGGGCAAATGGCAGCATGCATGGCGATGGGTGCGGCGGGCGCTTGGACGGGATCAGTCTGGCTCGCGACCACTGAAAGTGAATGTTCACAGATTTTCAGGGACAAGATGGTGACGGCGCGTTCGCGTGATACGGTTCGGTCAAAGGGACGAACGGGCAAATATTCACGCCAGTTGAAATCAGCATGGACCGATGCGTGGGAGGGTGAAGCCTCACCCGGGGCGCTGCCGATGCCAATGCAGTCGCTCATTTCCGAACCGGCCATCCACCGCGCCACCAAAGCAGCAGAGGGCGGCAATGAAAAGGCCCGCGAACTTGTGACATATTTCGTCGGGCAAGGTGTTGGCCTTGTCGACACTGTTACGTCTGCGCGCAGTGTCGTGCAGGCTTTTATGGAGGAATTTGCCGAAGGCGTTGAAACGCTGAACAGCGCTTTTGGGTAGGCCGCGCACCACATGCCGCGCGGCCCTTTATCCCTTATTTCAAGACCGTCTCAAGAAACCATAGTTGCGTTCGTGACTCGCAATCCCTGATTGAAGCGGCTTTACACCCGTGTCATTGCCCAGGTGCCGTCACTGCCTTTGCACGCCTGATAGGTTTCAGAGGCTGGGGTTGATCCCGGCACATCAACAGTTTGTTTGACCATTTTGCAGTTTGACGCCGTGGCCGTGGTTTCGCGCTTGAGCAAAGCATTGGAAACATAGCCTTGTCCGACATTCTGGTCTGAGATCAGGAACCAGGGGCTACCCTGCACCGACGCTGGCACCCAGACGCGCTGACCGGTGGCAAGTTTACCAAGAATTTTTCCGTCCAAGCCTGCTGTGCTGCGGATATTGGCATTGCCTATGGCCAGAAAACTGCCACCGACTTTTGTATAGCCACCAACAGGTTCAACCCCAGAGGCGAGTTTCATGTCGCTCAGGCCAGCGCTTGAAAGCGCTGCATTGCCAACTTCAACTTTGCCCGACGCGCCGGTTTCATCGCTTTGCCATGTTTGGTTTTGGCCCGTGGTGACGGCGGTTTCCATTGCACGTTCGGCCTTTTCCTGATCATTTTTCTGCAACTTGCAGCCAAGAGCCGATCCTGCAGCTCCGCCTAAAACGCCGCCAATGATGGTGCCAAGGGTACGGCTGCCGCGCCCCGCGATGCGGTTGCCGAGCAATCCGCCGATGGCCGCGCCGCCAATACCGCCAATGGTTTGCTTACTGCCATCCGCAGCACAGCCAAAAATACCGCTCAGAAATCCACCACTGCGTTTTTCGCCGGTGTCGGTGGCCGATAAAACCGGTGCCGTTGTGGTGGTTTGTGCTTTGACAGGGTCAATGGCGCGCAAAGGTGCAGCGCTGATCATCAATGCTGTCACGCTGATGAAGCTGATCGATTTTAATGTTGGTGTCATGATGCTAATCCCCAAGCCTATGTTTGCTTTCACGTGGTGGTAAATCTAAAAGTCACGGTCTGAACCCGCGCTTAATGGTAAACAGGCTTTCGTTCAGGGCGGAATTGGCGCAAAGTAGGCGCAAATGTGAGGAGTATTTATCGCGTGAGCCGGAAATTTTTTGGAACTGACGGAATTAGGGGGCGTACCAATACAGGCGCGATGACAGCCAGCATGGCAATGAAGGTCGGAATGGCAGCAGGTGCGCATTTTGTGCGGGGCGACCATAAGCACCGTGTTGTGATTGGAAAGGATACGCGGCTTTCCGGCTATATGATTGAAAACGCGCTTGTGGCGGGTTTTACCAGTGTGGGCATGGACGTGGTGCAGGTCGGACCAATGCCAACGCCTGCGGTCGCCATGCTCGTGCGGTCGATGCGCGCCGATTTGGGTGTGATGATCTCTGCAAGCCACAATCCCTATCAGGATAATGGCATCAAATTGTTTGGCCCCGATGGGTATAAACTGTCCGATGATGATGAACGTTCAATCGAATCCTTGTTATTAGATGACCCCCACTTGGCTGCGCCGGATAAAATTGGCCGTGCGCGCCGGGTTGAGGATGCGCGCGGGCGCTATATCCACTTTGCAAAGGACTGTTTCCCCGAAGAACTCAGGCTCGACGGCCTTAAAATTGTGATCGATTGCGCAAACGGTGCAGCATATCAGGTCGCGCCTTCCGCACTTTGGGAATTGGGGGCGGAAATTGTGACCATTGGGGTCACGCCTAACGGCACCAACATCAACGACAAATGCGGTTCAACAGCACCGCAAGTTTTACAGGAAACTGTGGTGTCGAGCGGGGCTGACATTGGTATTGCACTTGACGGAGATGCAGACCGCTTGATTGTTGTCGATGAAAAAGGCGCGGTTGTCGACGGCGATCAAATCATGGCGTTGATCGGTTCCAGTTGGGCGCGCGCAGGGCGGCTGACCGGCGGCGGCGTTGTCGCAACGGTGATGTCGAATTTGGGGCTTGAACGCTATTTGGAGACGCAAGGCCTGTCCCTTGAACGGACCGCCGTTGGGGATCGCTACGTCCTTGAACGTATGCGATCAGGTGGATTTAATGTCGGGGGTGAGCAGTCCGGCCATATGATCCTGTCGGATTATGCGACGACGGGGGACGGTCTGGTCGCGGGGCTGCAAGTGCTTGCCGAGCTGGTTCAACAAAACAAACCGGCAAGTGAGGTGCTCCATCTGTTTGATCCTGTGCCACAATTGCTCAAAAACGTCCGCTTTTCGGGCGGGAAGCCCTTGGAAGCCGACAGCGTCAAGCGCGTCATTGCCGCCGCAGAGGCCGAACTTATAGGGGTGGGGCGCTTGGTGATCCGCCCTTCAGGCACCGAAGCCGTGATCCGCGTGATGGCAGAAGGCGATGACGGCGCGCAGGTTGAGCGTTTGGTGGATGCCATTTGTGACGCGGTAAAGGAGGCTGCGGCCTGATGTTAGAGATGCGCCCGGACTGTGAAAAATGCGGAGTCGATTTGCCCGCGGACGTGCCCGGCGCGTTCATCTGTTCCTTTGAATGCACATTCTGTACAATATGCGCGGATGGGATGGATGAAATTTGCCCCAATTGCGGCGGCGAATTGATCGATCGGCCAACGCGCTCGCAGGAAAAATTCAAAAAGTTCCCAGCGTCAACGAAGCGAATGTTCAAAGAGTGACCGCGCGTATCCTCATCATCGCAGGGTCTGACTCTGGCGGCGGTGCCGGGATTCAGGCGGACATCAAAACCGTCACGGTGCTTGGTGGGCATGCCATGACGGCGGTGACAGCGGTGACCGCGCAGAACACGCTTGGTGTTGACGCGGTGCACATCATTCCTACGGAAATGGTGATTGCGCAGATTGATGCTGTGGTGCGTGACATCGGCGTGGATGCCATAAAAATCGGGATGATCGGTTCGGCCAAAACCATAAATGCGGTGGCGGACCGCTTGACCGGATTTTCGGTTCCCATTGTCTTTGATCCTGTGATGGTCGCCACCAGCGGCGCGCGATTGGCGGATGATGAAACAATTGCCGCGTTTCAAAAGCTGATTCAGATTGCCACTTTGACCACCCCGAACTTACCTGAACTTAAGGCATTAGGGGGCGAGGGGGCTCTACGCGGGCCTACGCTGATAAAAGGCGGGCACGACGAGGGCGATCTGATTATTGACCGCTTGGTTGGGCCTGATGGTGAAATCGCGCAGTGGTCTGGTTCACGCATTGAGACCAAGCATAATCACGGCACCGGATGCACATTGGCGAGCGCTATTGCCTGTTTTATGGGCCAGAAAATGACCGTGATGGACGCTGTTGCGCAAGCGCGGCAGTTCGTTCGACTTGCCCTTCTTGATGCGCCGGGCCTGGGCGCTGGACACGGCCCAATGGGGCATGGTTCGGTGCGCGCGGATGCATTTGGGGCAGCGCCAATGCTCAACCAGATTACGCTTGGCAGCACTGATTACAGCGCATCTGTCGCATTTTATCAGATGCTTGGACTGCGACAGATCGTTGATAGCCCGGGCAATGGCTATGCCCGTTTTGAAACCGCTGGAGGAACGACATTGTCGATTCATAAGGGGGAGGCGGCCTCGTCAGCAACGACAGTCTATTTTGAAAATGCGCGGCTTGACATTTGGGTCTCCGAACTGATCAGCGCGGGTCTTGTCTTTGAAAAACTGCCAAAGGATGAAAGCTGGGGGTGGCGTGAAGCAAGACTGCGCGATCCGCACGGCAATATCATCTGCCTTTATCATGCAGGAGAAAACCGGCGCTATCCACCGTGGCGGATTTGATCGCCGGGGTGGATGAAGCGGGACGGGGGCCGTTGGCTGGCCCTGTTGTGGCCGCCGCTGTTATCCTTGGTGCTAATGCAATTGTGGGTCTTGATGACAGCAAAAAACTGTCCGCAAAACGCCGCGCCATTTTGGAAGCGGAGATTATGTCATCGTGCCGTGTCGGGATCGGCACGGCGAGCGTCTCAGAAATCGACACCATCAACATTCTTCAGGCGAGCTTGCTTGCGATGACCCGCGCGGTGGAGGCCTTAGAGATTGATCCTGAACATATCCTTGTCGATGGCAACCGCTTACCCAAATGGCGCTGGCCTGCAACTGCCGTCATTGGCGGCGACGCCATCCACCCCTGTATCTCTGCTGCTTCGATCATTGCCAAGGAATATCGTGATCGGATTATGATAGCCGCGGACGCAGATTACCCTGGCTACGGTTGGGCATCGAACAAGGGGTACGGTGCTGCCGTTCATATGGATGCACTCCAGCAGTTAGGGGTAACGCCGCTCCACCGACGGAGCTTTGCGCCTGTTGCGAAACGATTGGCAGTGTAACCATTGCTGGAACATTACCGAATACCAACAACAAGGTTCTTTTTTATTAAGCGAAAGAATAAGGGGCAGGTTGATGACCAGAACACGGATCGCACTTTATATCATTGCCACGCTGCTGGTCATTGTTGGCGGGGCAGCCGCATATTTCGTGGGCCCCGCACTTTTGCCGCCCAAAAGTATCAATGTTGGCATTGCGCTCAATGATAAGGTGCCTTTGGATATGGCGCTTTTGGATAGCGCAGGCAAACCGACGTCTCTAAAACAGAAAATGGGAGAGCAAGGCCTCGTCTTGGTGATGGTTCGGTCCGCTGACTGGTGCCCTTATTGCAAGATTCAACTGGTGAATATTAATGACATTCAAAGCGAAGTGAGCGCGCAAGGCTATGTGCTGGCCAGCCTCTCTTATGATAAGCCTGAGGTACTTGGGCGCTTCGCCAAAGATAAGGGATTAAAGTATGTCTTGCTCAGTGATGTTGGCAGTAAGATGATTGAGGCATTGAACTTACGTGATCCTCAATATGCATCAGACAGTTTTGCATATGGCGTGCCGCGCCCAACGATCCTTATTGTCGGCACGGACGGCGCGGTAAAGGCAAAATTTGTCACAGATGACTACCGATCACGTCCTTCCAATGACACTGTGCTGGCTATGATTAAGGGTCTCAAAGGCTAAATTCAGCGAGCAAAATTAAAAAATGCGACAAACCGTTGAGCGTGAGTCTTTTACGCCACACCACAAGCAATTGAGTCTGCCGCGTACAGATCAAACTACATCTCGTGGGGGACTCTTTTCGTTCTCTAAAAGTTAACGAAATTGTTAACTCTTTTTATTAACCTACTGACTTGACGGCGGACTCTCCTTGACTCAGGCGTGTTGGCTCTATTGTTTGGGGAATGAAAATGGGGCTTTTAGAGCGCGTCAGAAAACCGGATGTGGTGCCAACGAAGCCACTGCCGTTGAACCAGATTTTGATGGATGATTGCATCACAGCGATGGCTTCACTGCCTGATGCCTGCGTTGATATGGTCTTCGCAGACCCCCCTTATAATTTGCAATTGGGCGGCGATCTTTTCCGGCCAGAGGGCGGACGTGTTGATGCGGTCGACAATGATTGGGACAAGTTCGATAGCAATGCCGCTTATGATGCCTTTAGCCGCGCATGGATGGCAGAGGCGCGGCGCATTTTGAAACCCAATGGAACGATGTGGGTGATTGGCAGCTATCACAACATTTTCCGTGTTGGCAGCGTGTTGCAGGATCAGGGGTTCTGGATCCTCAATGATATTATTTGGCGCAAGGCCAATCCGATGCCCAATTTTAAGGGCACCCGTTTCACCAATGCGCACGAAACGTTGATTTGGGCGTCAAAGAATGAAAATGCGCGCTACACATTCAACTACCGCGCGATGAAGACACTTAACGACGAATTGCAAATGCGGTCGGACTGGTCATTCCCGATTTGCGGCGGCGCTGAACGTATCAAGCGTGGCGGCACCAAAGCCCACCCAACGCAAAAGCCAGAGGCGCTGCTGTATCGCATCCTCCTCGCTTCAACCAAGATCGGCGATATCGTCCTTGATCCATTTTTCGGGACCGGCACGACCGGTGCGGTCGCAAAACGTCTGCACCGCCATTTCATCGGGATTGAGCGCGAAGCATCCTATGTTGATGTTGCAATGGAACGCATTGCGGCGGCCCTGCCGCTCGACGAATCCGCGATTACGACCATGCAATCCCCAACGGCCGCCCCGCGTGTGGCCTTTGGGACATTGGTTGAAACCGGCTATATCGCGCCCGGCACTGAAATTTGTGACAGCAAGCGCCGCTGGAAAGCGGTGGTCCGCGCCGATGGATCATTGCTTGTAAACGGCGACAGCGGATCGATCCATAAAATTGGTGCAACGTTGCAAGGTGCGCCCTCATGCAATGGCTGGACGTTCTGGCATTATGAAACGCCAGACGGATTGAAGCCCATTGATAAATTGCGGCAGACTTATTTGCTGGCGACCCAGCCGTGAGCTTTGCTGGCGTCAGCGCGTCAGCAAAACTTTATTTCCGCGCAGCGGGCCTCATTGACGCGCCCTTTGGTCTTGATGGCCAATTCGCGCGGCTCGCAGGGGGCATGCAGTTTTTCAGTGCGTGGGACGTGGTCGCAGTGGATGGCGGGGTGCGGACCGGGCATTGGTTACTTCCCATTGACCGCGTTGAAGATGCGCTCGTTTCCTTGAGTGAGAACCAGCGCACCGCGGCGACGACAATGATGACCCGTGCAACATCGCCGCGCGGCGTATTGCAACTGGGGGAGCGCACGGTGCGGCTTGATCAGCCGCATGTGATGGGCATTTTAAATATGACGCCGGATAGTTTTTCGGGCGGCAGTGATTTTCTAACTGATCCCGCAGGGGCTGCATCGCAGGCGGTTGCCATGTCATCTGCTGGTGCGGCTTTGATTGATATTGGCGGCGAATCCACACGTCCCAAAGCGAAAATAGTGTGGGAGCAGGATGAAATTGCGCGGGTGATGCCGGTGATTGAGATCCTGCGGCACAGCGGCACAGCAATTTCAATTGATACACGCAAAGCCGCCGTGATGGAGGCGGCGCTCGCGGGCGGCGCGCATCTGGTGAATGATGTGTCGGCACTCATGTACGATGACCGCGCATTAGAGGTTATGGCGCGCGCAACCTGCCCTGTCGTGCTGATGCATTCTCCGGGAAAGTCGAGCGACCTTCATGAACAGACGTCCTATTCGGACCCCCTGATTGAAACCTATGATTGGCTTGAAGACAGGATCAATGCGGTTGTCGCAGCTGGGGTTGCGCGTGACCGGATCATCGTCGATCCCGGTATTGGTTTTGGGAAAGGCGTCGCCGAAAATCTTGCAATCTTAAACGGTCTGTCCTTGTTTCACGGGCTTGGCTGTCCAGTGCTCCTGGGGGCGAGCCGCAAGCGATTGATTGGCGCGCTTTCCAACGAAGCGCCAGCGGACAAGCGGTTGGGCGGGTCTGTCGCAATCGCGCTCAAAGGGGTTGAACAGGGCGTGCAATTGGTCCGCGTCCACGATGTCGCAGAAACGGTGCAGGCCCTTCACATTTGGCGCGGAATGCGCGATGCTGCGCTCAGTCCTTAATAGGGAGCCAGACATGATCGCAAAAAGCATCGTTGGATATCTGTCCACAGGAATTGCATTTGCCCTGATCGATTCTGTTTGGCTGCGGACCATGTATAAACCGCTCTACCAAACTGAAATTGGCGAATTGTTGATGCGCGGCCTGCGCTGGGGGCCAGCCGTGGCATTCTATGTGCTCTTCATTCTCGGCATCATGATTTTTGCGGTGAGCCCTGCTTTTGTTAGCGGAAAATGGCAAACCGCGCTGCAGAGCGGCGCGATGTTCGGTTTTTTCACCTATATGACCTATGATTTGACCAACCACGCGACGCTGAAGGTGTGGAGCACCAAGGTCACGGTGCTTGATATACTGTGGGGCACGACATTGACGGGTTTGGCTGCCCTTGCAGGCTATTTGATCACCACCGCAATATTTGGGAAGGCTTAGGGTAAGGGTTTATGCGACTTCGCTGATCCCCAGTTCGGCGAGCTTGCGGTAGAGGGTGGAACGACCAATCCCCAAACGCCTTGCAACTTCGGTCATGCGACCACGGTAATGGCCGATGGCAAGGCGGATAATATCAGCTTCAATCACGTCCAGCGGACGCAAATGTCCGTCGGCTTCGAACAAGGTCACACCGGCGGGTTGCGGTTGGCTTGACTGCACAGGGGTTGCCCGTGCGCGTGTCTGGTTGGCGATGTGCGGGAAATCAAGACTGGTCAGCGCATCACTGTCACACAGTACCGCCGCACGGAACAGCGCGTTTTGCAGCTGGCGGACATTGCCGGGCCAAGCATAGCTCATCAATAAATCCATCGCCGCATCCGTAATGCCAAGCCCGCGAAGACCAGGTTGCCGTGCAATTCGGGCAAGGAGGTGGCGGGCGAGTGCTGGCACATCGCCCTTGCGATCGCGCAGTGGTGGAATCGTAACCTGAACCACGTTCAATCGGTAATAAAGGTCTTCACGAAAACGCCCAGCCTCCACTTCATCGGCCAAGGTTTTGTTGGTTGCCGCAATCACGCGCACGTCCACTTCACGGGGGCTACGTGCACCAATGGGTTGTACCTCTCCCGATTGTAGGAAGCGCAACAGCTTCACCTGCGCGTCGAGGGGCAGTTCGCCAATTTCATCAAGGAACAATGTGCCGCCGTCCGCATCGGCGAATTTGCCGATGTGGCGTGTAAACGCCCCAGTAAATGCGCCTTTTTCGTGACCGAACAATTCGGATTCAATCAGGTTCTGGGGGATAGCGCCGCAATTGACCGTGATCATCGGCTTTTTGGACCGGGGGGAGGCCGCGTGAATGGCGTCGGCGACCACCTCTTTGCCCACGCCGCTTTCGCCCTCGATCAAGATCGGGACACGGGCGCGCGCTGCTTTCGCCGCAATTGCAAGAGCAGCGCGAAATTGAGGCGCAGACCCGACAATTTCATCAAAACCAAGCGGGGCTGAAATCTTTTCGGTCAACGGGCGCAATTCACCGGCTGGAATACTGCCATCTGCAGCGGCGTCGAGTGCTGCGAGCAAGCGGTCCGGAGCAATCGGTTTGACCAGAAAATCGGTCGCGCCTGCGCGCATGGCCGCGACAATTGTTTCAACATCATTGATCGCGGTTAACATGAGGATCGGCAAGGCAGGGCGGCGGTCCTTGAGTTCGCGGATCAGTTCGACCGAATCGCCCATGGGCAAAGCATGATCAAGTAAAACTGCGTCGAGCATCATCCCGTCGCGGGTGCCCAGCATGGCAATAGCGATTTCATGGGACTCTGCGATGACCGGACGCCAGCCCGCGCGTGTGGCAAGCGCCGTGACAAGCCGCTGCTGTGCAGGCTCATCATCAATAATCATCACCACGCGCATACCCGAAGGAGTCATATTTTTCCCAAACCTGTCCCAGTTCCGGACGTATGTGCCACAAAGGAGTAAAGGCCAGCTTAACCCCCCTTAAAAAACAACAGCTGAACGAGAGGGTTGAGCATAGGCCAGACCCTAGCTATGCAATTTGAGAGTGAATCTAGCAGAGGGACAATGACATGGCTGGCAATGGTGATCTAAAAGCGCATGAAGACACATATTCAAGCGTGATGGTGATGCTCAAATGGGGCACGATCGCGTCTGTTATCGTTGCAGCTTTTGTTATCCTTATAATCCAGTGAAAATTGCTGTCCTAAAGGAATGTACTGACGGGGAACGCCGCGTCGCGGCTTCGCCTGAAACGGTCAAGAAATTCATCGCCCTAGGGGCGAGCTTTGCCATTGAAAAGGGCGCCGGGCTTTCGGCATCGATTGCGGATGTGGATTACGTGGCGGCCGGCGCGACAATGGGCACAGCGGCTGCGGCGATCAATGATGCCGATATTATCCTTGGTGTGCAGGGGCCAGACCCTAAGGCGCTGAAGGGTGTAAAGGCTGGCGCATGGATTGTTGCGGGTCTTAATCCCTTCGTCGAACGCAAGCGCGTTGACGCCTATGCCGCGCTGGGTGTTGAGGCATTGGCGATGGAATTCATGCCGCGCATCACCCGCGCGCAGTCGATGGATATCCTGTCATCGCAGTCAAATCTGTCGGGCTATAAAGCGGTGCTGGATGCGGCAGCCGAATATGACCGCGCGTTTCCGATGATGATGACCGCTGCAGGCACAGTGTCTGCCGCGCGTGTGTTCGTGATGGGTGTTGGGGTTGCGGGCCTGCAAGCCATCGCCACAGCTCGCCGTCTGGGCGCGCAGGTTTCGGCAACTGACGTGCGTTCGGCGACCAAAGAACAAATCGAATCGCTCGGCGCAAAAGCCATTTTCGTTGAAAATGTTGCGGGCATCGAAGGCGAAGGCAGCGGCGGCTATGCCACAGAAATGTCTGACGAATATAAGACAGCGCAGGCCGAACTGGTCTCCGCCCACATCGCCAAACAGGACATTGTCATCACCACCGCGCTGATCCCAGGACGTCCTGCCCCGCGCCTGATTTCTGATGCGCAAATTAAAACGATGAAGCCAGGATCGGTGATCGTCGACCTTGCGGTTGAAGCAGGCGGCAATGTCGAAGGCGCGGTGTTGGGGCAGGTGGTCACTGTGCACGGCGTCAAAATCGTCGGGCATAAAAATGTGCCATCGCGACTGGCCGCCGATACCTCCGCGCTATTTTCGCGCAACCTGTTTAACTTCCTGTCGGCCTATTGGGACAAGGAAGCGGGACGCCCGGTCCTGCCCGACGATGATGAAGTAACCCAAGCCATCCGCCTGACGCAGGGCGGCAAGGTTGTGAATGCACGGTTGTTGGCGAAATAGAGGGAACATCATGGACTTCATATCAATTCTCTCCATCTTCGTGATGGCTTGTTTCGTCGGCTACTACGTCGTCTGGTCGGTGACGCCCGCACTGCATACGCCGTTGATGGCGGTGACCAATGCGATCTCATCGGTCATCATTGTCGGGGCGCTGATTGCGTCTGCGGCGGAAGGTTCGCCAACCGCGAAGTGGCTCGGGCTGATTGCCGTTGCCATGGCCAGCGTTAACATCTTTGGCGGGTTTGCGGTGACGGCGCGGATGCTCGCTATGTATAAGAAAAAGGAGCGCTAAGCCATGGAACATGCAGCGCCTCCGGCATGGGTTATGCTCGCTTATTTGATTTCGGGCGTATTTTTCATTTTTGCTCTGCGCGGACTGTCTTCGCCTTCGACGTCGCAGCGTGGTAACCGTTTTGGCATGGCTGGTATGCTGATTGCCGTGGTCACCACGTTGATCACGCATGAAGTCGCATCATTACCCGAAATTATGGCCGCGATTGCCATTGGTGGCGGTATCGGTTGGGTTACGGCGCGCAGGATTGCGATGACCGACATGCCACAATTGGTCGCGGCGTTTCATTCGCTGGTTGGGATGGCAGCGGTATTGGTTGCGGCGGCTGCTTACCTTAATCCGGCAGCCTTTGGCATCCTTGCTACACCCGAGCCTTATATGGACCCGGCTGAGTTTATGAAACTGGGCCTCATCAATCCGGTGAGCCGCATAGAAATGGGGCTGGGCATTGCCATTGGTGCGATTACCTTCTCCGGTTCGGTTATCGCGTTCCTAAAACTCAATGGCAATATGTCCGGCTCACCGATCATGCTGCCCGGACGGCACGTCATCAACCTTGCGACGCTTGCGTCTATTCTGGGTCTGATTGGCTATTTCACGATTGACCAATCCCCGTGGATTTTCTGGACCATCACCGCGCTGGCGTTCCTCATCGGTTTCCTGCTCATCATCCCGATTGGCGGCGCGGATATGCCGGTCGTAGTGTCGATGCTCAATAGCTATTCGGGCTGGGCCGCCGCCGCGATGGGTTTCACGCTGCACAATACGGCAATGATTATCACGGGCGCTCTCGTTGGTTCTTCGGGGGCGATCCTGTCCTACATCATGTGCAAGGCGATGAACCGCAGCTTCATCAGCGTGATCGCTGGCGGCTTTGGTGCGGCACCTTCGGCAGCGGGCGGAGAAGCAAAATCTGACCGGCCGTGGAAACGCGGATCGGCAGAGGACGCGGCCTATATGATGAAACAGGCTGAAAGCGTGATCATCGTGCCGGGATACGGCATGGCAGTGGCACAGGCACAGCATATCCTGCGTGAAATGGCTGATGTCCTTAAGAAAGAGGGCGTGAAGGTTAAGTACGCTATCCACCCCGTTGCAGGCCGGATGCCGGGGCATATGAACGTTCTGCTTGCAGAGGCCAATGTGCCTTATGATGAAGTGTTTGAACTCGAAGACATCAACAGCGAATTTGCCCAAACAGATGTTGCCTTCATCATTGGTGCGAACGACGTGGTCAATCCGGCTGCCAAAACCGATAAAACATCGCCAATTTACGGCATGCCGGTGTTTGATGTGGATAAGGCCAAGACGGTGTTTTTCATCAAACGCTCCATGGGTGGGGTTGGTTATGCGGGCGTCGACAATGATGTATTCTATATGGACCAAACCATGATGCTCCTCGCGGATGCCAAGAAAATGGTCGAAGATATTGTGAAGGCCTTGCAGCATTGATGCGATGGTAAATTGGACCCTTGGCCTGGCGTAGGGGGCCAAACCAAGGGTCTTTCAGGCGGAGGAGATGGTGGATAGAACCGCTCTGATCTGTTTTTGATAGAAGCAGACCTTAAGTAAATTGTTAAATTTGTGCAGTGATGTATCCAAAATGGATATGTTATGATTAGCCTCGTTTTGCACAGGACGCGAATATCACCTGTATATTATTATGGCCGTGATAATTTATTTTAAGATTGGCAATAAATCTCGCTCTTATCTCCAGAATGGATATAATTACGCGCGACATGGACCCGGAATGACATCAGTTTGATCCCAATTGGACAGTCAATAGATGGGGGTTCCCGTGCAGGACGCGATTTATAGGGTTTTTAAGATGGGATATGGAGAGCTTCCGGATCAGCGCGGGCCATCGATCCTCATCTTTTCAGATTCACTTCTAGGGGCACAGGATGCCCAAAGCGCAGCTGAGGCGATTGGCGGACGGATTGTCGCGTCACTCCCCTTTGATGCTGCATCAGAACGAATGAAAACCCAAATTGCCGCTGATGTCGTGATGATCGAATATGCGGGGACAGAAGGGCGGCCGATTGACGCGCTGCTCGATCAAATCGGGATGCTGGCCGCGCGGCCAGCGACGTTGCTCACAACGACATTAGAGTATCTGGATCAATTTGCACGGCGTCTTGCCGATGATCGTATGACTATACTCTGCGGCGCGGGAATCACCGACCGGGTGACGGCGCTACAACTGGCGACGTTGGATGCGTCCCATGTGCTGCATGATATAACCGCTGAACCGGAATCGGTGCGCCTGCGCCGTTTGGCCGATGAAGTGGGGAGGATCGCACGGGCGCTCTCAAACTTATCGGCGACGGCGCCGGTCACTTCAGCTTACAAAACGGGCGTTTCCGACATGATGATGGGGTTTCGTGCTGAACCGGCGCACGATACTTTGGACAGTGATATGCCGCGCGCAGCGGATTTGCGTGCGGCCATTCGGTTGCGACGGATGCGTGATCAATTCTTTGAAAGCGATCTTTTTGCCGATCCTGCCTGGGATATGCTGTTAGATTTGATGGCAGCACGGATTGATCAGGTTCAAGTCGCCGTGTCGAGCCTGTGCATCGCCGCAGCCGTCCCCCCGACCACAGCGCTGCGCTGGATTAAGCGAATGACGGACGAGGGCTTGTTTGAACGGGTGGCTGACCCTGACGATGGCCGTCGGATCTTCATTCGCTTGTCTGATTCCGCTGCGCACGGCGTGGCGCGATATTGGGCGGCGGCACACCGATCAGGGGGCAATGCAATCTAACACTTGCCCTTCGCCCGATGTTGCGGCAAAGGCGCTATTCCCTGAACAGGGGGCGATTAGCTCAGTTGGTAGAGCGCCTGCTTTACACGCAGGATGTCGGCGGTTCGAGCCCGTCATCGCCCACCAGTTTCGCGCGCAGACTGCGCGGGGCGCAGTCGGGCACGAAACTCCTAAGCAATAGCCAGACTATGCTGCTTATTTTCTTTCATCCTTATTGTTCGCGTTCAAAAAGGCGACACTTTCCTGCACAATAGGCAGTTTTCCGCGAAACAGCGTGGACAGCGCAAGGACCAAATCATTATGGCTCGCGCCAGCCTGTGTACGGAGCGTGATATTCCCACCGGCTGCGGTTTGTTTGGCATACAGGCTGTTGGCATTGCGGATCCGCACCACCGTATCTGCAGTACCGTGGATCAAAAGGATCGGCGCTGCCTCTTTGCGGGCAAAATTGATGGGCTGTGTCAGGAGCGGGTCTGGCGCCTGACCCATGGCGGCAATCGACCTCTTCGTTGTGAAAGGATAGAAATCAGCAGGCCCAGCAAGGCTGATCGCCGCGCGCACGGGTTTTTCTCCGAGCCACTGGGGGTCCAACGCTAGCATCAGGGCATTATAGGCCCCGGCCGAATGCCCAGCCACACTGACGCGGTCTGGGTCCCCGCCGTAACGCGCGATATTGGCCTGTACCCATTTTACGGCTGCGGCTGAATCTTCCAGAAAACCAGGAAAACGAACCTCCGGCACATGGCGATAATCCGGTATCACCACGACATATCCATTTTCGACAAAGGGACGCGCGGCATAACCATATTCGCCGCGTTCTCCGTTGGCCCAACCGCCACCATAGAAAAAAACCAGCACAGGTTTTAACGCTTTGCCCTTTGTTGATGTCGACCAAATATCCAGTTTATTGCCAGCGTGTGGTCCAAATGAGATGCCGTCTTGCGTTTTGACAACGTCGGCGCGGCTCGCGACACGGTCAACCGTATCAACGAGAAGCGCCGGGGAATAAAGGAAAAGGCCAACGCCAAGGGCAATGAACAAGAGGATGAACCCAGCGATGGAAAGGAACAATGTTTTCATATCGACGGTCCATTCGCTTGAGGATTGTCTGCACTGTGGATTTTCATTGATGCAGGGGGCGGCGTGAAATGCGCGTCACTTTCATGCAATGCGGCAATGGCCAGCGTCCGGTCATCCTGCGTAAACTTGCCCGTGGTCAGGCAGAATTCAACCAGATTGTCATTGGGGTCTTTGGTGTAGATTGACGTGCACCAATTATGGTCAACTTCCATCACTTGCAGCCCCGCTTTCGTCCATTCTGCACGGCGCATGTCGAGTTCTGCGGCACTGTTCACGCGGAAAGCGATGTGGTTCATTTCATCGGGAAGGCCCGCCGCTTTGCTCAGGCTGGTTTCAAATACGTCACCGCCCGGCACGTCGTGCATTTCCCAAAAAGCGATAAAGCAACTGTCGTCGCCGCCCATGCGGTAAAAGAAATGTTTGGCCCATCCGCCTGCCATAACCTTTGCCACCTCAACCTTGACGAGTTCAAAACCCATCACGCCTTCATAGAAATGATGGATCGCCTGTATGTCGCGCGTGGCGAGGGCAAGATGGTGATAGGCCATATTCGTTATTCCTTTGGATCAACCATACGCATCGAATCCGCATGAAAACCAGCGGGCGCTGGCACCTCAACGATACGGTCGTCGATGTCGTCAAATTCTAGGCGCAGCGCCTTTGTCGTCACAGCATGCATATCATACCATGCAACGATATAGGTCAATTCGACAATCATCTCATCGTCAAGATTGGCCTTTAATGCAGCAAATATACCGTCTGCGGTGCGCCCGCCCATCAGCACCATCGCATCGGTGTAGGCCAAGACTGCACGTTCTGTGAGATTGAAGCATTCGGCAATCTGCCAGTGCGGAATGGCTGTGATGTGTTCTTCAGTTACGCCGTAAGCACGCGCCGCCTTGCAATGTTGTGAAAATACAAATTGGGAACCGCGCGCCCATCCCGCCCGCATCTGGCCCAGTTCGCGTAGCTTGGGATCAAGCTTGCGGTCGGGGGACCGGTAATATTGAAACCCTTGAACGCAGTGTTTGAAGGTTGCTGGGGAATTGGCAAATACGGTCCACCAATTGCCAGATGTGCCAGTCTCGGTGCCGGGATCGGTCACCGGGTCACGGTCACCGAAAAGGGCAGTGTAAAGCGTCTGGGCGAGTGGGTCTGCTTCTGCGCGCGGAATTTGCTTTAATCTGGGCATCTCACAATCCCCTAACGAGGCGGGTCGCAACGCCAATCCACGCCGGATCATCGATGATTTGTTGTTTCGCACCCGCTCCCAAGGGCAAAATCTGAAGACGCGTGCCTTCACGTCCAATCAACCGGCCAAAGATGAAGCGGCCTGCAGGGCGCGGGACAATGACATCGCGGTTGAGCGCAGTGACGAAATGATCGGGTGACAGTCTGTCGCACCAAATCTCATCACCTGCGCGGTAGTCACCGATGCCGGTGTCTACCAGCATGGCGACGGTGCCTGCATTGGGGCCGGGGGCAGCAACAATCTGTTCGTGGCGCGGGGCGTGGGCGCCATCGCTGGCCAAAATTGCAACCACAGGTAAATCGGCACGGTCGGGCAGTTGCACCAGATCGCCTGCTTCCACCCCCAACGCGGTGGCAATCCGGTTGAGCCAACCAACCGAAACGGTTCGCGTTCCTGTTTCCAAGCGTCCAATCGTTTGAGCGGTTGTGGGTGGGTTGCAGGCAAGTGCGACATCGAGCAATGTCATGGCCTTTGCACGGCGAACTTCGCGAATTCTGGTGATCATCTCGTTAGCTCCATAACCAAAATGGTTTTTCTCTTTCCTACAAATGATCCTTTAAGGCAAGAGCGATTCGTCAAAAACGGAGCACGCAATGAAACCAATGCTTGTCGAACGGATTGTCCTACAGGACGGCCAAAATTGCAGTATCGAAACGCCAAGGCGCGGGCGCAGTGTGACCTTCAACCTTGCGGAATCGCCGCTGGGCTGGCTGCACGCGCGCAATATGATTAGTGACCGGCACTTTGTTGCCGGAGAGATGCTACGCCGTGATTACGAACGCGCTGCTTTGGCGGGGCGTACAACGATGGTGTGGGATGCGCCGCCCACCAGTCGATCAGCCCGCGGTGCACCGTCACACGGTGCGGCAACACTGTTACAAATTGATGCAAAACGCCGGTTTGACGGGGCAATTGCGGTGGCGGGCGCCGGATTGTCCGATATACTTTGGCGCACGGTATGTGCGGGGGAAAGTATTTCCGTGTCCGAAAAAGCATTGGGCTGGCCAGTGCGCGCAGGAAAACTTGTTCTGACACTGGCGCTTGACCGTATTGCAGAATATTACAAAGTAGAGTGAACGGTGCAAATGAATAGAAGCTGATATGTCGCCCTTTTACTGATACTATGGGGTAAACTTCGGATTTTGAGAGGCAAAAATAATGGTAAAAATGGTGTTGGTGACAAAGGCAAATATTTCTCAGGTCCAGTGCGTTGAAGCGCCAATGCCTCCGCTGGCGTCAGATGCTGTGCGGCTCAAAATTGAGAGTTTTTCGGTGACTGCCAACAATGTCACCTATGCGGCGATTGGCGACATGTTTGGTTATTGGAATTTCTTCCCAGCGACAGACGGCAAAGGGATCGTGCCAATGTGGGGGCATGCAGTTGTTGAGGAATCGAACCATACCGAAATTTCTGTTGGAGAGCGCGTCTATGGCTATTTGCCGATGGGCAGTCACCTAGACGTGCAGCCGGGTAATATCACCGAGGGTGGGTTTCTCGATACAGCGGCGCACCGCCAGCCAATGAGCTCGATTTATAATCAATATAGCCGCCTTGCTGCTGATCCTGAACATGATCCGGCACGTGAAGATGCACGGATGATTTTTGGGCCGCTGTTCAAAACCGGTTTCCTGATTGAATCTATGTTTCGCCGTGAAGGGTGGTTTGGGGCAGAACAACTCGTGATGACCAGCGCGTCGTCAAAGACATCTTTGGGATTGGCCAGCGTTGCCAAAGACCTTTCCCCCACGATCAGGCGCGTTGGACTGACGTCGCGTGCAAATGTCGCGTTCGTTGAGGGGACCGGGCTTTACGATGAAGTGTTGGCCTATGATGATCTCTCGGCTTTGCCAAAATTACCATCGGTGTCAGTGGATTTTGCTGGAAACAGTAAGTTACTGGCAAGCCTGCACGCACATTTTGGCGATGCCCTTGCCTATAGCTGTCTGGTTGGCGCGACCCATATTGAAGCAAGGGGGCAAAGCGATTCAGACGCATTGGCAGGACCCAAGCCGATCCTCTTCTTTGCTCCCGATCATGCCACGGCAACGATCAAGGCGCTCGGTCCCAAGAATTTTGGTGTGGCGGTCGCGGCAAGTTGGGCTGGCTTTGTTGGCGTTACAGAGGGGGTTATCACAATCGATCACCGCGACGGTCTTGATGCTGCTGCCGACGCTTTTATCGCAACGGTGAAGGGAGGGGTCGACCCCGCTGTGGGCATTGTCATACGTCCATGACCGTCACCGTCACAGTCAGCGCGACACTGAAAAGGCTTTTTATATTTCCGCTGGTGTTGATCGCGGCCATTGTGCTCGCATTATGGACGGCAACCCCTCCTGCTGTGCAATTGAAAGCGCCCGCATCAGGCGTGTCACTGGCCAACCTTGCAGCAACCGTTGATGCCATAGCGGTCGAGCCGCACCCTGCATCGTCACCGCAAAATAAGCGCGTACAGGATTATTTGGTCACGCAATTAACTGGCTTTGGCTTGAAGGTTCAGATTCAGCGCGCAGATGCTGTGCGCCAGTCGCCGCGCGGGAAACGGGCGATTGCGGTGGGGCCGATTGAAAATATCATCGCTGTTTTGCCTGGGCGTGATGCCAAGATACCGGCGGTCGCGCTGATGGCTCACTACGATTCCGTTCCCTTTGCAGCGGGTGCTGGCGATGATGCTTCGGGAACGGCAGCGGTGATTGAAACCGCACGATTGCTGGCTGCTGGCCCCAAACCCGCGCGTGATGTCGTCTTTTTGATAACCGACGGGGAAGAATTTGGTTTGCTCGGCGCGCAAGCCTTTTTTGAAGATCATGCACTCGCCCCTCATGTCGGCGCGGTTGTGAATGTTGAGGCGCGCGGTTCAAAAGGCCGGGCGATGATGTTTGAAACCTCACGCGGCAATGCGGCGCTGATTGATCTGTGGGCCAACACGGCGATGAGCCCTAGCGGGAACAGTCTTTCTGATGCGATTTATAAGCGGTTGCCCAACGATACTGACCTTTCCGTATCGATTGCTGCTGGAAGAATTGGCATAAATGCTGCCTTTATTGATGGTCAATTTGATTATCATGCGCCAAGCGACACACCTGCTAACCTCAATCAAGCCACGCTCCAGCATCTTGGAAATTTCGCATTTACGACTACGCGCGCGTTGGCATTCAGCGATCAACTGCCTGCAATTGGCAAGGACAGCGCCTTTTTTGATGTTTTCGGCCTGGGCGTGGTGCGGTATCCGCTTGCAATGGGCTGGCTCCTCCTCGTGGTTGCTGCTGCTGGGATCGTGATGATCCGGGTCGGGGTAATTGGGACGACATGGCGGCGTAGCGTGGGTGGAATGTTCGGCGTTTTGGCCCTGACCATCATCGCCGCAGCCGCTTGCCACGCGGTTGGGCGCCTCCTTGCTGGCGCAGGAAGCACCGCGATGCGTGAACAGCTCGCAGAAAGTGGAATGGCATTTTGGATTTATGTCTTGCTTTGCCTCGGGTTCACGATGTTCATGCGGCCACGCATCGCCAGTTGGGTTGGTGCGATGCTGTTGATGTTCGTTGGCGGCGTGGCGATGCAAATCCTCCTGCCTGGCGGAAACTGGTTGTTGATATGGCCGTTGCTGGTCACGTTGATTGTGGCCCTATTGGCTGGGCGCTTCGGGATCGACACAGCTTTGGTGCGGATCGTCGCTGCGCTTGCCGGATTGCTCGCCTTCGGTCTGATATTTCAAATTATTGCGCTCTTTTATGTTTCCGTTGGCACGATGACACCGGCGATCGTCGCGCTGCTCATTCCGTTTATGATCTTGCTACTTGGGCCGTCACTTATGGCGTGGAGCGATGGGCTAGTTGGTCGTAAGACTGGTGCGGGTCTGCTCGCCATTGCGGGTTGTGGTACATTATGGCTGGGTCTGACGGACGGGTTTTCTGCACGTCACCCACGTCCGGGCGATCTGTTTCACTATACAGATAATGACAGCGGAAAAAGCTATTGGGCAACGACATCGTCGCGGGCCGAACTGCCTTCGGGGCTCGCCAAACAAGTGAAGGTTGCTGTCTATGACCAGTTTTCATTTTGGGCCGTACCGGCAGCAAAGGCTTCTGTGCCGCGCCCAATTTTGGCTTTGACGAGGTTGGGTACACACGGGACGCTGCGCATTACAGGCACCGCGCCTCCCCGACTTTTGATGCTTGCACTGCGCCCGTCACAGCCGCTCCGCAACGCAAGGATAAGTGGAAAAGCGGTGACGCTCGGCCCTGCGCAGTGGACGCGCATTGCGTTCCGCACCGAAACGCCAGTGGATCTGGCGTTGGATTTTGATGCTCCGTCGGGGGGAACATTGGCCGTGCGCTATCTTTGGGTAGCACCAGATATGCCAGCAGGTGCGCCGCGGCCGAAGGGACCAACGACAAACTGGACGCTATTTTCCGATGCGCGCGTGGCGGCTGGATCTGCACAATTGTCTTTGGATACGGCTACCCCATAAAACCGAACAAATGCCCTGCGACTTTGCGCATCTGGATTTCTTCAGCGCCTTCGGTGATGCGGTAACGCCTGTGGTGGCGGTAGATATGTTCGAACGGTTTATGCCGTGAATAGCCCATACCGCCGTGGACCTGCATCGCGAAATCGGCGGCATTACATACCAAACGGTTGGCCTTATAATTACACATGCTCACTTTATCGGACAGGCGGATCGCGACTTCGGGTTTGGTCATTGTGTCCATTTCAGCGGCCGTTTTATAGATTAACAGGCGCAGCATTTCGGCGTCAGTCGCCAATTCAACAAGCGGAAACTGGATCGCCTGATTGACCGCCAGCGGTTTGCCAAAGGGTTTGCGTTCGCGCGCATATTTCACAGCTTCATCAATGCAATATTGTGCAGCGCCGAGCGAACTGGCCGCCTGACGGATACGGTTTTCGTGGACGAAATGTTGAGCAACCGCGAGACCATTGTCGAGGTCACCAAGGATCGCACTTTCGGGCACCCAGACATCAGTATATTTCACCTTTGGATGGTCGGTGGGCATATTGAACGTCCACATATAGTCGCCGATTTCAAATCCCGCTGTGGTCGTTGGTACGACAAAGCAGGTGATGCCGCGTGCCTTGCCATCCACGCCACTGGTCCGTGCGAACGTCATGACATGGCTGGTATAGGGCAGGCCCGTTGTCCACATTTTGTTGCCGTTGATCAGCCATCCGGCAACACCGTCCCGGCTTTCCGGGATGGCAAGCGTGTCCATGTGGGTGGCGTCTGATCCGTGATGCTCCTCTGTCAACCCAAAGCTCCAGCCCATTTTACCTGCGAGCATCAATGGTATGAAATCGCGCTTCTGTTGCTCCGTCCCGAAATCTCGGAGCATTAAAACTTGCACCAAATTGCCGACGATGCTGGATTCATTTTGAAGGTCATTGTGCAAACCCAGCCCCTTGGCCGCAAGGTGATGGCGGATCACCGCCATCGACAGATTGGATCCGTTCTGCCCGCCAAACTCGGTTGGGATGGCATAGCGATAATGCCCCGCCTTGTCGGCTACGTCACGCATTTCAGCAAGTAAGGCCCACCAATCGGCACGGGGATGGCCATCATTATCCCAATCCGTTCGCGCATTTTCGCGCCGGTGATCAAAGAAGCGAATGTTGTCGTCGCGGTTTTCGATGGGTTTGATTTCTGCTTCGATAAAGGCATCGAGCGTGGCGAGGTAAGCGGTGATTTCGGACGGGATTTCAAACAGCATTAGTGGGCTCCCCACATAGAGTGCGCCTTGGCCAGCGCGGAATATTTTGGTTGATCGACTGCGAGTTTAGCCAGCGCGTCTCGTTTGAGTTTTGCTAGCAGACCTATTGTGGCGAGGGATTTGCGGCCGGACATGATGTCGTCGCACAAAGCTTTGTCGTGTACAGCAAGTGGGCCTGCCGCTTCACGACTGAGCATCCCCAGTGCATTGAGGGCTACCGCGACCATGAATTTATCACGGCCCTCTGCTTTGGGTTTGATGTCCGTCGCGATCCAGTTGGTTAGGGCCTCTAGCATTTCAGCAGGAGAGGGTTCTCCCATACGGCGCGGTTCTGGCGGAGGTGAAAGCGTGATCGGCAGACGCTGGGTTTCGGGCGCGTCCTCTTCCAACAACATCAGGAGGTCAACTTCTGTTTCTGAGGTACGCCGCCCGATAACAGCGCGTTCTAAGGTTTTGTCCATGCCAGACCGCCAAATCTCTGCCATCTGTAAACAGCACATCCCCCACCAAAGGGTCGAATAAATGAGCCAAAAACGAAAGCGCATGGGATCAGGAGTGACCCCACTTTCGGCCTCATATGCTGCGAGAAAGTCTTCGATCTGCCCGCAACCAAAGGCGGGGCAATCAATATGGCCAAAGCGCCAGCTGTTGATGCAGCCGAACGCCAAATCCTGATGCCGGTCGCCAATATGGGCCAGTTCCCAATCAAGCACCGCCGCGAGGCCATTATCATCCGCCATAAGATTGCCCATGCGGTAATCACCGTGGAGGAAAACGGGAGAAGATGGCGCAGGGATATGATCATCCAGCCACTTGAACGCGAGCGCGAAGATGGGGCGGTCGCCGCCGTAAGCCGTGAAACGCGTTTTCATATCGGCAATGAGAGTTACAGCGTCTGATGCTGGCAAATTTGGCAAAGTGTCGAGCGCGATGCTGTGAATTTTTGCAAGCTCGCATGCCATATCCGTGAGCAGCGTGGGGGAGGGGTCGGCGAGGATTTTTGCCGGATTTACCTCGGCCATAACGCGGCGCATAATATACCCGGTGCCGAGATCATCGTCAGGCGCAATTTCGCCAACAATCTCTGGCGCTTTCACGCCCGCTGTAAATGCCGCGCGAACAATGGCAGCCTCAACATCATGGCCGTAGGTCCGCCCTGCCATCATTTCAGCATTGGGAGCACGGCGCAGGACATAGGATTGCCCAGCATATTCAAAAGCCGAGCTTTCCATGTTCGCGCCGCCGGTCAGGCGCTGGAGGTTTTCAACCGGTTGTGCTGCCCCGCCCATGATCCGCGCCATAGTTGCGGAAAGGCGGGGCGTTATATCGCCCATCAAGCCGCGAACCGCGCCAATCTGGCGTTAATCAGGACATTGGCCTCCGCCATAATCCTGTCAATCAATTCCTTGCACGTTGGGATATCATTGATCAGACCTGCGACCATGCCGCAGCTCCAAGCGCCCGCATCCATATCGCCTTCCGTCATTACTTTGGGGTAAATGCCTGCCACTTGTTCATAAATGTCAGAGATTTGGAGGTCAGCACCCTTGGCCTTTTCGATGGCGAGAATCCGGTCAACGCCGGCATTGTTGAGTACGCGTTCGGTATTGCGCAGAGGGCGCATCACCAACCGTGTGTCGAGTTCGGATGCGGCAACGATGGCATCCTTTACATTTTGGTGAACCGGTGCTTCTTTGGTGGCGATAAAGCGTGTGCCCATGTTCATGCCTTCTGCACCGAGCGCGAGGGCGGCGACCAGAGACCGCGCATCGGCCATCCCGCCTGATGCAACGAACGGAATTTTGAGTTCTTCGGCGGCGCGTGGGAGAAGGATCATATTGGGAATATCATCCTCGCCCGGATGGCCACCGCATTCAAAACCATCAACCGAAACCGCATCGCAACCAATGCGTTCGGCTTTGAGTGAGTGACGCACAGACGTGCATTTGTGGATCACTTTAATACCTGCGGCCTTCATCGCGGGCATATGTTCCTCTGGGCTGCGCCCCGCTGTTTCAACGATGCGCACCCCGCCTTCAATGATCGCCTGAATATATTCAGGATAAGGTGGGGTCGCAAAAGTGGGAAGGAAAGTAAGGTTCACCCCAAAAGGCTTATCAGTCATATCATTACACTTGGCGATTTCGGCGGCGAGCAATTCTGGCGTCCGCTGCGTCAGGCCCGTAATAATCCCAAGTCCGCCCGCGTTTGATACGGCAGCGGCCAATTCAGCCAAGCCAACATAATGCATCCCGCCCTGAATGATCGGATGTTGGATATTGAACAGTTCAGTAATTCTGGTTTTCATGGCTTTCCCCTTACGATTCTGATTTAACATCGTGTTTCGCAACTGATGCTAGCGGAGGGAGAGAACAATGCGCAACTTTCTGTTTTGGATATTTGTCTGTTCATTTGCGTCTTCCGCATGGGCTAATGACGCAAGGCCGCCGAATGTCGTCATTATCTTGGCAGATGATTTGGGTTATGGTGACATTGGCAGCTACGGCCAGAAACGTATTCAGACGCCCCAAATTGACGCCTTGGCGAAACAGGGCGTTCGGCTCACTGATTTTTATGCTGCTGCGAATATCTGTACACCGTCACGCGCGGGCCTTCTTACGGGGCGTTATCCTATCCGGACTGGGTTGGGTGTTGAAGTCATCCAAGCAAAAGATACGAACGGTCTCCCACTTGATGAAATTACACTTGCAGAAGCACTCAAACCCGCAGGATATGTGAGCGCGATTATTGGTAAATGGCATTTGGGGCACACTGCACCTTATTGGCCGCCACGCGTGCAGGGTTTCGATCAGTTCTTCGGCCTTCCCTATAGTCATGATATGAAACCACTGTCTTTGTTCACTGACCGCACTGAGGGCGTTGATTACGTAAAAAATGATACGGTCGATTTTGCAACACTGACCGCACAGTTCATTCAAAAAGCAGTGCGCTTTATCGATGACAATAAATCAAAACCGTTTTTGTTGTATCTTGCACATAGCGCCCCGCATCTGCCGCTCGCGCCCAGCGCCGATCATAAGGGCCATAGCTTGGCGCATGCATACGGCGATGTCGTCGAAGAATTGGATGACAGCGTTGGCGCTGTTCTGGCGGCGCTCAAACGCAACGGAATTGACCGCAATACAATTGTTATTTTTACGTCAGACAATGGTCCTTGGTTTGAAGGTGATACCGGAGGACTGCATGATCGCAAGGGCGGCGGCGGATTTGACGGCGGATACCGCGTGCCGTTTATCGCGCGCTATCCGGGAAACATTGCTGCGGGGCATGTTAGCAACGCGATTGCAATGGGGATTGATGTTTTTCCGACCATTTTGGCCTATGCGGGTGTCCCTCTTCCGACCGATCGCGACATTGATGGCAAAGATATCAGCGCCGTTTTGGCTGGAGCGAAGGAGAGCCCGCATGACCATCTATTGCTGTTCCAAAACGAAGACATTGCTGCGATTAGAACGCAAAGGTGGAAACTGGTGATCCGCGCCAATTATCGATCACTTGACATACCATTGGCTGCTTTTGGCTATTCGCCCTTGTTCGATATGGCGACAGATCCCCAAGAACGCTTCTCAGCCAATCAAACTGTGCCAGATATTGTCAAAATGCTTCAGGAAAAGATTGGTCAGGAACGCAAGCGGTTTGATCCGCTGCGCACCCGTCCGCCCGCAAAATAGCCTATTTTTTTGGTTTCATAAATTTAAGCGTCATCCGATCGCTTTCGCCAATGGCTGCATATTTGGCGCGATCAACATCGCCCTCCGCAAAATTGGGCGGCAATGTCCAAACGCCTTTGGTATAATTATGAGTGTCTTTTGGATTGGCATTGATTTCGGACTCACCGACCAGTTTAAAACCTGCTTTGGTAGCGAAGGCGACGACTGAACTGCGTTTCATATAGCCACTTTTTTCCTCAAGCGCGCTATCCATGGTTTCGGGAAGCCGGTGTTCGACCACGCCGAGCGTCCCACCGGGTTTGAGCATGGCATAGATTTCATTGAATGCGGTCTGCGCAGCATCGGTACCACCAAAACGCCAATTATGCACATTGCGGAATGTGAGTGCGACATCCGCCGAACCCGGAGCGACGGTCACAGCGCCTTCCTTATTTGGAAAATTTGCGCGCTTTACCTTGGCATAAAGGGATGGGTTGCCGTCCAGTTTCTTGGCGATGTTATCAGCGCCGCGGCCTAGCGGTGCAGCGACAGTGTAGTTGCCCTTTTTGGCCAGATAAGGGGCCAGAATTTCGGTGTACCATCCGCCGCCGGGATAAAGTTCAACAACATTGTCGGTTGGTTTTACGCCAAAAAATGTCAGTGTTGCGGCGGGATGACGATAAACATCACGGGCACGATTGGCCTCGCTGCGGTGCGGTGCGGCAAGCACGGTTGTCAAAGCACTGTCTGACCCGCGCGATTTAGCAGTCAGCATCGGGGTGGCGATGGCTGTCGCGGCCAGCATCGCTGCAATGATTACGGATTTGCGCATGGGGAGGACCTTTCAAAAAGTGATACATAGGGTATCGGTGGCTTTGATGGCATATTCAAGATGTGTATATGTTATTGGTGATATAATGTTTTATCCCTGAGTGACTTTGCAAAAGCAGCTCCACCATCCGGGGCAAAGCTAAAAAAGAGTGAAGGCTCAATCAGCTCAAGTTCCATGAGATAGAACGCTTTGTCATTTCCGCACACCATGTCGACGCGGGCGTAAAGCGGCAATGCCGGGGCAGCAGCGATCGCTGCTATGGCCAGCGCATATGCCCCTTCAGGCGGCGTGATTTCGGTTTCGCGCCCGCCAAATTGTTCTTGCACACGAAAATCACCTTGGGCTGGTTTTTTGAGGATGGCATGGCTGAACACGCCGCTGAAATAGAAGAGTGAAAACTCCCCTTCGCTGGCGATGGCGGGCATCAACGGTTGGATGAGCATTTCTTTTTCAAGCACATCAAACGGGATCATATCGCTTGGACCAAGAAGATAGGTTCCGTCTGCGCCTCCCGAAATGGAGGGTTTGATCACAAGTGTGGTGACGTCAAATGCCGCGCGCGCCGTCATTAGGTCGTCTGCGCAGAGGCTATGTGTCTCTCGTGATGGAACAATCGCGATACCTGCGGCTTCCAAATCGAACAGATAATCCTTGTCGGTGTTCCAGCGCAATGTGGCGATGGGATTGGCGAAAGGTAGGTCTGCCGCTTCCCAAGCGTCAAGCGCCTTGAACCAGCGCACCGGTTCACGCTGATAGCCCCAAGCGATCAAAGGTAGAATGAGATCATAGCTGGAGAGGTCACCTGCATCGCTCCACGTTCGAAACGCACAATCTTCGCCGAGTAGCGTGCGATACAGGTCCGCGACGGGGTGCCAATTTTCTTCATAATCAGGGTCAGGTGTCAGGATGCAGATTTTAGACATTATCAGCCGCCTTTGCCGTGCCAAGCAAGCGGCCATAAGCCCAGCCGATCCCGATCAGTGCTCCGCCAAGACCAAGGAAGGACAGGACACGGAGCAGGCCTTCAAGGGCTGCTGCATCAATCAAAAACACTTTGATCGTCACGAGCGTGAGCAAGCCGAGGCCAGCAATCCGCAACCAGCCCAATTGGCGCAGCATGCCCTGCCAAATCCATATCAGTGAAAGGACAAGCAGTGCGGCTGAGTAGCTGTAATTTTCACCCCGAGGCAGGATTTGCATCGTTAGAAGATCGCCTTGATACGCCTGTCGCACAGCCAGCATAACGGTGATCATCATCGTGGACAGTGCCAGATAACGGAACCAGCGTTGATGGGGGTTAAGCACTGACCGTGGTGGGAAGAACCACAACCAGACTGTGACCAAGGCCCCGTGGATGACGACGGCGTTGAACAGCGGCAGACTGCCCACATTTTGTGACACCATCAGCGGGTTGAACAAAATGACATCAAACCACACCACCCGCCACAAGGCCACAGACCAAATCACGATTGCCGCGCGTGAGAAGCGCCCGCCATAGAGTTGAATCAGCAAAGCGGCGATAAACAAGGCTTGGCTGATCGCGACACGTTCAATCAGGCCCCATTGCAGGAAGTTTTCAGCGGTCACGGCAAGGGGTTGTTTGATGAGCGTGTAGAGCGTGGCAAGGCTGCAGGCGCCAATCACCGCTGCAGTCAATTGGATAAGGCGCGTTGGCAGGGCATAGGAGGGTTTCCAGAGTGCTATTGCCAATATCGTCGCCGGAAGCGCGATCTTGATTAAGGTGACGATCAACGTTGGCAGATAAGCAAAGTGATCAATTTCGCCGCCCAACGACCGCGCAAAGATCAGCAACCAAGGTTGGATAGGGGCCAACAAAGCGACGCCGACAACAATCAATAGCGCTTCATGCCCAAGGCGCGGCAATGGCAGACGTGTTCCAATGAGGATCGCACTTGCAGCGACCAATGCCAAGACCGCTGGATGCCATGTGGCAGGCACCAATGCCAACAGTGTTGCCAAGAACAGACCCATCGCCTGCCAACGTAGCGGCTTGTCAGCAAATCGGTCGACATGGCACCATGCCAAGGCCGCAAGCAATAGGGATGGTATGCCGAGGAACGCCGCGACGATGGCGAGGGGCGGAGTTGTCCCGGACACAAAAACCGACGCAAAAAGTGCGGGGTAAAGCTGAATGCCCCCCGCCCAGAAAATCGCAGCAGCAAAGGCGGTGATCAGGCTCGCATTGAACCAATAGCTTTTTTCATTTTCCTCAGCCCGCAATTTTGCCCACGCCCCTAAAGCAATCGCGCCGACCAAAAGAACGGGCGCATGCCAAGCCAGTGGCACCAGCGCGAGCGGCGTTGCAAGAGCGGCGATGATTGCCAAAGAGCAGAGCGGCTTTTCAAAGACTTTGCCCCTGTGACACCATACCAAAGCGGCAATGAGGAGCGCGGGGACAAGCAAATAAGCGGCGATAGAGAGAGGTTGCGGCGCCGCGCCATCGGTGAGCAGGGAGGCAACGACCTGAGGCACCTGCGGCATGCGTGCGGTCCATAATAATCCAGCAAGTCCAAGCGTCGCTATGCTGGCATCAGACCAAAAACGATTTGGTGATTGGTCAGCGCGCTGTTTTGCAAACAGACCAAGTGCTACGGCACACGCCAGAGTCGCGCTGGTGTGCCACGTGATCGGGGCCATAGCCAAAGGGAGGGTCAATCCCATACCCAAGGTTATCCAACGCAGTGGGATATCGCTTTGGCGGGTCCGGTGATACCAGGCCATGCCACCAAGCAATAGTGTCGGTGCGGCCAATAACAACAGCACCGTTTGCAGAGGCGGGAACGGGCCACTTAGCAACACGGCACCCATAATTTCTGTGTGACGGGTTTGCGCCATAATCCATGACAAAGCGACCACAGGGCATCCGAACAGGCTGCCTTGGAAGAGGAATCCGTCTCTTGTGCGTCTTGCCCACGCGGAAAGTGCGACGAGGATGCACAGGCCCGCAACCGGCCACCAATCCGGTTCCAGCCCGATATAGCCTGCAATTGCAATGGCGGCGGCGGCAACCAGCGCGCCGCCCGTCAGTGCCGAATCGGTTGAACCTGTGGCGCGGCCCTCGTCTCGCGCGCGCCAGCTAAGGACCGCAGCGGGAAGCGCGGCCAAAACAAACAACCTTGCCCAGTCTGTTGTATTCAATAGTGGATAGCCGCCGCTCAAAATCGCGACCAACAGCGGCCCCATACCGCCGCCCAAGGCGAGCAATGCCCATGACCGTCCTGTGTCGCTTCTGCGCGCGAAGATATGCCCGGGTATTGCGAAGAGCAATGTTGCGCCAAGTGCCGCCATTGGGGCCAGCGCGCTGCCTTTGCCAAAGGCCCCGACCAGAAGGATTAAGACTAAGCCCAAAGCCGCAAGGTTGGCTGGCATCAGGCGCGCGTCTCGCCATCCCAGATACAGGCATGACAAGGACAACAGCCCGTAAAGCAACCATCCCGACAGTGCGAAATTAAGGGTAGGTGCAAACAATGCCAATTGAATGAAACCAGCCACCATTGGGATCAGCCGAACGCGGCTTCCTCCAGCACCGCTGCGCGGAAACAAGATGGTGGCCCCTAGGGCGATGACCACGATGAACAGGCCCAGACTTGGCCCGATGCCAGTCAGTTTCGCCGCCATAATTCCGAGCGTCCACAAGATGCCACCGCCGGTTGCAGCCATCGCCAGCCAAGTCCAACCCCGGTGAATAGCGACGGCGAACAATCCAGCGATCAAGAGCCCGAGGTAGATCAGCAGTGGCACTAGATTGCCAGAAGGTGCGGCCATAAACGGCGCGACAAAGCCGCCGACCAATCCCATGATTGCCGTTGGTGGGCCGTGACGCAAAGAGAGCATAAGGGCCGCCGCCGTGACGATCACCATCAAGACGAAAGAGGTCAGGGGCGTAATGAGATTATACAGCTCTCCAGCCATATACAGTGTCCCGTAAAGACTGGCGATGCCAGCGCCAGCAAGCACTTGGGCGACGCGTTCGTCGGCGGCAAAGCGGGGGACGCGACGCGCTGCTTCACTTGCTACAAGCAAAGCGACCCCGAAAATACCAGCCAGAACGGAGCGTACGGCCGGACCGAACCAGCCTTGTTCGAGGGAATAGCGCACAAGGAAAACGGCCGCCAGAACCAAGGAGACACCCCCGATCCAGATGGGTAATTTGCCGCCGACCAACGCTTCAAATGACGCTGCAAAATTACGCTGTGGTTTCTCCTGCGAATTTTCCGGCGGGGCAGGGGGTTCCTCTGCGATAACGGGCGCGATGCCCTCAACTTCTTCCTCGTGAACGGGTTCCAGCGTTACAGTCTGTTCTTCTGGAATATTGTAAATGATCCGTGCGGGCCCGCGCGGCGTCGATTGCGCCATCGCAGGCACTTTTGGAGTTTCGTCTGAGATCGGCGCTTCAATCGTTAGCGGTTCGGGTGGTACGGGGATAATTGGCGCGGCGATGGGTTCGGCGACCGGTTCAGGAGCAGGTTCAGCGACCATAACGGATGCTGGGGTGGCTTCTTTTTCTTCCATGACCGTGCCGCTGGATGCTCGTTCGAGCGCTGCAATACGGTCAATAATCACGTCAAAGCGTTGTTCTAAATTCCGTGATCGGTTCTTTAGATTTTTAAAACTGATCCCACCGACAATGAGAATAATAAGCAGCAATACGAACACAGAACACCCCCGAACGCAGAGTGCCTTGTTTGGCGGATTTTTCGTGCCTGTCCAGCGGGATAATGCTTGCGAGCAAATCTGATGGCTGGCAATGGTTTCACATCGCAACTCATCAGGAGAGTGACAATGATCGTATATGGCGCGCCGGTATCCCCTTATGTCCGTAAAGTGATGGCCTATGGTGCCGAAAAAGGGCTTTCACTGGAACTTGTGGCGGTTGGCATTGGCGATCCTAATCCTGAATTTCGACGCGCCAGCCCTTTTGCCAAAATGCCAGCCTTTACCGACGGCGATTTTGCGATTTCGGATTCGACGGCGATTATTGCCTATTTGGAGGCGAAACACCCTGCGCCATCAATGATCCCGGCCGATCCAGCAAGCCGCGCGCGAACGGTTTGGTTTGATGAATTTGCAGACACGATTTTGATCAGCGCTGCGGGGCCGATCTTTTTTAACAGAATTGTCGCGCCAATGTTCCTGAAACAAGAAGGTGACATGGCAGCGGCTGAAAAAGCAGAGAAAGAGGCATTGCCGCCCGTTATGGATTATCTTGAAAGTGTCATTCCGGCGTCAGGCTTTTTGGTTGGTGATGCGCTCAGCCTTGCCGATATTGCGGTTGCCAGCCCGTTTGTGAACGCGGCCCACTGCAACGTTGTTCCCGATGCTGCAAAATATCCTAAGCTAACGGCCTATCTGGCCGCGATGCATGCACGTCCAAGCTTTGCTGTCTGGATTGGCCGCGAACGCAAAATGCTTCGTCTGGACTAGATAAAAAAGGGCGCGCTGGAGGATGGTCCAGCGCGCCCAAGGATTACAGGGTTGGGGATGGGGCCAAACCTGCAGGCGCCGTTTCACCCTTGTGGGCAACGACACGTTCGAATGTTTCGTGATATTGCGGGTGTTCTGTCCCCATCAGCTTGTCCCACCAGGTAAAATACAGACCATAATTTTTGTTAAAGCCCCCAGAGTGATGAAGGTCGTGATGGGTTGTGGTGTTAATCCAGCGCGTCATCGGTGTTGAAAGCCACCAGCGGGGGTGGAGTTCAAACCCGGCATGGCCCATGGCATTGCGGATGATCATGATGTTTAGAAAGGCCACAATCACCCAAATCGATGTCGGGACGAACAGCAGCCATAGTGGCATGAACACGGCCATCACAAATGCCTCTGGCACCGCAAAAGCATAAGCTGCAAAGGGCGTTGGCGTGATCGACCGGTGGTGGAAACGGTGGAAGTGCTTAAACAGTTTGGGGTGATGCATCGTGCGGTGCGCCCAATAGAAATAAGCGTCATGCACAACCAAAATCGCCGCAAGCGTGGCGAAATCAACGCCCCAGCTGACGCTGTTTTCGTGCCGTTGTAAAACGCCGTTGCGGATGCCCCAGGCGACAAAGATGCCAACAACAACATAGACGAGGCAGGTTTGCACTGACCCCATAATTTCGCGCCTGACATCTGTCATCGTGGCTTCACGCGCCTGAATTTTGCGCGTTCTGATCGGAGAGCGCCTGAGCATCCAGACCAAAGCGGAAATCAATAAGGCAGCGATCAAGTAACGCCCGAAATCAAAGGCGAAGATGACCGGGGCATGGCTGGTCGCAATGCCGATCAGGTCGGTGGGCTGGTGTGTCATGGGGGTGCTCCAATATGTCGTTGAAGCCAAATGACGCAAAGCCGATTGTCACGCGCGCATCTATTCAAAAACGACTAGCCGATTTCGAAATCAATCAGATATGGGTCTAATCCGGTACATAGTTGGGGTCATGCCCTCTGCTTCACGGAAGGCGCGGTTGAAGGGGCCAAGCGACCCAAATCCGGCGTCAAGGGCAATGGTCAGGATGGGCACATCGCGCTGGGACGGGTCGGTCAGCGCCTCTTTGACCTCATTCAGACGGTAACCGTTAAGAAACGCCGCGAAATTACGGTGACCAAGCTGGCCGTTGATGAGGCGGCGCAAACGGTATTCCTGTACCTCTAATTGCGCGGCAAGCCCCGCGATGGTGAGGCGATCATCACGGTAAGCACGTTCATGTTCCATATGCTGATGCAGACGCAGGCCCAGTGCCGCCAATGCTGGATCCGGGGCCATGTCCTCCCCCCGCACTGCGCGCGCAGCGGCCGTACGCGCGAACAAATCCGCCTGCCCAATGACAAACATTGCGGCGCACAACGCCCCTGTCAGCATCATCGCGCCAAATTCGATCAGGGTCAGCACAGACCGCGGCGCAAAGCCCCGGTAGACGGAGATTTCAAGCACCAATACGATGATCACATACAGGCCAACCGCCCACACCAAGCGCGACCGCAAACGCCGCCGTGCTTCAATCAAATCGCCGTCGCGCCCGCGCCACGCGGCCCACAGCCCTGCAATGACAAAACCAAACATGGAAGCGCGCGCCACCGACCCCGCAATCGCCGCGACCTTTTCTTGCCCTGCTGTTTGAAAAAGGATGATGCTGACGGCCATCACCGCGCTGGCCACCGCAATCAACGCCCAGCTGCGCCACCCAATCCGCGTTTCATCATTAAACCACGTCCGCGCGAACAACCAAAAAAAGCTTGGCACCGCGGTTGACCCGATCACCATGATCCAGTCGACGGCGCTGCGAATATGAATGGGGCCGGGGATGGAGGATATGACATGAAACACAATCGCCCCGTTCATCAGCAAGGCCATGCGCGCAGGAAGCGTCGCCCAGTGATCGCGGATCAACAACCAGCTCCACAGCGCCAGCAAAGCCAACGACGCCCCGCGCACCATCATAT
>JBEBKH010000010.1:0-40784 GCA_040079575.1 Chakrabartia sp. | reverse complement strand
GTCGATGACGGCGTTTTGGCGCTCATCAACCCAGAAGCGCGCCTGATCTCGGTTGCCAAACAACGTAGCCGCCATTCGGTGCCGCAAGACGGGATCAATGCCATTTTAATTGGTGAGGCCCGGGCTGGACACGCCGTCGTGCGCCTAAAAGGCGGCGATCCGTTCATTTTTGGACGCGGCGGGGAAGAAGTTGAGGCGTGCCGTGCAGCAGGAGTTACGGTGTCGGTCATCCCCGGCGTGTCCGCAGCACTTGGCTGCGCTGCGGAGGCAATGCTGCCGCTCACCCACCGTGACGCGTCGAGTGCTGTCAGCTTTGTTGCGGGCCAATGCAAAGGATTGACTGATCAGGATTGGTCGGGGCTTGCGGGAAAGGGCCGGACACTGGTTATCTATATGGGCGTAGCCACAGCCACTGACATTGCCGAAAAACTGATCATGGACGGCGTGTCACCGGCTATGCCTGTTGCCGTTCTGGAACGCGGCACCCGCAAAGGTGCGCGCGCAATCCGAACGCTGCTGACCGACCTTGGCGATATGGTCACACGTGAAAATGTAAAAAGCCCCGCAATCATTATCGTCGGCGATGTTGTGGTGCGGTCTGATGCGGAGGACCGTTTGGTCACTCTTGACAAACAAGCGGAGTATCTTGTGTGAAGTTATTGACTGGAAATGATTTACCGACCGGGGATGTCGTGTGGTGGACGGGCAAAAATTGGTCGCTCCACGTTGCAGAGGCCGTTGATGTCGGTGACGCAGGCGATACCATCTTGTTGGTTGAAGAGGAAGCACGCCGTGTCAACGCATCCTATATTGTCGATGCGGCTATGACCCCGCAAGGGCCCTTGCCCTTGCATATCAAAGACCGCGTCCGCGCAGCCGGCCCGACCGTGCGTCAGGACCTCGGCATCAACCCTGCCATCAACATTGTGAAGGCATAAGCCATGTATCAATATGATAAATTTGATCAATCCGCCGTCGACGCCCGCGTTGAAGAATTCCGAGATCAGGTAAAGCGTCGCCTTGCCGGAGAAATCACGGAGGATCAGTTTAAGCCCCTGCGCCTGATGAATGGCCTCTATCTTCAACTCCACGCCTATATGCTGCGTGTTGCTGTGCCCTATGGCACGCTGAACAGCCGTCAAATGCACATGCTGGCCCATATCGCGCGCAAATATGATCGTGGTTACGGCCATTTCACCACCCGCCAGAACATTCAGTATAACTGGATCAAGCTTGAAGAATGCGCTGATTTGCTTGCCGAACTGGCCAGCGTTGAAATGCATGCCATTCAAACCAGCGGCAATTGCATCCGGAACATTTCGTCGGATCAATTTGCAGGTGCCGCCGCGGACGAAGTTGCTGACCCACGTCCTTGGGCTGAATTGTTACGCCAATGGAGCAGTTTTCACCCTGAATTCAGTTATTTACCGCGCAAGTTTAAGATTGCCGTGATTGCCAGCAAAGAAGACCGCGCCGCAATGCGACTTCATGACATCGGCCTTGAACTCATCATGCGCGACGGCGTTTTGGGCGCAAAAGTGTTCGTTGGCGGCGGCATGGGACGCACCCCAATGATCGCGCCTGAAATCAAAGACTTTATCCGCGCCGAAGACCTGCTCAGCTATGTTGAGGCATGCTTGCGCGTTTATAACCGTTATGGCCGCCGCGATAATATCTACAAAGCGCGCATCAAAATCCTCGTTCACGAAATTGGGGCTGATGCTTACCGCGCTCAGGTTGAAGAAGAATTTGCCCATGTCAAAACCCTGGGCATCGACCCGCCCTTGGCAGAACTCGAACGGATCACAGCATTTTTCGGCACGCCAGCATTTGAAACAGGCTTATCCGACACCGTTGACCGTGCTGATCCAGATTTTGCAGTATGGCTCGATCAAAATGTCAAACCCCATAAGCAAGTGGGCTATGCCATTGCCAACATCAGCCTGAAACCCATTGGCGGCATTCCTGGCGATGCGTCCGCAGATCAGATTGACGTCATGGCGACACTCGCCAAACACTATAGCTTTGACGAACTGCGCGTTACCCACGCCCAAAACATTGTGCTGCCCCATGTGGCCAAGCGTGATCTATATGCCCTGTGGCAGGCATTGGACACAGCCGGGTTGGCCAATGCCAATCTTGATTTGATTAGCGACATTATTGCCTGTCCCGGTCTTGATTATTGCAGCCTTGCCAATGCGCGATCAATCCCCGTTGCCCAGAAAATTGCAACGCGCTTTGCCAGTGCAGAACGCCAGCGTGATCTGGGCGAACTTAAACTTAAAATCAGCGGCTGCATCAATGCCTGTGGACATCACCACGCTGGGCACATCGGCATTTTGGGCGTCGATAAAAAAGGCGTTGAAAATTACCAGCTGACCTTTGGCGGATCGGGCGCAGAGGATGTCAGCATCGGCAAAATTATCGGTCCGGGCTTTGACGAAGACGGTGTCGTTGATGCCGTTGAAAAGGCGACGGACGTTTACAAGACGCTACGCACCGACGGTGAGCGCTTCTTGGATACCTACCGCCGCGTCGGTCTCGATCCATTTAAGGAGGCGATCTATGGGTAATTTAAGATATCGGCAGGATAGTGAATCAACCGCGCCGGTTGTTGCCCTCGACAGTTTTGTCGGGGAAACCAATGCAACCGCCGTCCGCATTGAACCGGGCGAAGATGCGCGTGCATTGATCCCCCATCTTGACCGTCTGTCATTGGTCGAGATTGCCTTCCCCAAATTCCGCGATGGCCGCGGCTATTCCTCCGCGCGGATATTGCGTGAAGCGGGCTATGCCGGCGAACTCCGCGCGCAGGGCGACGTTCTGGTTGACCAAATCGTCTATATGCGCCGCTGCGGGTTTGACAGTTTCGCGCCTGATGTGCCTTTGGATGAAACCGTTGTCGGCGAAGCCCTCGACCGCTTCGCATATGTCTATCAGGGCGCAGCGGACGGCTCTGTGCCGATATGGAAATTGCGTCATGGCTGACACTGCCCTGCGCACCGTTGATCGCATCAACACCGCGCCGCGCTATACAGAGGCCGACGCTGTGCGCCTGAACAACATGTTTCGCGGCGTTGATACGGCGGACATGCTGCGTACTTTACTGCGCGAAAACATGTTGGGGGATATCGCAATTGTCTCCTCCTTCGGCGCAGAGTCCGCAATTTTGCTTCATTTGATTTCGCAGATTGATCCCTCCGTACCGGTGCTGTTCCTTGATACTGGTAAGCATTTCCCGGAAACACTGGCGTACCGCGACCTGTTGATTGCACAGTTGGGATTGACCGACGTGCGCAACATCACGCCGGATGCGGATGCGATTTCAAAAAAGGATGAAACTGGCCTGCGCTGGTCCTATGATCCCGATGGCTGCTGCGAAATTCGCAAAGTGATCCCCCTGTCAAAGGCGCTGGCCCCCTTTGACGCGCAGTTCACGGGTCGCAAAGGATTCCAAGCTTCAACGCGTACTGGTCTCCCCCGCTTTGAAGTTGAGGAAGGCCGGTTAAAGGTCAATCCGCTGGCCAGTTGGTCCAAGGATGATCTGGAAGCCTATGTCGCCGAACATGCTTTGCCAGCCCATCCCTTGGTTGCAGAAGGATATCCCTCTATCGGTTGCGCACCGTGCACATCAAAAGTGCAAAAGGGCGAAGACCCCCGTTCTGGTCGCTGGCGTGGGTGGGACAAGGTTGAATGCGGCATCCACACCGCTGTCGCTGAAGATGATGACCCAGCGAATTTACCAGCGTTTTAGGCTGGACGTTAAATCTGAAACACCCCTAATTCATCTGTTCCGGCAAATGGCTTTCGTCAATATAATCGCTGAACCGCGTAATTTTGGCTTCAAACCGCAGGCGCACTTTGCCAGTTGCGCCGTGGCGCTGTTTGGCGATGATCAGTTCGGATAGCCCCTCAACCCGCTGTAGGTCGGCCATCCACTTAGCATGATCATCCCAAATTTTAGCGTCATCGCCCTCCGCAGGTGTTTTGGGTTCCAGACCCTTGATATAATATTCTTCGCGGTAAACGAACAACACAATGTCAGCGTCCTGCTCAATCGAACCCGATTCGCGTAAATCGGACAATTGCGGGTGCTTATCTTCGCGCTGTTCAACCGCACGGCTCAACTGTGACAACGCGATCACGGGAACATGAAGCTCCTTTGCCAGTGTTTTTAATCCGCGAGAGATTTCTGAAATTTCCTGAACACGGTTACCGTCCTTTTGCTTGCCAGAACCTTGCAAAAGCTGAAGATAATCAACAACGACCATCCCGATTCCGTGGCGCCGTTTCAACCGCCTCGCCCGCGTGCGCAGTGCCGCAATCGTCAGGCCGGGCGTATCATCGATAAACAGCGGCAAACTTTCTAGATCAGACGCCGCACGCGCCAGATTGCGGAAGTCAGTTTGACCGATTTTCCCCATTCGCAGATTTTCAGAACTGATCCCCGACTGTTCAGACAAAATACGTGTCGCGAGCTGATCCGCCGACATTTCGAGGCTGAAAAAGGCGACCTTCGCGCCCACGGATTTGGCGGGTTCAATTCCGTCCTCTTCATCACGGACCCAGCGCCGCGCGGCGTTAAACGCGATATTGGTGGCAAGTGCGGTTTTGCCCATGCCCGGACGTCCTGCAAGGATCAAAAGGTCAGAGTGATGAAGACCGCCGGTGCGCGCATTGACCGAATCGAGGCCAGTTGTCACACCAGAAAGCCCGCCTCCCGTGTTGAGCGCCTTTTCCGCCAGCTCAACCGCCATGCGGGTTGCCTGGGCAAATGTTTTGACACTGCCAGTTTCACCGCCTTCTTCAGCAACACGGTACAAAGCGACTTCGGCTTCTTCAATCTGTTCCTTGGGCGTTACCGCTTCACTGGTATCGAGCGCGCGCGTCGCCATGTCGCGACCGACGCTGACCAATTCGCGCAACAATGCCAAATCATAAATCTGGGTGGCAAAATCTCTCGCCCCGATCAATGCTGCCCCGCTTCCGGTCAATTGCGCGAGATAAGACGGCCCGCCAAGTGCCTTCATTGCCTCATCAGCCTCAAACATCGGCCGCATCGTCACAGGATTGGCCACCATATTGCGGTCAAGCAATTTGAGCGCGGCATCATATATCCGGCCGTGCACGGGTTCATAAAAATGTTCGGCGCGCAGCCGCAGCTGAACATCCTCTGCAAGCCGGTTGTCGATCATCAACGCGCCGAGCAAGGCCGCCTCCGCCTCCACATTATGGGGCAGTTCAGTACCGCTTTCAGGCGCGGGTGTGATTAAACGGATTGGATCAGCCATGGGCACTCCTTGCCTTATCTTATCATAATCGCCCACCCCCGATCAAAGAGAATAGCGGGGATAACTTCCCAACGCCGTCCGGCTTCGATATGCGAACTTTATGACTGACCCGCGCATCATCGACATCAAACTGGATGAACACACCATCCTGTGGCGCAGCGCCGATATTGAACAAGAACGGCGCATCGCCATTTTTGACATATTGGAAGGAAATCATTTCGCGCCGCAACGTGTGCACGGTGATGGCTATGCAGGGCCCTACCGGCTGATGCTGCGGGTTGAGGAAGGGCGCTTGGGCCTTGATCTATCACGCGAAGATGAAACCCCGCTTGAATCCGTGGTCCTAGGATTGGGACGATTTCGCCGGTTGATCAAAGATTATTTCGCTATCTGCGATTCCTATTATCAGGCGATCAAAGTCTCAACCGCTCAGCAGATTGAAACAATCGATATGGCGCGGCGCGGTATTCATAATGAAGGCGCTGAATTGTTGGTGGAACGGCTGGACGGGAAAATTGCCGTTGATTTTGACACGGCACGTCGGCTGTTCACGCTGATCTGCGTTTTGCATATCAAAGGATAGCACGATGCGACGCCTGATCTATGCCGTGTTGGGTTTAGCGATTATCGCTGTTCTGACGCTGGTTTATGCGCTCCATTGGCGCCCAAATGTTGAAACCTATCCGGTCCAAGGGATCGATGTATCGCACCACAACGGCGATATTGTCTGGCCAACGGTTGCTGCAGACGGCGTTGATTTTGCCTATATCAAAGCAACTGAAGGCGCGGATATGCATGATCCGCGCTTTGCCGAACATTGGATCGCGGCGGACAAGGCCGGTGTCCGGCGCGGCGCATATCATTTTTTCACACTGTGTCGGTCGGCAACCGAACAGGCGACAAATTTCATTGCCAATGTCCCGCGCGATGCGAACGCCCTGCCCGCCGCTGTGGATTTGGAATTCGGCGGCAATTGCACTGGGCGCCCCGCGCGGAACGCTTTGCTCGCCGAACTTAAGATATTTATCACGATGGTCGAAGCACACACCGACAAGCCGATCATCCTTTACCTAACGCAAGAATTTGATGCCTTTTACAACATTAGCAGTGCGATAAACCGGCAATTATGGTTGCGCAGTATCATCCTAAAGCCCGCATATGGTGCGCGGCCTTGGGTAATGTGGCAGGCGTCCTCCTTTAGACGCGTCAACGGCATGCAAGGCCGTGTTGATTGGAATGTGGTGAAACCATGACAAATGCCCTGATTGACGCCGCACGCGCGGTATCCCTTAACGCTTATGCGCCTTATTCAGGGTTCGGAGTTGGCGCCGCTGTCCTGCTGTCAAACGGTGACATCGTCACCGGCTGCAATTTTGAGAACGCTAGTTACGGACTGACACTTTGCGCTGAAACCGTTGCCCTCGCGAACGTCAATGCGATGGGACGCTTCAAAGAAGTGCGCGAAATAGCGGTGATTGGCGGCGTCCTAAAGGACGGTGAAATTACTGGATCTGACCCCGTTCGCCCCTGTGGCCGCTGTCGCCAAATTATCAGCGAAGCCGCACAAATTGGCGGATATGATATCATCATCCATTGCAGCGCCGCCGATCAGTCGCTGGTGGAGCGGCATTTAACGTCAGAACTGTTGCCTCACGCCTTTGGCCCAGCTGATCTTGGTTTGGTTTAGGGTTTAGCGCGGCTAGGGCCATCGGCATCGCCGCCCTGTGTGTCCTGAATCAATGCCCAACAGCCCGTTTTGGTTGGAGTGAAGAGCAGATAACCCGGCTTACCATATGGCCCTGTCTCGTCATTTTCTTCGCCTTCATTAGGGCTACCGTTTTTATAGCCCATACGCACCCAATCAACGCGCGCACGGCCATCCGCGACTTGGTTCATTTCAAGTGTGATATATTCAAATGGCGCATCCACCTTTGCGACAAGGTTGCGTAGCGATTGACCCGTCACCCAATTATAATCGATCATGCCAATCGGAAAATCTGAATATTTCAGAGCTGTTTTGTCTGCGCCAACACCGTCCTTGACGACTCTGATTTTCTTGGCTGTATATTTAGCTTGAACCCTAGGAGATCGCGCAAACGCTTCAAAAAACTGTCTAAAATCAGAACGTTCACAGGCGCTTTTTGCTTGTGATTCCCAAGTCACAGCGCCCGAATCCGCTGCAAATGCCGACGTAGCACCAAAAAATACCCCGATCGCTGACAAAGAAATCAAGAATCTTGAACGCGATTTGTGAAACATAAAATCCCTTTCACTACTCAAATTCCTTTTAACACCACCGTGCGCGCGGGCCAGTGCGGGCGCTGTACTAGTACCCCTTGCGCTGGCATGAGTTTCTGCCAAAAGCGAAAGCAATAATCAGGAGCAACAATGTCGATACTGTCTGACAAATGGATCCGCCAACAGGCGGCCGAACATGCGATGATCGAACCCTTTGTCGAGGCCCAACGCCGCGATGGCTGCATCAGTTACGGCCTGTCTTCTTACGGTTATGACGCACGTGTCGCTGATGATTTCAAAATTTTCACCAATGTCGATAGCGCGGTGGTCGACCCTAAGAATTTCGATCCGAACAGTTTTGTTGACCGCAAAACCGACGTTTGCGTTATTCCCCCCAACAGTTTTGTCCTTGCGCGGACTGTCGAATATTTCCGCGTGCCGCGTGATGTTCTCGTTATCTGCCTCGGCAAATCGACCTATGCGCGCTGCGGAATTATCGTCAACGTCACACCGCTTGAACCGGGTTGGGAAGGTCATGTGACGTTAGAATTTTCAAACACCACACCGTTACCGGCAAAAATTTATGCCAACGAAGGCGCATGCCAATTCTTGTTTCTGAAGGGCAATGAACCCTGTGAAACCAGCTATGCTGACCGTGCTGGAAAATATATGGGTCAGCTTGGCGTAACATTGCCCAAGCTATAACCAATATCCTAACGTTTTTGAGGAGACTGATATGCGTACCATTATAGCCCCCATCGCCGCCGCACTCATGTTGGCAACCCCAGTATTCGCTCAAACAGCACCGAATGCCGTTACCATTTCCAGCACTGTTCAGGCGGTAAAGGACGTGACCGATGCAAAGGGTGTAAAGAAACGGATATTGGTCGATCCTACATCTGTGGTGCCGGGCACGCCTTTGGTGATCTGGGTGACTTATAAGAATATGTCTGCAAAACCTGTAACCAGTTTTGTGATCAACAACCCCGTCAATAAATCTTTAGATTTCACTGGTTTTGGCGACAATAGTGGCTGGGCGACTGTGTCTGTTGATGGCGGGAAAACTTATGGTCCCCTCGCAACACTTAAAGTCACCAAAACGGATAAAACTGTACGCCTCGCCATTCCAGCCGATGTCACCAATGTCCGCTGGAGCTTTGCCAAACCCATCGCGCCAAATGTTGGCGGCGTCCTTAGCTTTTACGGCGTTGTTAAATAAGGAACTGACTATGGCCAAAAAATCCGCAGAATTTGATATTATCGTTTACGGTGCCAGCGGATTTACAGGCCGATTGGTGGCGGAATATCTGACCGCAAGGGGAATTAAGAACTGGGCGATGGCCGGCCGCAACGTCGCTAAGCTTGCCGAAGTCCGCGACTTGATCGGCGCGCCGAAAGATACGCCATTGGTTGAGGCTGATGCCAGCGCGCCTGAAAGCCTGACGGCCATGTGCAACCGCACCCGCGTCGTCCTGACAACGGTTGGCCCCTATCAGCTTTATGGCAATGAATTGGTGGAAATCTGTGCTGCAACCGGCACCGATTACGTCGATCTTTGCGGGGAACCGGCATGGATGCGCCATATGATAGATGCCCATGATGAAAAGGCCAAGAAAAGTGGCGCGCGGATTGTGTTTTCATGTGGGTTTGATTCAATTCCATTCGATCTTGGCGTCTGGTTCCTTCAGCAGGAAGCCATCAAGCGCCACGGCAAACCCGCGCCGCGTGTTAAAGGCCGCGTTCGTAAAATGCAGGGTGGCGCATCCGGCGGCACTGTTGCAAGCCTGACCGCGACGATGAAAGCGGCGGCAAAGGACCCGCGCATAATCGGGCTCCTTAAAAGTTCTTTTGCATTGACCCCGGGCTTTGAGGGGCCATCACAACCCAGCGGCCTGGTCCCAGAATATGACCGCGCGACGGGCACATGGACCGCCCCCTTTATCATGGCCCCAATCAACACAAAAAATGTCCACCGCACCAACGCTTTGCTTGGTCATCAATTCGGCGCTGACTTTGTCTATGATGAAATGATGGTAACGACGATTGGTGAGGCTGGAAAAGCGATGGCCGAAGCGATTGCAAAGGCCAATCCGTTTGGCGAATCCAAATTGAAGCCGGGCGAAGGCCCTAGCAAAGAAGAACGCGAAAACGGATTTTACGATGTTTTGTTCATCGGTGAATATCCCGATGACACCAATATTCGCGCCTCCGTCAAGGGCGATCGTGACCCAGGTTACGGTTCCACCAGTAAGATGATCGCCGAAAGCGCATTAACATTATTGGAACTTGATGCGCCAGGCGGCATTGTAACCCCGGGCGGGATCATGGCCGCACCTTTGCTCAAACGGCTGGAGGCTCATGCCGGGCTGACATTCGCGATGGAGGATTAATTCCAGCTTTCGCGTGCCAACCACAAAGCCAGTTTCCGGCGGAGACTGGCGGCAACCAGCGCGACATGCGCAGCGTAAACGCCCAAAAACCCAATCACCCAGAACACGATATCACCGCGCAACAGCGCCCAGCCGCAAAACAGGGTGAAAGCCCAAAACGCGATGATGACCCGCATATTGAGGGTGAAACGCAGCGCCGAAAAACGCGGCGGCATCATCACAACAGCCCCTTCAAATTCACTTTCGTTTGATCCCAGTGCGCTGATCCGTTCGACCATACCACCGTCAACATAACCAAAGGCGTCAAAGCGTTCAAAGCGGTGATACCCTTCCCCCCGCGCAAAACTGAAAACGCTGCCGCTGTGGCTGGTGATTTGATAATGGCCCGCAAAACCGCGAATGATCCGTTCAAAACGAACATCATCAACAGCCACCAGAGGCGTTTCATAGACCAACCGCCCCAGCGCCAATTGCCGAAGATCAGGTCTCACTTACTTACGGCGCCCCTTGTGCCGAATATTGGCAGGCCGCCCGCGTTTGCCTATAATCTGGCGCTTGCCACGGTCTTTGTTATCATGGCGCATGGGCAAGTGATTGGCTCCCTCGGGAAGTTCAAAACGCAGTGCCCCTGACATGGGATTGGCCTCTACCAAGCGCAAGGGCAGGCGTTGACCAACATGATAGGCTTCACCTGTATCCTCACCCGTCAATGTCTTGTGAATTTCATCAAAGCGGAATCGTTCAATCCCCAGCGTGGAAACAGGAACAAGCCCGTCGCCGCCTAATCCTTCGACCGTGGCGAAGAATCCGAAATTGGTGACGCCGGTGATCCGCGTGTCGATCAACTCACCGACACGGGTCGATAGGAAGGCTGCGACATAGCGATCAACCGTTTCCCGTTCTGCCTCCATCGCACGGCGTTCGCAGACAGAAATGGCTTCACCAATCACGTCCATCCGCGCGGTGTCGGTTTCAGAAAGCCCTGTTTCTGCACTTTGAGGATCAAGCCCATAAGACCCGACCAAAGAACGGTGGACCAACAAATCGGCATAGCGGCGGATGGGCGACGTAAAATGCGCATAGGATCCAAGTGCCAATCCGAAATGCCCGCCATTTTGCGGCGTGTAAAACGCCCGCGTTTGGGACCGCAGGATCATTTCCATAACCTCATGCTTATAATCCGCGTCACCCAGCTTGTTGATAATCTGGTTAAAGGTTGCAGGACGGATGACCTGCCCCAGCGCCAAAGACAGGTCGAATGTTTCCAGAAATTCCTTAAGCGCAACCAGTTTTTCGCGCGCGGGCGGTTCATGGACGCGGTACATTACTGGTGCCTTGCGTTCTTCCAATGCCTTTGCCGCCGCAACATTGGCTGCAATCATAAAGTCTTCGATCAAACGGTGCGCGTCCAGCCGCGGACGCGGCGCTACCGAGAGGATTTTTCCATCCTCATCCAACACAACCCGGCGCTCTGGCAGATCAAGGTCAAGCGGATTGCGGTGGTCGCGCGCTTTTACCAGCAAGGCCCAACACGCCCATAATGGCTTGAGTGCCGTGTCAAGAAAATCACTTTCCTTCTCGCCGTCAATCGCGGCCTGCGCGTCTTCATAAGGGATATTGGCCGCAACACGGATCACCGCACGCGAAAAGCGCCACGACTTCACTTGGCCACGGTCATCAACGTGCATATGACACGCCAAGGCTGCACGGTGCTCCCCCGCGCGCAGCGAACAGACATCGGCGGAGAGTTGCTCTGGCAACATCGGCACGACGCGGTCTGGGAAATAGACGCTGTTCCCGCGTTTGCGCGCCTCTTTATCCAATGCAGATCCGGGGCGGACATAAAAGGAGACATCGGCTATCGCGACAATCGCATCAAACCCGCCATCGTCACGCGCACTGGCCCAAACAGCATCATCAAAATCGCGTGCATCAACCGGATCGATCGCAATGATCGGCAATGCGCGCAAATCTTCACGGTCACCCAGTTGATTTGCCGCCATTTGTTCGGCCTCCACCAGCAGTTCTGCGGAAAAGACGTGAGGCATACCGAATTTATGGATTGCGATAAGGCTGAAGGATCGCGGCGCGAACGGATCGCCCAAAACTTCCATGACTTTCGCCGTAATGCGCGGCGCGCGCCCTATTTTTTCGGCAAGCACCAAATCACCCGCACCTGCTTCACCCAGATCGGAAATGATCGTGTCGCGCCGTTCTTTTTTATCCACCGCGCGCAACCACCACCTGTCGCCGTCCTGCTGAACGACGCCGAGTATCAGCTCTTCTCCGCGCGCCAGTTTCTTCATCACATGCGCGACTTGACCCGCGCCGCGTTCTTCAGTGCGAGCAAGAATCCGATCGCCAATGCCAAGGGCAGACCGTTTGCTGCGCTCGATCACCCGCAATCGCGGCGGCGGTTTGCCCTCTGCCTGCCAATTTTCAGGTACAGCGAACACATTATCGCCGTCACTGTCGACAATACGCAGCACAGTGACCTTTGGCACCCCACCCATTTTATGGAACGCACGGCCCGGCGCGGCGTCAATCAAGCCTTCATCCGCCATGTCTTTTAGAAGGGATTTAAGCGCAATTTTCTCATTCCCCTTAATCGCAAACGCACGCGAAATCTCGCGCTTGCCAGCAGGCGTGGGAGAACTGGTGATAAAATCCAGAATTTGTTTGCGGGTGGGAAGTCCGGCTGGGAGTGTTTTGGCCATAAAGGATCCGTTAGGGGCTTGGCGAGACGACGCCAACCGTTAAAGCGTTATTTGTATGACATATGATCTCCTCATCATCGGCGGCGGCATTAATGGCTGCGCTATCGCCCGCGAGGCCGCACTCAATGGTTGGACGGTTTTGCTCGTCGAAAAAGATGACCTTGCGAACCACACATCATCGGCCTCAACCAAGCTGATCCACGGCGGCTTGCGTTATTTGGAGACGTATGAATTCAAAATGGTGCGAGAGGCGCTGCAAGAACGCAAGCTGCTGATGGCGATGGCACCGCATCTCATTCATCCCAAATCATTCGTCCTGCCGCAGGAAAATTCGCCGCGTCCTTGGTTTTTGGTGCGTGCGGGGCTGTATCTCTATGATTTGCTAGCGGGCTCAGGAAACCTTGCGCGGTCACGGCGTCTGAAACGCTCTGATGCCTTATTCCAATTGCCGCTTAAACGCCCCGGCAGCGGGTTTGTCTATTCCGATTGCAGCGTCGATGACGCCCGCCTGACGGTGTTGAACGCAGTGGACGCTGCGAAAGCAGGCGCCGTCATCCGCACACGCACGGCTTTGGTTTCCACCAAGCGCAACCGCAATGATTGGGTTGCAACCCTGTCCGACGGGACGACCGTGATGGCAAAGGCCGTTATAAATGCCGCTGGCCCGTGGGTGTTGGACGTTGAAACCAAAACTGGCATGGCCGCGCGCAATTCTATCCGGCTTGTCAAAGGCAGCCATATTGTCGTGCCCCGTCTTTATGCAGGCGAACATGCCTATATGCTGCAACAAAAAGATCGCCGGATTGTGTTTACCGTACCCTGGACCCACGACACCACGATGATCGGCACGACCGAAGAGAATGTCGATACCCCAGAAAATCCTACGATAAGTGCAGAGGAGACCAACTACCTTATCGACGCCGCAAACCTGTCCTTTGTTCGCCAATCAACCAAGGCTGACATCATCTATGACTGGGCAGGCGTCCGACCTTTGTTTGAAGATGGCGCGGTTGATGCCCGCACTGCGACACGCGATTATGTGCTGGAACTTAACATCGAAAATGCGCCGGTTCTGGCGATATTTGGAGGGAAAATAACAACGGCACGTCATTTGGCCGAAGAAGCGGTTGGCAAGATGGGGGTGGCCTTGGGCCGTCCGACCACACCGGCCACCCGGGCGCGCCATTTTCCTGGCGGGCAATTCCCGGCATCCTTTGACCGTTTCGTCAAAATCACCGCCAGCCGCTGGCCTTTTCTTGGGGCAGAACGCGCCGACCGCATGGCACGCGCTTATGGCACGATGCTCAATGATATGTTGGCGGGAATAGATTCTGCCAAAGCAATGGGTGTTGATTTCGGTGGCGGCCTGACCGCACTTGAGGTTGACTGGCTCGTCGCGCATGAATGGGCACAAACGGCAGAGGATATTCTGTGGCGTCGTACAAAAATCGGTCTAGCTACCGCCAAACCAACCTTGACCAAATTGACCAAATATCTGGAGGATAGGCGCAATGCTGCTCGCCATTGACCAAGGCACCACATCATCCCGCGCAATCCGTTTTGATACGTCGGGTCGTGTTTTGCAGATCGCTCAACAGGAATTTCCACAGATTTATCCACAGAATGGCTGGGTCGAACATAATGCAGAGGCCATCTGGGCGACGACGCTGGAAACCGCGCGCGCTTGCATGGCTGACGGCGTCACCGCAATCGGCATTACCAACCAGCGTGAAACCATCTTACTGTGGGACCGCGCGACCGGAAAGCCGCTGCATAATGCCATTGTTTGGCAGGACCGGCGCACTGCTGACTATTGCGCAGCGCTCAAAGCAGACGCGTTAGAACCGGTGGTTCAGGCCAAAACCGGCTTGCTGCTCGACCCCTATTTCAGCGCAACTAAGCTCAAATATTTGCTCGATACAGTCCCTGGTGCGCGTGCGCGTGCCGACAAGGGTGAACTGGCGGCGGGGACGGTTGACAGTTTCCTACTCTGGCGGCTGACCGGCGGCACGGTTCACGCGACCGACGTCACCAACGCCGGGCGCACAATGCTGTTCAACATTCACGACATGGCGTGGGATGAAGAACTGCTGCGCCTGTTCGACATTCCGGCGTCCTGCCTGCCAGCGGTACATGCCAATACGCATATCTTTGGCGAAACCAGCCCCAGCCTGTTCGGGCGCGCTATTCCCGTTGCTGGCATGGCCGGGGATCAACAATCAGCACTGATCGGCCAAGCATGCTTTACGCCCGGCATGGTTAAATCAACCTATGGCACGGGCTGCTTCATGCTGATGAATATGGGCGATAAGGCAGTGGCATCGACCAATCGGTTGCTGACCACGCCTGCCTACCGCATCGGCGAAGATACAGCCTATGCGTTGGAGGGATCCATTTTCGTCGCGGGAGCGGCGGTCAAATGGCTGCGCGATAAAATTGGACTGCTGGATGCATCTGAAGAATCCGAAAGCATGGCGCGCGCGGCACATCCCGATCACGGCGTCGTCGTCGTGCCCGCCTTTGTGGGCCTGGGTGCGCCCTATTGGCGGCCAGATGCCCGCGGCATGATCACCGGGATGACACTTGATACCACCGCCGCCGATCTGGTGCGTGCGACGTTGGAAGCCATTGCGTTCCAAACCCGCGACCTGACCGAAGCGATGGCAAAGGATGGTGCCCCTACCCCTGCCACAATTCGCATCGATGGCGGCATGTCACAAAATGGCTGGTTTGCGCAATTTCTGGCCGACACATTGGGCGCGCCGGTTGAACGCCCTGAAAGCCATGAAACAACCGCGCTTGGCGCGGCGTGCCTCGCCGGTCTGACCACTGGGGTTTTCGCTGACAAAGCTGATTGCGCCGCGCGGTGGGCCGCCGCCGCGCGATATGCACCCACGGGTGATGAACACGCCCGCGCAAACGCCTATGCCACATGGCAAGATGCGGTTGCGCGCGTATTGCTTTAGGCGGCCCTTTTTGCCCTAGTATATATACCGCATTGAGTTCCGAAATGTACGTGTCTAACCTCCTCCCACTCCGTTTGAGAAGGATGAGTAACTGTGTCCAAAAAATATCTGTTCGCCGTCGGTTTGATTGCGACCTCGCTCTCGTCAATCAGCCCATCAGCACTGGCGACGACCGGAAACCCAGTCAAAAGAATATGCGGCCGTTATTCTACAGTCATTCTCAATCCCGATGAAAGCGCAGCTGTTGATGGGGCTGGACAGAATAGTGTCAGCCTTTTGATTACCAGCAAAGCGGGGACATGGCTGTTTTATGATGGCCTGATCCCTACGGGAGGGACAGTCGCGGGCGATACGCTCGTTCTTAAAAACCCGACATATAACGCCTATCGCCGAAGCCACGATGCCCGCATCTACTCTGTCCAGCCAACGCCAGCGAAAATGGTCGGTGACAAACAGGTGAGTGTTGGCGTGATGGGCGTGAATATGATGCGCCAAGCCTTTCCAATCCCCGCAATCAAAGGGACAGCTGCTGACATCGCGATTTTGAAACGCGTCCTGCCAGGACAGATCAGCAAATGCGACCTGCGCTGGGTGCCCGGCAAAGGCCTTGTTAAGTAAATGGGATTTTCTTCCATCACGATATCACTGACGCAATGCTTCATGGTGGCCTTGTCTACTGTCGGCATCACCACCCCAGCATTGGCAGAAAAAGCGCCCGTCAGCATCAAAATTAACGTTGAAGAAGAGCGCGCTAGCTTGCGTCTTGTCGTCAGAAGTGCGGGATATACCGCACAGCGCAACACAATTTTGCAACAGGGCAATAAGGATAAAATATCGATTGTCTCCGTGCTCGATCCCAGCGGATTAGAATTTGTATTGGTTTCCGATCAATCGACAACCAGCAAAGTTATGGACAGCAATCATATCGCCGCGCTTGGACTTTCAACCGATCAAGCGGTCGCTTTGGGCCGCAAGCAGGTGTTGGCGACACTGCCCTCCATACCAGAATATTCTGATGTCGATGAAGGCGTCATCACCAGCCCCAACATCGATTATATCGCCAGCCTTTTTCTAGCAGAGGGATGGGATCGATTGAATGTTTCGCTGGGCGGGAACCTCATCGTGGCCATTCCGTCTGATGACATCATTGTCATTTCTGGACCCAAAACCACTGACGAGCGCGCAAAATTGAAAGATTATGTGAAATTAAAATATGATGACGCAAATAGAGCCGTTTCAGATGCCCTTTACACGCGAAAAGATGGGAAATGGATGGCCTTGCATCAGGAAGATCAGGCAGTCGCACGAGGAGCAAATTGAGTGAAACCGACCCCGTTGGTAGTCCTAAAAGTGCTCGCTGTAGCTTGGCTCTATCCGGCCCCAGCCACAGCGACACGCCCGCTTCAACCGCTCAAGATCGTCGACCATAAAAGTATTTGGGAGGCGAGCGGAGACAACGAAGCCTCCATATCCCTTGGTGTACCGCATGTACTAAAAGGCTATGATCCCTATGCATTTCTGGCAGGTGCGGCGCCAGTCATGCGGATCGGCTGCACCGGCAAAAGCCCAAACAGCATCTTGCGGCTCTGGGTCGGTTTTTCTGGACCGGGGACAGCAATAAACACCACGGTAGGTGCAGAACGTATTTTTGTCGAAGGAACAGATTACCGCCTTGGTTTGGAAGGCAAATTGTTGCTACTAAATGATAAGAACGTGCTTCTCGACGATATCAAAGTGTTTCCAAAAGAAGGCCGTATGGAATCCGACGCCATTCGCGCCGATCAGTTGGAAGGTCTGAAGAACGCCAAAATCATCCGCCTTGAAACACTCCGCCTAACCCTGGAAGTGCGCGCGACAAAGCTGGCAAAAACGCTCAGCGCGTTTCGAGACAAAGGCTGCTTTCCTGTGCTTGAGGTGCCTGTTCGGCCACACCGCTAAAGTATCTGTGATGGACTAGCCGTAGATTCTATCCACAATCGATTGGCTTTAACAATCAGAACGCTAGGCCAGTCACGACCGCAAATACACTCACGAGGACAAATATTCCTTCAAACCCATGCAAGATGATGGCAAACCAGATGCTCTTGAAATGGCGTGATGGAAACGACAATGCGAAACCACCCAGGATAAAGCCAAGGGCCTGTGTGGGCCGATGCATATGGTAAAGAGCGAACAAGGCAGAATTAGCAGCCCAATCCCATTTCCCAAAAGCGCCGCGCATTTTGGGAAGCAATATGCCCCTGAATAAAAGCTCTTCCCCCAAAAAATAATTAAATATGCAACTGATTACAGCCATTGCCATCAACCACCAAGCACCGAAGAGTTCAGGGAGCATTAATTCTTTCAAATCTAATTTCGGTAAATCGTCAATTTGCGGAAATGGGATCAGAATTAGATTGCCTGTTAATTCGGCAATAGAAGTCATCTCCGTTCCAAAATAGAATAGGAAAGCAGGAATCAACCACCATAAGAATTTGTAACTAAACGCCCCTGTATTCGGATTTTGGGGTTTTTGCAGCCAAATCCTCTCTTTGATCGCACCCCATGTAAATGTTTCTAGTTCACGGTATAATATCCACATAGAAACGATGAATTGCCAAATCATACCAGCAATCATCAATATCCAGACCGTCAAACCATAATTTATTCCACCATTTGGTGCCAATATTGGTGCAATAATATAGGCTAAAATCGGCATCGGAACCGAAACAACGGCCCATATCGTTATTATTTTTATGAGACTATATTGAGAATCATCTACTCTATGATTTACCATTTTGGTCATAATATGAATTTTTGGCCTTATAGCACCTTAAATGCCCTATCTATGAGATTAGGCCATCGCTTCATATGATCCGTTTGGACTAGTACACTTGTTGCGCTGCCTCGAAAAACGCGGCTTCCATTGACTTAAGGTGCTCGCCATTCCAAGGCATCCTAATCCCCAACAAAACTGATCGACACGACCCCGCGTTCGCGTTCGTTGAAAATGTGTGCGTGGCCGATGGGTTGACATACTACTTTTTTGTGTATTACAGTGTTAATACACCAATATACAAGGGAAGATATGATATACTTTGAGACGTTTAGCCATATCTCCCGCTTGACCAGTGCTTATCAAAAACGCTCAGCGCACGAGGGATATCGCATGGCCAAAACAGCAAATTATGGGCAAAGCTGTCCTCATTTATTGCCCGCAGCACAAGATCATAAAAATGGAAAAACCTCGTTTTTCCCATCCTATGGAAATAAATTGAAGCTTGCCTCTTTAGTTGCTTTAACAATGGCAGGTGCAAGTTATGCACACGCCTCAACACCGACACACGACGCTTGCAAAATGACTAAGCTCAAACATTCAGACACTTTGTTCCGTGTTCCCTTCAAAATTGTCGACGGCCGTGTTTATCTCCAGGCGCGTGTCAATGGTCGCGGGCCCTTTACTTTTGCCATCGATACTGGTGCCAGTGGTATGGGTCGCGCTGATGCAAGTCTGACTTCGACGTTAAGTCTGCAGGTAGATAAAAAGGCCAAATCCTCAGACGGGATAAGCACAGCGACAGTCAACCTCGTACATTTTAATAGCCTTGAACTCGGTGGTTTTAAAAGAAAAGATTTTGACGTCATTACCCGAGATTACAACAGCGGATCGCCGCCAGAATCTGCAATCTCAGGCATCATTGCCCGAGATTTTTTTGCCGATGGATTACTCATTATTGATTATCCTTCGCAGACTTTGTCATTCAGCCGGAAAAGAAAGCTCGCGCGCGGAGACAAAGGTGTGCTCGAATATACTCGGCCTTTTCGCGTGCCCGTTTCAATTGGAGATATGAAAACTGAAGGGAATCTTGATACTGGTGCAAATGTGACCTTTGTTCTGCCAAAATCACTTTTTGATAAAGTCACTGGAAGCCATCTTGAGGAGGCTGGAAGAGGCAATCTCACAAATAATAAAATCGAAACCAAGCGCTCCACAGTTCATGGCCCTTTCCAGATCGGCAATATTAGCGTTTCGGACGTCGATGTGCGCGTGTCGGACCGATTTCCAGAGCTGCTCATCGGCAGCCATGTGCTACAAAATTTCACTGTTCTCATCGACCAGCGATCAAAAAGTGTAGCTTTGTGTAAGCCAAGTGAAGTTGGCCACACTAATTCAGATATCCCGTAGAAGCCTTAATCCCCAGCAAAGCTAAACGGCGCGACCCCGCGTTCGCGTTCGTTGAAAATGAGCGCGCGGCCGGTGGGCGGTGCACCGCGTTGGGGGCAATCTGGACGGGTGCAGGCCGAACAGCCAAGACCGATGCTGTCGCCGCTGGTCAGGTCCACGCCGCGCGCGGCGGCAATCTCCGTTGCCAATTCGGCTGCCACCCCCAGCCCGACGGCAAATTCGGCACGAACGCCGCCAATCCGTCCGCCCTGTGGCTGCACCGTGCGGGCAAAGGTGAACCAACGGCTGTCATCTTCCAACGTGACCAGTTGCGTGATCAGCCGCCCTGCGGTGCCAAATGCTTCATGCATTCGCCAAAGCGGGCAACGTCCCTCCGCCGCCGCAAGTGCCGCGCCGCTTGCCCCGACAAAGCGTTTTGAAACCTGGCCCGCGCGGTCAATCCGCACCATGAAAAACGGCAACCCACGCGCACCAACGCGTTGCAAGGTGGTCAGGCGGTGCGCAACCTGTTCAAATCCTGCCCCGAACCGGCGCTGCAGCAATTCAATATCATATCCCGTCGCCTCACACGCGCGCAGGAAGCGCGCATAGGGCATCATCAGCGCAGCGGCGAAATAACTGGTCAAATGCCGTCTGTAAAAGCGTTCGGCCGCGCGTTCGGTAAACGCCGCACCGCGCACCAGCGCCTCAATTTCATCCTTCACCTCCAACTGCGCCAGTTGATATGCGAGCCCGAAGGCGCGTGACGCGGGATCGAGCAATTCTGAAAGTTGTAATTGCCGCGCATGCAGATCCAACCGCCGCAACCGATCAGGCATGACATCCACCGGCAGGATACGGATCGTCAGTTGATGTTTGACGCGCAGCCGTTCTGCCATCGCGCCGTAAAAATCACCCGTGCCGAGCCGCAAATCATCGGCCAATTGCTCCGCCGCACTGTCCAGATCACCGAAATGATTGCGCCACCGCTCAATTTCCCGCCGTGCAGCTGTGACAGCATCACTCCCCGCTTCTGGTCCCGCGCCGGCTGCCCCCATCCGGTCATAGGCGCGAACAAAGGCCTCTACACTCACCGGAGCAGCAGCCAGCCACGCCGCCACATCGTCACGGCTGATGTCCAGATCAGCAAAGATTGGATCCGCCAACCGGTGGCGCACCGCCTCTGCCCCACCACCGGGCTCAGCTGTCACCAAAAGGCGTGGGTCAAAATCAAACTGCTCGGCAAGGCGCAGCAGCAGCGCTGCCGTCAACGGGCGTTGATTGCGCTCAATCAGGTTCAAATAGCTGGGTGAAATGTCTAGCGCTTGCGCCATTGCCGCTTGTGTTTGCGCGGCGCCACGGCGTAAGCGACGGATATGATGTCCTGCAAAAATCTTCTGTTCAGCCATTTGTAAATTAGTTACAACATTACAGGATAATTACAAGCACATCAGACATATCGACACGTTTTCTTGTCATTTTTTGTGGATTACGCGGCACGTTCACGCCTATTCGACTTCCAACGAGGATGTTTGAAGGGCAACGACCTTTCGCTAAAAAATTTCAAGGACCGACCCATGTCATATCAAGATCATATCACCCAAATCAATGCACTGACGCAAAGCAAGAACGGAGCTTGGACCGGCATCGATGCTGAATCGGTTGCGCGGATGCGGCTACAGAATCGTTTCCAGACCGGGCTTGATATTGCGCGCTACACCGCGAAAATCATGCGCGAAGATATGGCCGCATATGATGCGGATGCGTCGAACTACACCCAGTCACTGGGCTGCTGGCACGGGTTCATCGCGCAGCAGAAAATGATTTCGATCAAGAAGCATTTCGGTACCACCAAGCGCAAATATCTTTACCTTTCCGGTTGGATGGTTGCCGCTTTACGTTCTGATTTCGGCCCTCTGCCCGATCAATCGATGCACGAAAAAACCAGCGTTCCTGCGCTGATTGAGGAACTGTACACATTCTTGCGTCAGGCCGATGCCCGCGAACTGAGCCTGCTCTTCCGTGATCTAGATGCCGCCCGCGCGGCTGGTGATGCGACCAAGGAAAAAGCGCTGCTCGACAGCATCGAAAATTACCAAACCCACGTTGTTCCGATCATTGCTGACATTGACGCTGGGTTCGGTAATGCCGAAGCGACATATCTGCTCGCCAAGAAAATGATCGAAGCTGGGGCGTGCGCGCTCCAGATCGAAAATCAGGTGAGTGATGAAAAACAGTGCGGCCATCAGGACGGCAAAGTCACCGTGCCGCATGAAGATTTCATCGCGAAAATCCGTGCCTGCCGCTATGCCTTCCTCGAACTCGGCGTGGAAGACGGCATTATCGTTACCCGCACTGACTCGCTCGGCGCTGGCCTGACCAAGCAAATCGCGGTGAGCAACACGCCAGGCGATCTTGGCGACCAATATAACAGCTTCTTGGATTGCGAAGAAATTGATCCTTCTACGGCGCGCAACGGCGATGTCATCATCAACCGCGACGGGAAAATGATGCGGCCCAAGCGCCTGCCTTCGAATCTCTACCAATTCCGCGCTGGAACCGGCGAAGATCGCTGCGTGCTCGACAGCATTACCTCGCTTCAAAATGGTGCGGATTTGCTGTGGATCGAAACTGAAAAGCCCCACGTTGAACAGATTGCTGGGATGATGGACCGTATCCGCGAAGTCTATCCCACCGCGAAACTGGTCTACAACAATTCACCCTCGTTCAACTGGACGCTAAATTTCCGTCAGCAAGTGTATGACGCGATGAAGGCCGAAGGGCTCGATGTTGCGGCCTATGACCGTGCCGGTTTGATGAGCGCCGATTATGACGCGACCGAACTGGGTGTGCAGGCTGATAAAATGATCCGCACCTTCCAGGCAGACGGCGCAAAGCGGGCGGGCATTTTCCATCACCTGATCACCCTGCCCACCTACCATACCGCCGCCCTTTCGACCGACAATCTGGCAAAGGAATATTTCGGCGCGGCGGGGATGCTCGGCTATGTTCTGGGCGTACAGCGTCAGGAAATTCGTCAGGGCATCGCCTGCGTGAAGCATCAGAATATGTCAGGGTCTGACATTGGTGATGATCACAAAGAATATTTCGCCGGAGAAGCCGCCCTTAAAGCTGGCGGCGCGCACAACACGATGAACCAGTTCGGCTAAACCAGCCCATCATTTTCCTGGGGAGGAAAAAGGCGCCCGTCGGATGAAATTCCGGCGGGCGTTTTGTTGGCGGGGGTGACGCTCCTAAAGGTCAGCTCTTCGGTCAGCATCAAATGTCCAGATATCGTACTAGTACAGCGACAGCCTTGCGTTGGGCGACCATATACGGCAGCCCAAACCCCTATAATTGTATCGTATGCGTAATTTAAGGGTGTGCCATGAAAATGCGCTTAGCTTTGTCAGTAGGTTTGGGCTTAGCTGTGGTCAGTGGATCAGCACAGGCGCAATCGACGCTCGACAAATTCCTGAAGAAAAACACCGAAAGCAGCAGCTCGAACAAGAGCAATACCGACGAAGCTGGAATCAACAAAGTGTTTAAAAGCCCCGAGGGATATTGGCGGTTGGATGATAACCGCGCCACCGGCGGTTCCTGCGCCATCATGTATGTCACTCCTGCCTATCTTGCCGCATATTTGGGGCCATCGATCGACACTAAAAATGCTTTGCTCTTCTTCGATGGCCCCACAATTCCTGCGATTAAAAAAGAGACGCGCAAGCAGGTGACAATAACCGGCGCGGATGGAAAGCCGCAAACCACACAAGCCATTCATGCACCCAGTGCCCTGCACAAAGAGATGGGTTCCATCGTTTTTCCCCTTCTCGGCATTCAGGAAGCGATGGATCAGATGAGTGATGTGGAAGACATCAACATCATTATGGAAAAAAAGCAGGTGTTTTCAATAAAGTGGAAGGGCGGGCATATAGCGCGTTCCGCGATGCAAAAATGTCTCGCTAGCACGCCAAAGGCAGGAGCGAAATAATGATGAAAAAATCGATTCTGCGTTTTGGCGCTGCACTGTCTGCAGTATTGCTGGCAACAATCGCTGTCCCGGCGTCAGCCACCAAATGGATGATTATCGGCGCCGAGCCCGACCCCGCACCGCACCGTAGCGTTTACATCATGTCAGGCGAGAAAGAATGGGTAACCAAACGCATTGCCGATGGATATGATATAGAGAGCACGAGTGGCTCGCGAAATGCGATAGCCGACTTGCAAGCCAATACCATAAACACCGTGATCGTTCAGCAGGTTTTTGAAAATGCAGGCGGCACAAACTTCATCAGCTACACGCTCGATTTCAAATGTCAGGCGGGCTTGGTCAGCATTGCAAGGGCCCAAAGTTATGACCGCGCCGGCAAGGGAGATGTTAGGACCTCAACCGAATGGATGAAGATACCGAATAACTGGATGGGCAAGGCGGAAATGATCGCCTGCGATTGGAAAAGTTGGCAGTCGGCCCGGCGGGTTTGGGGTGGTGGCGAAGCGCCACCTTCAAAACGAAAGAAAAAGGATCAGGAACCAGCCTCCAGTTTCGCTTCGCTCGGGATGGAATATCTCGGCGAGGCAAATATTATGCGGGTAACCGATGCCATCGATTTGGTCTGGAAAACACGGTGGACCGACGCTGTCCAACCCGCTTATTACGAAGGCACAGCCAAGGAAAAGGCGGAGGCGGCGGCCAAACTTGCCGAAATGCAAGGTAAGATCAAAACTGTCCTTCAAGATGCGAAGAAAAACGTCGAAGATGACATCGCGATGCAGGATAAAATCGACAAGAAACTCGGCCAAGTTGGTCAGAAGTTTTTCCGCGAAATGCAGGGCATTGGTGGAAAATCAGAAGATCATGTCGTCTCCTTATTCGGCATCCCGCAGGGTTTGGTTGAAACAACCCCCGGCGTTCGTCAGCTGAATTATTACTGGTCGGATACCGAAACTATCCAAGTGCCATATACAGTCGACATTATAGGAAGCATTGGCAATGGCGTGATGGGGAAAGTGGGTGAGACGACCAATTATCGCCCGGAAACCCGAACAATACAATGTTACCGCAAATTGTTCCTGAAGGAAGGCGGCCAATTGCCAGGATACCGCGTGTTCGATTTCGACATTGGGTGTAGTTAGACCCGAAACCGATCACATTTTCACATCATGACCGGTCTTCGTCCGCCAGCGCTGCGGCACACTTTCTCGCGCACCCATTTTTTCCAGCCAGTCTGAGATACCCAGCCAATCATCACTCGGCCGAAGCATAAATATAAGTCAGGGTCTGACATTGGCGATGATCAGCTGTGATATAGCCCCAGCAGCTCTGATCCTAATCGTCATCTTCGCCACCCTCACCACCTTCGCCCTCTCCCTCCGCACTGCGATGGCAGCGGACGCAGTTTCCGATATTCGATATGCCTTCTTCGGTATGTTTAGACGCTATTTGCGCGGGTTGGTGGGCGTGGCAGCCATAACAAGTATAGCGCGTAAAGACATTCTCCTTATGGCACGTCGCGCAGTTGACGTTGTGCGCGCGGTCAAGTTTGAAATAGCGATCATGAGCAAAGGATGCTGGCTTCCACCCGCTTGTTCGGTGACATTGCGCGCACCCGCCATTGATTTTGGCATGGAGCTCATCCTTGGGTTTGTCGTGACAGGCGGCACACATACTTGCGATGGCGGGCTTTAACAGGCTGTGGTTAAATGTCTTTGTGTGCCCCCCCGTCAAAAGGTTAGCAGCATGATCCGTATGGCAGGCGGTGCAATCCGCCTCTTTCAAATGCGCGTGGAAAGCGGCTCTTCGACTGGGCTTGGTGATCGGGAGCCCCCGCGTCGTCCGGACCCCGATGTCGACAGCCACATGACAGACGATGCAGCGACGTGCAGAAACACCGCTCAGTGGCACATGACAGGAGAAACAATTGCCCTGAATCGATGCATGTTGTGGTATGAGCGCACCGGGTGCGATCATCTGATGCGGATAAACGAACACCAGGGCAATCAGGATCGATAAAGCGAACGCTATGCCAACAAGAAGGCTGGGCCGTTTCATTTCCAGCCCCAGAACAGGAAGATAGCGATCATATGGGCGAGGGCGAGCCCGGCAAACGCCAGCGTGATCGGTACGTGGATCACACGCCATTGTTTGATTGTCTTCACGGTCAGACTGTCAGAATGGGTTCTTTCGGCGATCTCATCTGCGGAAAAGCCTTTGTCGGCAAGGGCCTGCCGCCTACCGGCAAGCCCTTTTTGCGCGCGGCCCAGCAAATATTTACCAGTCAAGCCACTCGCGACGTTCACAATCATCGCCCCTACCGCCAGCCAGCCCAGCCAAGCGTTGAAATGGATACCAGCGTGGACCAATATTAGCAGAGAACCCGCCCAAGCGAGCTGTTCATGCTCCCTCAATAGTTTTGACGGTTTCCCCGATGTGATGAACTTGCGTTTGCGCAGCGAATAGCGCGCCGAAGCAAGGATCAGGATGACCCCAGGTATACCCAAATATCGACCGACCCAGACCAAATCGGCCAAGTGTAGCAGCGCATCGAGCAACAGGGCGACACCGACGAACGAGAGCAACGACGCATAGAAAGGCAAAACTTCACGGTTGAGCAGACTTTGCGACTGCCCCGCTACCATCATCGCGGGCCGGGCATCATGCGGCGCAGAGTATCATCCTTCACGATATAATGGTGGAACAACGCCGCCAAGGCATGCAGGCCAACAAGAAAATAGCCAACGGTGCCAACCGTTTCGTGCAGTTCCTTCACTTGGCCGGCCAGCGCCTTATTCGGCCCGACGAGGGCGGGAAGGTCCAGCCCGAAAAACGGAATGACCTTACCCGACGCGCTCAAAATAACCCATCCCGCAATCGGCATCGCGATCATGAAAGCATATAAGGCAAGGTGCGTCAGTTTCGCGAACAGCACCTGCCAAGCGGGCGGAACGGGGGTGATTAGGGGCGCACTAACCGTCACGCGCGCGACGATCCGGACCAGCACCAGCACGAGGACCGAAAGACCCAGCATGAAATGCCACATCTTGAGGCCTTCTCGAAAATCGCTCCCCTTTGGGTAGAATTCTCGCAATTCCATGCAGGCGTAAACTGCAATCATCAGGATCAGCATCACCCAATGGAGTGCGATGGACAGGGACGAATAACGCGGTCGAAGCAGGGTTTCAGTCATGGCGGGTCTCCTTTTCACGCGCCATAGGCCATAAGCGCGCGAGACGCGAAAACATTGTTCTTGATCAAAGTGAAGAGAGAAAAATCTGTCCGATATAGGCATGGAAAAGCGAAACGCATCATGCTTCAACAAAACAGCCTGTTGAAAGTTCCCTGTGCGTCATTGCCCGCCCTTCAGCTGGCGAGCCAGCCCGTCGAAGGGTTTCACGAAAAGGCGCTAAGAAAAGAATATCTCTAAGATGGGGCGCATGAACCCCATATGTGAAGCGCGTGTCTTTGCGCTCTTTGCGCCTTTGCGTGAAAATTCTTTTCTAGCATTTGGATCAGGGCTTTAAGTTGACATCGACCGTCAGTCATAGCTCACAATTTCATATTCAATGCCGTCTCTGTCGAAAAAATAGAATCGACGCCCCGGTTCATAATCGTCGTGGCTATGCGGGATAAACCCGAGCGCAATAACGCGGCGTTCCACGTCATCAAGGTCAGCCACGACAATGCCAATATGATTTAGGGGCGCACCCTTTTTGTGATTGGCACTTTCATCGCGTCCAAGTTCAACGGCGTAAACTGCCAAATAGAATTGTTCATTTCCAACATGGAGCGTGTTACCCCCTTTGGCGGCCTGACCTTGCCAGCGAATGTGCCAATCGAAAAGATCGATAAGCATTTGCGCCGTTCGTTCTGGGTTGCCGACAGTGATATTCACATGTTCAATAAAGCTGAGCGCCATTTTCAAAACCTCCACACGATTCAAATTTTTGTTGACGCAACACTCATGCAACCTCAACATAGATTGAGGTCAAGATATTTATTTTGGAGTCTGCGCGGTGCATTCAAATGACGTGATCGCGATTGGGGAGTTGGCGGCGCGGACTGGACTTTCGGTATCCGCTATTCGATTTTATGAGAGTAAAGGGTTGATTGCACCGTTCCGAAGCGCGGGAGGGCAAAGACGTTTTTTACGTTCCGATATCCGCCGCCTTTCGTTTATTATTATTGCGCAGAAGCTTGGCCTATCGATCGAACTCATCGCTAATGAGCTTCATAAACTACCGCATGGCCGAACGCCAACTGCAGCGGATTGGAGCAAAATCAGCCGCGCGATCGGCGCAGTACTTGATGAAAGAATTGCTGTGCTGTCACGCACCCGCGACAAATTGGACAGTTGCATCGGCTGCGGATGCTTATCACTCAAAAAATGTGCCCTCAGCAATCCTGACGATACAGCCGCCAAACGCGGAACAGGGCCGCGCTACGTTTTATGATCGTCGCTTCCTCCTTGCAATGTAGGATTTGCCGTGAGAAATTTGGCGCGCTCTTTCTCATTTTGAATTTACCCAGCACCTTCTGGGTATTACGCAATCGCGTCCCTGTTCCAGCGCTTAACTTCGCAGTGGAGCGCCCCTCCCTAAGAAGTTTGGGAAGCTAAGCGTGAAAAAAGCGCAATTTTGCGTTGCGCACCTTTCCCGTCAGCCCTTACCCAAAATCCCCAGACAGTTCAGCGCGGACCGCATCACCAACAATTGCAGCGTGGCCGTAATTGGGGTGATCGATACGGATCATCACTTCGTTGGATGAAGTGTAAAACGCCGCAATTTGAGTTGCGGTGAAGGGGAAATGGAGGAAATGGACTGCACTGGTTTTACCGTCGGCGGTGGTACGGTCCTGGTCCGCCTCTGACACTGCAACGATGCGCTCACCGCCGATGCTGATCGTGACGCGCTCCTCAACCCCACCCAATTGGGAAAGGATGACACGGCGTTTGTTTTCATCGGGGACTTCAAACATCAGTGTCGCCGACAGTTCGGTGCCGTTCGGGATCATCGGATTATACGCCGCGAGTTCATCAGGCAGCTGGGCATCGCCGCCCTTTTCGATCCACAACATTTCTTGCACCTGATACCACATCGTATCCCAATTTTCGAAATAGAGTGTGGCATGCGGGCCGATGGCGACCCGCCGGTTTTTCTTCACCTCTGACAAGGATTTACGGTGCGCCTTGCGCTGCGCCCCCCAAATCGGGAGCGGCAATATGTCGGCGGCGGTAATGTCATGTGTTTCGCGGGGCATGGAGGTTCCTATAATCCGTAAGCCTTGACCATCACTTCAATCGGATGGCCAATGCGTTCAGGGATGGTGTCTGATCCGACAGCCGCCATCACTTGTTTCAAATGCGGACCGGCGAGCGGACATTCGCTGACAACATAGTCAGGCTTTTGTTTTTCGATCAGGCGCGCGGCAGGTTTGCCAACCTTGATCGCGGTGTCGAAATTATCCTTAAAGATACCCCACTTTCCGCCGTGGCCCGAACAACGTTCCACCACTTGCGGCTTGGCTTCAGGGATCAGCCGCAGCATTTCAACCGCCTTTGCCCCCATATTTTGCGCGCGGGCATGACAGGCAAAATGGACAGCAATGGCAGACGGCATGGCGTCGATGGGGACAAGCCCTTGCTTCTTGGAAATGTCGACAACGATTTCAGACAGATCGAAAGTCGCACCCGCCAATTTGGTCACCGCCTCATTTCCCGGCAACAGCAAGGGCCATTCGGATTTGAGCATAAGCGCACAGCTGGTGGTGAGGGGCACCACATCATAGCCGTCATCAATCAGTGGCCCGAAAAAAGCTGCAACAGCTTCGGCAGAGCCCGCGACCGCTTTCAGATCGCCATTTTCAAACTTGGGCATACCGCAGCATTGGGGGTGTTCGACCCGCACGCTCACACCGTTATGCGTCAGTAGCTTGATCGCGGCCTCCCCTGGGGTTTGGTCGTTAAATTCGCCGTAACAAGTCGCATAGAGCACAACCTTGCGCCCGAATGCGGGGGCATCAGCATTGGGTGCGGGAATACGCGCCGCTTTGGTGAAGGGCATGTCGGCAAAGGTCGGCAGGAATGCGTTTTTATCAATGCCCAGCGTCGCCTGCATGACGCCGCGCGCGACGCCGCCTTCTTTGGTAGCCCAGTTTGCAACACCAGCGCCAAAACTGCCCAATGCGCCGTTGCGGTCGGTTTGCGCAAGTTGGGAGTCTGTAAAACTGGTGTCGCCATTTTTATGCTCAATCGCCCGTGCGCGCAGCATCAAATGTGGGAAATCTAAATTGAATTCATGCGGCGGGACATAAGGACATTTGGTCATGAAGCACATGTCGCAGAGTGTGCAGGCATCCGTGATCGGCTTAAAATCAGCCGACGCCAAATGCTCGACATCTTCGTCTGGGCTCTCGTCGATCAGGTCAAAAAGTTTTGGAAAACTATCACACAGATTGAAACAGCGTCGGCAGCCATGACAGATGTCGAACACACGGCGCAATTCATTGTCGAGGTCAGCCGCATCATAAAAACCATCGTCCTGCCACGCAATAGGATGGCGGGTCGGTGCCTGAAGACTGCCTTCGCTCATAGGGAATATCCGTCAGTCATAGTTAAAAATATGGCCAGAACCAAAAGGGAGGAATTGGTTCCGGCCATACACGACCCTCTCTAGGGTTAGGGGGAGAGGGTTAAGCGTCCATCGATTCCAAAGTTTTCTGGAATTTACCGGCGTGGCTTTTTTCAGCCTTTGCGAGTGTTTCAAACCAGTCAGCAATTTCGTCGAAACCTTCTTCGCGCGCGTCCTTGACCATACCGGGATACATATCGGTATATTCATGGGTTTCGCCTGCAATCGCAGATTTCAGATTTGAAGCGGTGTCACCAATGGGTTCACCCGTGGCTGGATCACCGACTTCTTCAAGATATTCAAGGTGACCGTGCGCATGGCCTGTTTCGCCTTCTGCGGTGGACCGAAATACAGCAGCGACATCGTTATAGCCTTCGATATCAGCTTTCTGCGCGAAATAGAGATAACGGCGATTGGCTTGGCTCTCACCGGCAAAAGCGGCTTTGAGATTTTCTTCGGTTTTGGTGCCAGCGAGTCCCATGAGATGTCTCCATTTGTTATTAAAATTGATATTGAGCGCTTTCTCTAGCGCACGCGCGTATTATTGTTGAATCAATTTTTTGATTGGCTGTGATCGAGTGAGTCGATGTTATTACGTTCATGGGTGGCGTGTGCGACCAGAATGTCTTTTACATTTTGAGACTGTCCGCGCGGAAGGATCAAGACCTCACTGCCGTTTGCAATAACAATCAAGTCAGTGACGCCTGAAACAGAAACGCGGATGCCATCGCTCCGGATAAGCATATTGGTACTATTCAACATGACGGCATGGCCGCTGCGCACATTGCCATCTACATCCTTTGCACCAATATCATATAATGCATCCCAACTGCCCACGTCGGACCACTCCATTGCGACGGGTGCAACCGCGACGCGGTCCGATTTTTCCATGACTGCATAATCTATGGATTGCGCGGGAGATGCCGCAAAACAGGGTGCATCCGGAACAATCTGGCTGCCATTGATGTGTGCCGCAGCCATCGCTGCTGTTGCAGCCTTAAGAATATCCGGCGCAAATTCTTTGAGGGCCGCCAGATAAGCGTCCGCGCGGAACAGGAAGATTCCTCCATTCCAAACATGATCCCCATCTGCAATCATATGCGCAGCATTCACCGCATTTGGTTTTTCAACAAATCGCGACACGCGCTGAAGCCCGGCCCCTAATTCTGCCCCCATTTTGATATAGCCATAGCCCGTTTCTGGTCCCGTCGGCGTGATACCAAATGTAACAAGCCAACCATCGGCGACTGCTGCAGAAGCAGCATCTATCGCGCGTCCGAACGCCGCTTCATCTCCGATAACATGATCACTCGGCATGATGAGCAAAGGCGTATCCCCTGCCCCTGCGGCAAGCGCAGCCAGAGCGATTGCAGGCGCTGTATTCCGCGCGCAAGGTTCAAGGATAATTGCGCCTGGCACCACACCGACATCGGACAGCTGTTGTTGAACCATGTCAGTATGAGCAGCATTTGCGACAATGATAGGTGCCATAAAACGCTCCGCATTGGCGACGCGCGCCACGGTCATCTGGAACATTGTCTGAGTGCCGGTGAGCGCCAAAAACTGTTTCGGCTGATCCGGTGTCGATAGCGGCCAAAGCCGGGTCCCCCCGCCGCCAGACAGGATAACTGGCAAAATTTTGGGCAAGGTTCGCATGTAATCACTCATTCCTTATGCCATATTTGATCGCGCTTAGACTTGCTTTAACAGGTCGCTTGTTACTCATATTTTAAGACATTAGTGTTAAAAATTCCGACATAGTTAAGTGTCGATAATTTTAACACATAGATTCAAAAGGGTGCCACCCATACCGTGTTTAGAGTGTTCAAACATTATATTCCCTATGCGGTTCTTTTTCTGGGCCTGATCGACTTTGTCATGTTGATCAGTGCCGCTGAGATTGGCTGGGTCTTGCGCGCGCATCAGATCAATATGCAGGTCAATAGTGTGACCAACCGCATACCGCAATTATTGACGTTTGCGTTCGCATTACAAACCGCCATGATCGCGGTGGGCGCTTATGGGGCGGAAGCATTGGCGTCCCTCCGCTTTGCAGTGGCACGGTTGCTGGTTGCCATATCGCTGGGTGTCATTTTCATATCCATTCTCTTCTTCACGCTGCCAGGCATGACATTATGGCGGTCCAATTCGCTTTACGCGATGGCACTTGCATTCCTGTTTTTGATGACCGTGCGTGTTTTGTTAGGCCGCTTACTTGGCGGCGAAGCGTTCAAACGCCGCTTGCTCATTCTTGGCGCAGGACAACGCGCGCTCAGGATTACAAAACTTGCTGATGAACAGGGCGCGGGTTTCATTGTGGTTGGTCATGTTGATATGAACGACATTGCCTCAGTCATTCCTTCCGCTATCAATCGCACACATATTCCGAACCTAAGCGATCATGTGACGCGCCTCAACGCCAGTGAAGTCGTTGTCGCTATTGAGGAACGGCGCAATGCCCTCCCGCTCGCTGACCTTATCCGGCTGCGGACGACGGGGGTCCACGTCAATGAAGTATCAACTTTTCTGGAGCGAGAAACCGGACGTATTGATCTGCGGAGCGTTAATCCGTCTTGGCTCATATACTCCGATGGGTTTTCATCTGGGCGCCGTTTATCATCCATTGCAAAACGCATCTTTGATATTGCCGCAAGCTTGCTGCTGCTAACCCTCACCTTTCCGTTCATTGTGATTGGCGCCGTCGCGGTAAAATTGGACAGCAAGGGCCCTGCTTTTTTCAAACAGCGCCGTGTTGGCCTTTACGGCAGCGATTTTGAACTGATCAAATTACGGTCGATGCGGACCGATGCCGAACCAGAAGGAAAGGCCGTGTGGGCGCAGGAAAATGACCCGCGCATCACACGCATTGGTCAATGGATTCGTAAATTACGCATCGATGAATTGCCTCAAATATGGAGCGTCCTTAAGGGCGATATGAGCTTTGTCGGCCCCCGCCCGGAGCGCCCGGAATTCGTCGCGGATCTGGAAAAGAAGCTCGTCTATTACGCCGAACGTCACATGGTAAAACCTGGTATTACCGGCTGGGCGCAGGTCAATTACCCTTACGGTGCAAGCCTGCAAGATGCGCGCGCTAAGCTGGAATATGACCTATATTATGCCAAAAATTATACGCCGTTTCTTGATATTTTAATCCTATTGCAAACTATCCGCGTTGTTCTTTGGCCTGATGGCGCGCGGTGATGCTGGCTCAAATCAGCCTTTGGAGCCATGCGGTCGCCGCCATATTATTTGGTGCCTTAACCGTTTGGATCGGTCAGCAAGCCAATACCGACCGCGCGAAATGGATGATGGCGATTGCCTGTGCGGCAACTGCAATTTGGGCGCTCGTTCTCGCCATGGCAGGACCCACGTCGGTTCTGGCAAAACTGGGAGAAGGTGCACGAAACTTAAGTTGGGTCGGCTATATGTTCATTCTGTGGCGACAAGGTGCAGGCGATCAATGGTCAAAATCGCTTGCCTCGCTTTACGGCGTCCTGTGCATGGTCATTCTCATGGCGGCACTCGTTGGACTGGCCCCCCTCGCCTATTCAGGGTCCCCGCGCCTCCTTAATGCTGCATTTTTTGCCACGTTATACCTTGGCATCATTACATCGATTGGTGCGTTGGTGATCGTGCACAATCTTTATATCTCCGCGACGAGCAGTGCGCGAGAATCCATCCGACTACCGATGATCGCGCTAGCTGTGATGTGGATTTACGACCTCAACCTTTATACAATATCCTATCTATCATCCTCAATTTCGCAAGATTTGCTCGCCTTGCGCGGATTGGAATTGGTGTTGCTTGCCCCTGTTTTCGGACTGTCCGTGCGACACGGCGCGGGTGTGGCCATGCGCCTCTCCCGTTCTGCAACATTTCAAACACTCAGCCTCGTTGCGATAGGCATCTATCTGGTTGTGATGGCGCTGCTCATAGCGGCAATTGGGACTGTGGCTGGGGAAGATGCACACGCAGCGCAAATCGTCTTTGTTTTCGGCACTTCTATTGCCACGCTCATTCTGTTGCCCTCAGAACGCTTTCGCGCTTGGTTCAATGTCAAAATTGCCAAACATCTTTTCAAGCACCGCTATGACTATCGCGCCGAATGGCTGCGCTTTACCGATACAATTGGTCGCCCCGGCGAAGAGGCGATCCCCCTTGATATGCGTATCGTAAAGGCCATTGCTGATATTACGGAATCGCCAGGCGGTTTACTTTTGGTGCCTGATCAAGCGCGAAATTTGATTGGACAGACTCAGTGGAATTGGGATGAAATGGTGGTGCCGGCAACAGCGGCAAGTGAGGAGACTTGTCAGTATTTTCAGACGAGCGGTCGCATTGTTGAGCTTGATGCAGTGCGCGACAGCAATAACACCGCGGCGTCAGATTCGAATTTTGTGCCTGAATGGATATTGGTCGACACGGCAGCATGGGTGATTGTGCCTCTGGTCCATTTTGACAAATTGGCGGGTGTTGTCGTGTTGCAACGCCCCAAAATTGATCGCACCCTTGATTGGGAAGATTTTGATTTGCTGCGGGTCGTTAGCCGTCAAGTCGCGAGCTATCTGGCCGAAGCACGCGGACAAGAAGCCTTGGCCCATGCGCAGCAATTTGATGAATTTAATCGCCGGTTCGCTTTCATCATGCATGATATTAAAAATCTGGTCAGCCAGCTTAGTCTGATGACACGCAATGCCGAACGCCATGTGGGCAATCCCGCATTTCAGGTCGACATGATCGCGACGCTTAAAAATTCTACAGCACGCATGAATGATATGTTGGCGCGACTTTCTCAACACAACAAAGTCAAATCAGAAGACCCTCAGGTAATTTTGGCCGGCCCACTCATCGAACGCATTGCCGCAGCCAAGCGTGTCGGCCACCCCATTGTGGTAAGCGGCGATGCGAACCAATTTATCATTGCGGACAGTGCGCGCTTGGAACAGGCATTGGCGCATCTCGTTCAAAATGCGATTGATGCCAGCAACCCCTCAGACCCCGTTATCATCCATGTCCGGCGTATTCGTGACGACGCGATCATCGAAGTGCAGGATAGCGGGCACGGCATGTCCAGCCATTTTATCAGCCACATGCTGTTCAAGCCATTTGCATCAACCAAACAGGACGGCTTTGGCATTGGCGCTTTTGAAGCACGCGCCCTGATCACAGCGATGGGCGGGCGTGTTGAAGTCAGCAGCCAAGAAGGCCGCGGATCAACGTTTCGCATCCTCCTCCCCTCAGCACGCGGCCCCGCATTTACCGAATTTGAAGAACAGGCGTTAAGAGCATGACAAACAGCGTGAAACAAAAACTGCTTGTGGTCGAAGATGATGAAGGGCTGCAACGACAGTTGCGTTGGGCTTATGATGATTATGAGGTGTTCGTTGCTGGGGATCGCAACACCGCAATCGATATCTTACGTCAGGAAGAACCAACCGTCATCACGCTTGACCTTGGTCTGCCGCCAGACCCCGATGGCACAAGCGAAGGCTTTGCGACGCTCCAGGAAATTTTGACGCTTAAGCCCGACGCAAAAGTCATTGTTGCGTCGGGACACGGCGCGCGGGAAAGCGCGATGCGCGCGATCGCGAGTGGGGCGTATGATTTCTATCAAAAGCCTGTCGATATTGACGAACTGGGCATGATCGTGCGGCGGGCCTTCCATTTGCAGTCGATTGAGGCTGATAACAGCCGTCTCGCCAATGCCGCCCCCACCAATATCACGGTGCTGGGCAGCATGATTACGGCAGCGCCGGAAATGCTCAAAGTGGCACGCACCATCGAACGTGTCGCCAATGCTGATGTTACAGTGATGTTGCTGGGTGCGAGTGGGACCGGAAAGGAACTTCTCGCGCGCGGCGTCCATGATTCCAGCCCACGGGCAAAGGGTGCATTCATTGCCATCAATTGCGCCGCAATCCCTGAAAATCTGTTGGAAGCCGAACTTTTTGGACATGAAAAGGGCGCATTTACGGGGGCTGTTAAAACCACTGAGGGTAAGATTGAGCTTGCGGATGGGGGAACGCTTTTTCTCGATGAAGTCGGCGACATTCCCCTGCCCTTGCAAGTTAAATTGCTGCGCTTCATTCAGGAACGCGTGATTGAACGCATTGGCGGGCGTAAAACAATATCAGTCAACACGCGCATCGTTTGTGCCACTCATCAAAACCTTGATGCAATGGTTGCTGATGGGCGCTTTCGTGAAGATTTATATTATCGTCTTGCCGAAATCGTTGTGCCCATTCCGACGCTTGCCGAACGTGCTGGCGATGCGGGCCTGCTCGCGCGTCATTTTGTAACACGTTATGCAGCGACAATGAATCCGGCCATCAAGGGGCTGGCACCAGACGCATTGACGGCGATTGATGAATGGCCATGGCCGGGCAATGTCCGTGAACTGGAAAACCGCATGAAAAGGGCTGTCATCATGGCAGAAGGAAAGCTTATCACAGCCCGTGACCTTGATTTGCCCGACATAGACAATGGAGCAGACGGTGCGGACATCATCAATTTGAAATCGGTGAGAGAATTTGCTGATCGCAAGGCCATCCGCCGCGCGATTTCCCGCACCGACGGCAACATATCCAATGCCGCCAAATTGCTCGGAATCAGCCGTCCAACCCTCTATGACCTGTTGAAACAATACGATATGCAAACGTGAGATGAAACGCCGGTTTGCCTTGTTCCTTTGTGTGATTCTCACTGGGCTGACAAATCCGGCGTTGGCCAATGAGTCTGCAAAATCACGAGACTTTTTAATGCGTGGGATACGCAGCTTTAACGCAGGGGATGTTCGCACCGCCCGCGTTGAAACGCTCAACGCTCTTCAGGCGGACCCCGCCAATGCCCTTGCACATGCCATTCAGGGTCGGATATTTTTGGCGCTTAATGACGGGTCTGGCGCACAAGCGGAACTTGATCGTGCTTTGGCTCAGGGCATGCCGCGTGTCCGCATCGGGCATCTTATCGGCCATGCAGCGCTGTTGCAGGGCCGGTTTGACGATGCCTTTGCTGCAACGGATCCAACAATCGTCCCACCCACCTTCCGGGCCTATGCTGCGCGCATTCGCGCTAAGACATTTTACGAAACCGGCGATTTTGTGTCCGCAAATCAGGCTTTTGACACGGCGATAACCCTGACCCCGCGCGCATCGATCCTCTGGTCTGATATTGGCCGCTTTCGGATGCAAACCGGCAACCAAGCAGGCGCCATTGAGGCCGCATCGCTGGCCATGCAATATGATCCGCGCAATGTTGACGGGCTGATCCTCACAGGGGAACTTTTGCGGTCACAATATGGATTGATTGCCGCTATCCCTTGGTTTGAGCGCGCACTTTTGATCGACCCCAATAACATCAATGCGATGTCAGAGCTGGCGGCAACATTGGGGGATGCAGGCCGCAACCGTGACATGCTCACCGTGACCCGAAAAATTTTATCGCTTGATCCCAAAAATCCACGCGCCTTTTATCTGCAAGCGGTGCTTGCGGCGCGCGCAAATAATCCTGATCTTGCCCGCGCCTTGCTTTACAAAATTGGTGATCAACTCGAAACAGTGCCCGCCGTTATGCTGGTCAGAGCCATTCTTGAAATTCAATCAGGTGCTGACGAACAAGCCATAAATCGCTTGAAACCGCTGCTGGCGCTGCAGCCGGAGAATCTTAAAGTGCGCCGTTTATTGGGTGCTGCACTGTCACGCACCGGAGATCTGAACGCGGCGCTGGAAACACTGCTCCCCATTGCGGAGCGCGGAGATGCAGACAGTTACACCCTGTCTATCGTTGGCAGAGCCTATGAAGCAGCCGGAGAGCGCAGCGAAGCGGCGCGTTATCTGGACCGGGCGGCCTATCCTGCGCGGGCAGAACCATCCCCCTTTGCACCGCGCAGATCGCTCGACAGGCTTGCAATGGATAATGCCAATCGACCCGGCAACGCTGCAACAGCAATCCCCTATATCACTGGGCTTGCCGCATCAGGCCGCGCTGAGGAGGCGCTTGCGCAGGCAGTGCGGCTTCAGACCCAGAACCCCGGTGCGCCGGATGCCTCCGTATTGGTGGGTGACAGCTATGCTTTACTCGGTCGTCATGCTGATGCGGTGGCGGCATATCAAAAGGCGGCAAGCATAAAATTTTCTGAAAACACGGCGCTGCGTCTGATCAGCGCGCTGCAAAAATCGGGGGATTCGCCCAGCGCCTTACGCGCACTAAACCTCTACATGAGCCAAAATCCGCGCAGCATTGCGGCAAAAATACTGGCTGCTGATTATTTTATGGCGTCCAAACAATGGGCAAGCGCGGCCACCACTTTGGAAACCGTCAAAGGAAGGTTGGGGCACCGTGACGCGCTCATCCTCAACAATCTCGCTTGGTCATATTTGAACACACAGGATGAAGAACGCGCGCTTGCTTATGCCAAAACCGCTTATAATCTCGCTTCCAATAACCCAGCCATTGTGGGGACATTCGGGTGGATATTATTCAAAACAGAGCATGATCAAAAAACGGGGACAGCATTGCTTGAAAAAGCCTGCGCGATTGCACCAAGTCATGCTGGCCTGCGGTATCAGCTCGCACAGGCCTATGCCAAAATGGGCCGCAAAGCCGAAGCACGCGTGGCTTTGCAACGCGTGCTGTTGGCCCCTGACTTTCAAGAGCACAAGGCGGCGGCAGCCTTACTCTCTGCTCTATGATTGCGGCCCAAAACCGCGCATAGCGTTCAGCCTATGACCGACACACATCACATATTTGAACGCATTGCGCTTGCCTTGGAACGCTTGTCTCCCCCTGTCGAAACAACGCTTCTGGGGACCGCGCCAGCCTATCGCTGGAATGGCAAGGCGCTACAGAATGTGCCTAATTTCAGTCCTTTAGACATCGCTTTATTATGCGGGATCGACGCGCAAAAGGCCGCCCTGCTTGAAAATGGGCGGCGTTTGGCGTCGGGATACGGTGCTCATGATATATTGCTGTGGGGCGCAAGAGGCGCTGGAAAATCAGCATTGGTGAAATCGACTGTTGCTGCCCTCGTCAAAGAAAATCTTACGCTCCGCCTTGTCGAAGCATCAGGCGAAGATTTGGCCAGCTTGCCAAGTTTGTTTGCTTTGCTGGCAAAGGATGACCGACCAACGATCGTTTTTTTCGACGACCTTGGCTTTGAAAGCAATGGTGATGCCACGCGTCATTTGCGCTCAGTCCTTGATGGCGGCGTCGCGGCGCGTCCTTCGCACGTCCGGCTCTATGTCACCTCCAACCGCCGCCACATCTTACCGCGCAACAGTGAGGAACAAGCAAGCGCGATCAACCCGCGTGATGTGGTCGACGATCAACTCGCGCTCGCCGACCGTTTTGGGTTGAGCCTTGGATTCCACGTCTGTGATCAGAATCAATATCTGGCGATGGTCGCTGGATATGCCGCACATATTGGCATCCCCTTTGACCCCGCAGATGCGCTTTTATGGGCGGCACAGCGCGGCGCACGCTCTGGCCGGATCGCTTGGCATTATGCCATTGAAATCGCAGGGCGGGCGGGAAAAGCACTTTAACGCATCAGGCGCACAGTCCGGCGCTGGACGCTTGATCCTGATCCCATTTTATATTCTACTAAATTGATAGAGATTAAGCCCTCCCGTATGATCTCTATTTTGCAATGACCTCCCAAGGGTTGCAAATGGTGGTCCGGCGCGTGCTTTGCCGGACCACTTTTTATGAAACGCCCAAAGCCTCGACCTGTTCGGCCAAGGTTAGCCACCGTTCTTCAGCTTCATCTTTTTCAGCGCGCGCATCCTCAATCGCCTTGGTCAATGCGACAAACTTTGCATGATCGCGGGCATAGAGCGTACCGTCCGCCAGTAAGGCTTCATCACGGACAATTGCGGCGTCAATCTCTTCAATCCGCTTTGGCAGAAGATCATAGTCACGCTGGTCTTTATAGCTAAGTTTGGTCTTAACCTGCGGTGTTCCCATGGCACTGGCCTTGGCAGTCGTTTTCTTGGCGTTCCCACTTCTGGGCGTACGTTGCCGTTCCCATTCTGCATAGCCGCCGGCGACAATATCAACCTTGCCCGACCCGTCCAATCCCAGTGTCAGCGTTACTGTACGATCAAGGAAGTCGCGGTCATGGCTGACAATCAGGACGGTGCCATCATAATCAGAGATAACCTCTTGCAGTAAGTCTAACGTTTCGAGATCAAGATCGTTGGTCGGCTCATCCAGCACGAGCAAGTTCGACGGCCGCGCAAATTCACGCGCCAACAGCAATCGCGATTGTTCACCACCAGAAAGCGTCCCGATCCGCGCGTCGGTCATATTCGGATCGAACAGAAATTCCTTCAGATACCCTTGGATGTGCTTTTTAATCCCGCGCACTTCAATCCCATCGCCACCATCAGCCAGAACATCACGCACGCGTTTTTCAG
>JBEBKH010000009.1:0-41039 GCA_040079575.1 Chakrabartia sp. | reverse complement strand
GGGTGCGGTTGTGGGTGAAAACTTCACAGCGGATGACGTCGCCGAATAAGCGCGCGCATTTGTAATATAAAACCCCGTCAGCGTTGCCGCTGGCGGGGTTTTGTTTTGCGGTGGCCACGTTTTCAATTTTTAGAATTTGAAATCAATATTCAGCAGCACAAATCAAAGGTCATTTTTCGACAGACAGGCTTTGAATATAGTCAGACATTGTCTTGCCGGGTTCGTCTCGAAATTTGATATCATGCTTGATGAGACTATCGATGCGATCAATGCGAAAAACACGGAAACTATCGCGCAATTCACACCATGCCGTTAACGTCCAGACTTGTCCCCAATGCTCAAGACCAAGCGGCCTAAGAATCCGCTCTGTTAGCGCGCCGTCAGCCGCACAATAGGTAAGGCCGATTTTTTGGCGTTCCATAATGGCCTCACGTAGTATTTTTAACTGCGCTCGGCCGCGCATGTTAAGCTTATTGCCGTGAGCAGAAGCTGAAGGTTGATGATGAACAGCACTCGGCGAGGCCGAACGAAGCTTAATCGCCAATTCTTGCGCAGCTGCAGATAGCGCATCGTCACCGTGGGTCGCGACAAATGCAACACCCCACGACAACGCCTCCATTTCCAATCGAGTCCGTCGGAGCGGGGGTAGGAAATAATCGTCTCGCAGAATGTAACCAACGCCGCGTTCCCCATCGATAGGGACATTTTGTGCCTGTAAATCAGCAATATCGCGATAAATGGTGCGGGGTGATACCTCCAATATTTGGGCAATATCCTCTGCCCGCCGCGACCGCCCGCCCCTTAATGTTTGAATTATGGCAAAGAGGCGGTCGGCGCGTCGCATATTTTAGAGCGCTACGACCACATCATAGTGATGCATGGTGATGCTGGATTTGTCTATCGCATCCATAAACGCTCCTGCGCCTTCAGCCCTCATCATATTTGCCGATGCGGCTTCGGCGCTCTCCATATTTCGCCACGAAATCACTTCTATCCAATTTCCATCGTGATTTATTCCAAGTCTTCGGCTAATGAACCCTGGTTGTGTTTCTAACCAAGGGTTTATTGCTTGGGCGGCATCTGACATTTCTTTCACATTGATGCCTGAATTTGCGCGAAACGTTACGACTTCCATAACCATTTTGTTGTTCATCTGTGAGGCCTCCTTGTTGCCTAACACTCCCTCTATTACAACGCTCATGACAGCGTGGTGTCAGTTGAAAGAATGACAAGCAAGCAAAGCGTCTCTGTCCGTCAGATTTTGAGGCATAATGAAGCACACGAATGTGCTGCAAGCTGCCGTTATCCCCTCAAACCACATCCCGCATAAACGGCGGATCAGGGATGGTCGCGCGCGCTTCGTTCAACAACATTCCCCAGCGTGCGGAAAGGTCATTAAAATAGCGGTCATCGGCCTCAATCCGGCGTTTGATGACCGGCAGATTGGTGTCGCCCGGGACCACGATCAGGTCAAGCGGACGACCTACGGCAAGGTTGGAACGGATCGTCGAATCAAATGAAATCAGCGCGACCTTAACTGCTTCATCAAGCGCCGTGTCATATTGCAGTGCGCGGTCGAGAATGGGTTTACCAAACTTACCTTCGCCGATTTGGAGATAGGGCTTGTCTTCGCCGCAGGTGATGAAATTGCCGACATCATAAATTTGATAAAGGATGAGCGCCCCGCCGCTGACACGTCCGCCGAGCAAGAATGAGACCGAAGATGCGACTTGGGCAGCCTCCAATGTTTCCTGCATTTCGCGTGTGGCGATCAATATGGCTTCGCCGAACAGTTGCGCGACACTGAACATCGATGGCGCGTCACGGACCCATCGGCGCGGTCCGCCCTCGGTTAAGGGCGCAAGGCCCTCTTTTAGCAAGGATAGCACGAGCTGGGTGACCGAAAGGTTGCCTGCGGTCAATGCGACGACCAAGCGCCCGTCACTTTCGTCAACAATATGGAGTTTGCGGTAAATTGAAATATCGTCAACGCCCGCATTGGTGCGGGTGTCCGCGACCATGACGAGGCCGTCTTTTAACATTAATCCAACACAATAGGTCATTGAACTGCGACCATCCCCATCTGTTTAATTTTGGCTCTGCTGCCCAGACTGAGTGACTTGAACATGCACGTCCATTTCCTCCGCCCCGCCCCCGACACGCATGCCCGATAGCGGTGCAGCACCCTGATAGTCCAGCCCGATTGCAACGCGGACATAACCATCATCAGGACAGACGCCGTTGGTGACATCAAATCCGACCCAGCCAAGGTCGCTGACATAGGCTTCTACCCAGGCATGTGACGCATTTTGTGGGGCGATGCCTTCGCGGATCACCAGATGTCCTGACACATAGCGCGCCGGGATGCCAATACTACGTGCGGCGACGCAGAAGATATGGGCAAAATCCTGACACACACCGTGTCCTTGTGCGAAGGCAGTGGCGGCAGTGCGGTCGATAGAAGGCTCGCCAATTTCAAAGCGCATTTTGTCGCGGATCGCCTTCATCAGCGCGTGGAGCATATCAACCTGACTTGTGTGGCGCGATTGAATGAGCGTCGCCAGAGCGCAAATCGCATCGTCCTTTCCGGTCAGCGGGGACGTTCGTGTATAGGCAACAGGCGGCAATGTTTCGATAATACCACTGATGAGTCCAGCACGGTTTTCGGTCAGAACCGTCCCGCGATTTGTGATGCGCAGCGCGCTGACTGAGCCATCCAGATACAACATGGTGACGATATTGCCGAACCCGTCAGCCGATGTCCGCAATCGCGCATCGCAATCAACATCGATTGACCATTCTAGGACATTGTGGCCGGCATAGCTGATCGGCGTCACGCGCAGCAATTGGATCAGCCGTGATTGGGGCTGACTGAACCGGTATGAGGTGATGTGGTTGACGTAAATTTGCATGATCAGGGAAACCGGAACTGTTTGGCAATGGCCTGATCAAGTGCGGCGTTGCCCACAATATATTCGCCCAGAAATTCGTGCAATCCGCCGATGATGATGCTGTTAATGTGCCGCCGCCCAAGCGAGAGTTGGCGCGTGCGCGCTAGCCGGTCGGCTTCGCCCTGCATCCCTGTTAATTTACCGATGGCGTTGAGCATCAACACAACTTCCTCTGCCGATGCCGCAAGGGAGCGCGGCATTTCAGTGCGCAGGATTAACATTTCTGCGACAGAGGACGGGCGCAAACCGTCACGGTAAAGCCAACGGTAGGCGGTGACCGCGGACACAGTGTGAAGGATGGTGGTCCATTGATCGCGGTCAATGGGGCCGCCCACGCTTTCGCCCTGTGGCAGCAGCAAATGATATTTGACATCGATCAGCCGCGCACTGTTATCACCGCGCTCCATCGCCATGCCTAACCGCATCAACCAATGCGCTTCGTTGCGCAGCATCCGGTGCATCGCACCTTCAAATGCCCGTGCCTCTGTCACCACACCTTCGACCAAACTTATTGTCGCCTGTGTGTCGCCGGCTTTGCTGCGGCGGTGCAGGCCGAGCCATGCACGGTTGATCGATTCCCAAGCGTCACGTGAAAGTGCGGTGCGCACCGCACGGGCATTGTCGCGTGCGGCGTCGATACAGCAGCGTACAGATCCGCTATTAAGCGGGTCAAGCGTCAGAAATTGGCTGACATGCTTTTGGCTGATCGCATGCCCTGTCGCAGCGAAACGACTTTCTGCGCCGACCACTGCGAGTGCGCCTGCCCATGCGCCTTCACCCGCAGGACGCGCCGACATTGCGTCGAGCCGAACCGTGGCTTCAACCAACCGTCCCGTGAATTCGGCACGCTCAATATAGCGGCCAAGCCAGTAGAGCGAGGATGCGGTGCGGCTGAGCATCAGGCGTTGCCCGTATCGTGGAGGACAAGACTGTCTTTGGTGCCGCCGCCTTGGCTTGAATTGACCACAAGTGATCCTTCGGCGAGTGCAACGCGGGTCAGCCCACCTGGTGTAATGACGGTGCCATTGCTGCCGGACAGGACGAAGGGACGGAAATCGACATGGCGCGGAGCTATGCCTGCTTCAACCAGCGTCGGGACAGTCGATAGTGCGAGTGTGGGTTGCGCAATATAGCGGTGCGGTTCGGCGAGGAGTGCGCGACGAAAATCAGCTATCTGCTGTTTGGTGGATGCAGGCCCGACCAGCATCCCGTATCCGCCAGACCCATCAACCAGCTTGATCACCAATTCGGCCATATGGTCGAGAACATATTGGAGTGCGGCGGGTTCACGACACCGCCATGTCTCCACAATTGGGAGCTTTGCTTCTTCGCCAGAATAGAAACGGACGATTTCGGGCATATAGCTGTAGATCGCTTTATCATCCGAAATGCCTGTGCCCGGCGCGTTGACGATGGTGACATTGCCCGCGAAATAGGCCGCCATCAGCCCCGGCACGCCCAGCATTGAATCCGGACGGAACACCAGCGGGTCAATGTAATCATCATCAATACGGCGGTAGATGACATCGACACGTTTGCGGCCTTCGATGGTCATCATCCAGACGACATCATCATCGACCTGCAAATCGGCGGCCTCAACCAATTCGATCCCGACATTGTCTGCCAAGAAGCTGTGTTCATAATAAGCGCTATTGAACCGGCCTGGGGTCAGCAGGACGCACACCGGATTGCTCCCTGAACGCGGCGGCGCGACGGATACCATCATCGCACGCAGATTATCCGCATAACAATCAACTGGGCGGATCGGCAGCAGTTCAAACAGTTCGGGGCACAGCCGGATCATCGCTTCGCGGTTTTCCATCATATAGGATACGCCCGACGGGGTGCGTGCGTTATCCTCCAAAATGTAGAATTCATCTGGCCCGGTGCGGACCAGATCAATCCCGCTGATGTGCGTGTATATGCCGTGTGGTGGCTTATGCCCAACCATAGGGATGCAGAATTGGCTGTTGGCGAGGATCAGTTCCTCTGGGATGATGCCTGCCTTTAGGATTTTGCGATCACCGTAAACGTCCTGCATGAAAGCGTTGAGCGCGTGAACCCGCTGTTCAAGCCCTGATGAAAGCCGTGACCATTCGGGTGCTGTGAACAAGCGCGGGACAATATCGAACGGGATAATCCGTTCGGCGGCATCATCATCACCGTAAACCGCAAAGGTGATCCCCAACTGGCGGAATGCGGTTTCGGCGGCCCCTTGGCGCGCGCGCAGTTCTTCCGTGCCAGTTTCGCTTAACCACTGGGCCAGCTTTTCAAAGCCCGGGCGCGGCGTTTTGCCGCCCGAAGTGCCGTAAATTTCATCAAAGAACGGATGTTTTGCCATTGTCCCCATGCTGCACTGGACTGCTGCGCTGCACAACAGGAAAATGCCTCAATTTTGGGGTTTTTTTAAGCAGCAGCGCTTGGCCTCGCCGACATGCGGCTGTGCCAATCATGAAGGGCAGGCAAATCCTCTGGCATCGGCACACCAATGAAGGTGGCAAAATCGAGCGTTGTCAGCAGGATAATGTCCGCCATTGAATAGCGATCCCCCGCCAAAAAGTCTTGACCGGACAAGGCAGTATCGAAACGACGCATTGCATCTGTAGCGCGCGGGCGATTGCTTTCGCCATATTCGGTATATTGCGGTTTGACGACGCGCGCGGTGAAAGGATGGGTGTGCATCCAGATGTGCCCGATGGGGATCATCAGTGTCATTTCAACGCGCCGGATCCACATATCGACCTCGGCAATTTCAACCGCCCCTGTGCCAAACAAAGGCGGATCAGGATGCAGAGCCTCAAAGAAGCGGCAAATCGACACGCTTTCTCCGATCATTCGCCCATCATCGAGTGCAAGCACGGGCAATTGCCCTGGCGGATATTTGGCAGTGAATTCAGGTGCTTTATGTTCGCCCTGGATGATCGACAGCGACTGGGTCGGCACGCTGATGCCCTTTTCTGCCAGATAGATGCGCACCCGGCGCGGATTGGGGGCGGGGTTTGGGGCATCATAGAGCAGCGGCATTGATAATCCTTTCAAAGACATAAGAGCAATTGACCCTCATTCCAATCTCGTCAAGGATAGAGGCCATGAATGACGAAGGCATTTTTACAGTTACCGGCCCCGCTTGGTTATGGCATCCCGAACCACCAGCCAAAGGATCGTGGTATTTCTTGCGGGTGGAAGGGACAGTCGCTGCTGAAATCCGGTTTATTGCCTTTGAAAATGCGCGCGGTTTTGGGTCCGTGCCGGTATGGGCAACGATTGGCGAGACGCGGTGGAAGACATCGCTTTTCCGCGCGAGCAAATTGGGCGGCTACCTCCTTCCGCTCAAGGCCGATGTGCGCAAGCGCGAAGGCATTGGAGAAGGTGACGAAGTCACAGCAAAATTGGAGATTTGAAGCATGCCCCACCGTCCCATGAACCAGAGTGACCCGCTTGAAGATTTCGACGCGCGCGCGATCACGCTCCTCAATAAAACCAAGCGTGTCTATGTTGCGGGCACGGGTCCAGCGGTGATTGTGATGGCGGAAATGCCGGGGATCAGCCCGCATGTTGCCCGCTTTGCCCGCTGGGTGCGGGACGCGGGGTTCACAGTCTATATGCCGCATTTATACGGAATTGACGGCGCGGTACCGTCCGCCCCGCGTGCGTTGCTGACGATTGCGCGCGGATGCATCAGTGCAGAGTTCCGTGCCTTTTCCGCCAATGCGTCAAGCCCCGTCACTCAATGGCTGCGCGCACTCGCGGCGCAGGCGCATGTTGAAAGTGGTGGCAAAGGCGTCGGCGCGATTGGCATGTGCTTCACCGGCAATTTCGCGTTGTCGATGATGCTTGAAAAAGCGGTGCTCGCGCCCGTTCTGTCGCAACCTTCCCTCCCGCTGAGTGATGAGGGTGGCATGCACATTGCGTCCGACGAATTGGCAGCGGTTAAGGCGCGGTTGGAGGCGGAGGATTTAACCGTGCTCGCTTACCGTTTTGAAGGCGATAAATTCTGCAAGGCTGCGCGCTTTGCCGCATATGAGGCGGCGCTTGGCGACCGGTTCCAGCCCCGTGTCCTGCCCGACAGCGCGGCCAACCCGAATAGCCCGATGAAGAACCCACATAGCGTCACCACAATCCACCTGATCGATCAAGACGGCGAGCCCACTCGCGCGGCACGCGATGAAATTCTGGCATTCTTTAAGATGCGGTTGGCGGGGTAGGGGCGTCGCTCCTCCCCACTGAGACTGGCGCGACTTCGCCCATCAGCTGACTGGGATAGGGTTCAACCAGCCGCTGTGCCAGTTTCCAGTCCGCGCGGAGCCAGACATCATGATCTTCGGGGTGGAGGATCAGCGGCATCGCCTTTGGATGGACCGGTTCGATCAAGGCGTTGGGCTCTGTGGTCAGGAAGGCAAAGCTGCGCATTTCCCCGTCATCGCGCCAGATACCGGCAAAGGCGAAGACGGGTTGTGATGGCACTTCAAACCAATGCTGTCGCTTTGCCCCCTTTTCACCCGACCATTCCTGAAACCGGGTGACGGGGACAAGGCAGCGCAGCTCTGGATGTTTGTGCGTGCCGATCCAGAACGGGCTTTCAAGATTGCGAACGTTGGTAACCAGCCGATTGCCCGTGGCGTTTGGCGGCGGCGGAAAACCCCAGCGCGCCGGCATGATCCGCGCGCGGATATCGCCCGTAATCACCGGCGCAAATTTCCCCGGCGCGACATAACCCCCGTCCCACGGATCAACCCCGGGGTCAGCATCAAAGATCATCGCAATATCGCGTGTCGGCCTGTCGAGGCGGTAGAGGTTACACATGATAGTGTGGGGATAGCTTCAAGTGATGCTAAACTAGTTAATTTTTCCTGCATCACGCAACAACTTTTCTTGAAGTTTATCTGTAGGGCGATGTGAGATAAATTCGCGGTAACCGAAAGAAAGGCCAAGCTGATACATCAAATCACGATCTGTTTCGGAATATAATATGGCAATTCCCATCGGCGCAAGGATGTCGCGCGCTCCACCATTTTTGCGCAATCGCTTCATAAAATCATCCTGCGCAGCAATCGCTGCGACCTGAACCCGCGAAACCGGCATTCCATGGCAATGTTGGAAAAGAGCAGCTAGACGCTTTGTTCCTTTGCCGCTGTTCATAATCTTTTGGCGAATTTCATCATCAATACCCGACCAAAAATTGGGAGTGTAGTCAAAGTCGGAGACGAGCCACCAGATATTTTTTGTTCCTGCTGCCGAAAATGAGGTTTTTGCATCTCGATTTTCTCCAGCACGCAAATAAGCGGGGCGTGCCCGAGCAATACCAACAGCACACTTGGCGAGAGCTTCATTGACACGCAACAATATACAAAATTGATCCAGCGCTTCGGGTGGGATCATCCAGCCCGAGCCACCGCCGGTGGTCGATTTAACGTCAACCTCACGTCCACCAATCAAAAGGTCAAGCAAAACGCCCCGCGGGACTTGCAGCCAATCGCGCAGCAAAATCTCAAACTTGGTACCAAGATAGGTCTTCTCGGTTTTTTCGAGGTCTTTGAAAAAGAACCGCCCGGTTCGCGCCGTATCGATAACTTCATCGATGGCCGAACGAAAAAAACTGCGGAGTTTTTCATCGAACAACGATTTCCCGCCAACAGCTTTCAACAAATCGTGCTCGATGGCGAATAGGTCTTCATAGTCTTGATGGTCATTTGAAAGCGCACGATAGCCACTGTCAGCAAAGAAATTCATTCATGCCGCTTTCACAGAAAACAGTCTGTTGACTGAAAGTGCGATCATCATGTTTTTGGCAACGGCCTTGGCGACGGGGGGCGGAAACGCATTGCCGATTTGGCGGTAGGCTGACGTTTTGCGGCCATGAAATTGCCAATCGTCGGGAAAACCCTGAATGCGCGCGACCATGCGTGCGGTCAGGCGCGGCATGCCAACGAAATTAGCGTCAGGCGCTACATCGGCAATGGTTCTGCCCTCCACACCGAGCGAGGCCCAAGCTTGCCGTGCGCGCGTTGGCCCCAAGTCAGGGCCACCGTGCTTTTTGGATCCACCAACTACGGTAGGTGCAATTTCATTCGCACGATCAGCCCAGCGACGCGCACCGTGCCAACCATTTTCGGCCATTAGATCATGAAGTGTTTCACCAACCGTTTTTGGGTTATGTGGCTGGGGCGTTGGCCAATCAAATACATCCGCCATGTCATTGCGTATCGCGACAATCACAACTCTAGGACGTAATTGCGGCACGCCGAAATCTGAAGCGTTGAGCAGCCGCCAATCAACAGTATAGCCGAGCTTCTTGAGTTGTGCCTTCAATTGCCCGCGATAATCCTCAAATACGGCAGACAGAAACCCCCTAACATTTTCGATCATTACTGCGCGCGGACGAATTTCGTCGATGAGGCGAATGGCCGCTGGGAAAAGATTGCGCTCGTCCTTCTCGCCCAATTGCTTTCCAGCCATCGAAAAAGGAGGACAAGGAAGGCCGGCTGCAAACAAATCCACACCAGCAAACGGACGGCCATCAAAGGCGTTCATGTCTTCCGTCCGGACGTCCCAATTCGGTCGGTTGAGAATAAGTGTTTTGGCGTAATCGGATTCAATTTCGATGAGCGCAGAATGATTGAATCCTGCTTGTTCAAGGCCAAGAGCTTGACCGCCCGCGCCAGCGCAAAATTCGATTGACCGCATTACTCACTCCCGCTTTCATTCGGTCTATGTTCTTTGATTGTTCGCGTCAAGCATGGGGCAGGCACTCAGATTGTCGCCAAACGAAATCTGTCCGAATTACCTAAAAGCGCCCTCTGCCCTATTCCGCCGCAACCCCGGCTTGTTCAAACATATCCGCTTCTGGCACATCGATCACCACCGCGCCGGCATCATTTGCCGCTTTGGCTGAACCACGGCGATCAAACGAATCCCAGACTTCGTTCCAATTGCCGCGCGTTGCGGCTTTTGAATATTCGGTCGCGCGGGTTTCGAAGAAGTTGGCATGTTCCACGCCGTTGAGCAGCGGGGCGAGCCAGGGCAGGGGATGTTCGTCGATCATGAACATCGGTTTGAAACCAAGCTGACCCAAACGCCAATCGGCGATGTAGCGGATATATTTCTTGATCTCCTTGGGCGTCATTCCCGCGACAGGGCCCTGTTCAAACGCGAGATCGATGAAGGCGTCCTCCAACCGCACGGTCGTTTGGCAGCAATCGAGAATATCGTCCTTGACCGCCTTGGTCAGGCAGTCGCGTTCCTTGGTGAAGGCGTGGAACAGGCGCGTAATGCCTTCGCAGTGGAGGCTTTCATCGCGGACCGACCAGCTGATAATCTGCCCCATGCCCTTCATCTTGTTAAAGCGCGGGAAGTTCATCAGCATTGCGAACGACGCGAACAGTTGCAGCCCTTCGGTAAAGCCGCCGAACATGGCGAGCGTGCGGGCAATGTCCTGATCATTTTCGACGCCGAACGTGTTCAGATAATCATGCTTATTCTTCATTTCCTCATATTGGAGGAACATGCCATATTCGCTTTCGGGCATGCCGATCGTGTCGAGCAAATGCGAATAAGCGGCTATGTGCACGGTTTCCATGTTGGAAAACGCCGCGAGCATCATCTTGATTTCGGTTGGCTTAAAAATGCGGCCATAATGTTCGTGGTAGCAATTCTGCACCTCAATATCGGCCTGCGTGAAGAAGCGGAAAATCTGCGTGAGCAAATTGCGTTCATGATCGGTCAGTTTCTGCGCCCAATCGCGGCAATCCTCGCCCAAGGGCACTTCCTCTGGCATCCAGTGGATTTGCTGTTGGCGTTTCCAGAAATCATAGGCCCAAGGATATTCAAAGGGCTTATATTGGGCACGGGCTTCGGTAAGGGACATGGTCTTCGTTCCTTGGTTCAAATTTGGTATGTGGAGCGAGGCAAAGCCCGCACGCCGAATGTTTCGATTTTCAGTGACCCCGTCACTGACACGCCAAGCATTCGTCATAATCCTTCACTTCAACCTCAATCTGTTTGAGGTCGATGGTGTTGTCCGCTTCGACCCCGCCGGCAAAGCCTGCGCGCTGGATCGATTTGGAACGGAGATAGTAAAGCGATTTCACACCCAATTCCCATGCGCGGAAATGGAGCATGAGCAGATCCCATTTCTCCACGTCGGCGGGGATGAAGAGGTTGAGGCTGGTGGCCTGATCAATATAGGGCGTGCGGTCCGCCGCGAGTTCAATCAACCAGCGTTGATCGATTTCAAAGCTGGTTTTGAACACGTCTTTTTCTTCAGCCGACAGGAAATCAAGATGCTGAACACTGCCGCCCTGTTCAAGGATGGAGTTCCAGATGTTATCGCTGTTCTTGCTTTTATCCGACAACAGCCGTTCCAAATGCGGGTTGCGGATGGAAAAGCTGCCCGACAGCGTTTTGTGGGTGTAGATATTGGCCGGGATCGGTTCGATGCACGCGCTGGTTCCGCCGCAGATGATGCTGATCGATGCGGTTGGCGCAATTGCGGTCTTGCAGCTGAAACGCTCCATCACGCCGCGTTCTTCGGCGTCAGGACAGGCACCGCGTTCGGTGGCGAGCAGCATCGACGCTTCGTTGACACCTTGGGACACATGTTTGAAAATTTTGAGGTTCCACGACTTTGCCATCGCGCCTTCAAACGCCAGACCGCGCGCTTGGAGGAAGCTGTGGAACCCCATAACGCCTAAGCCTACTGAACGCTCACGACTGGCTGAATATTTTGCGCGGGCCATTTCGGGCGGCGCGCGGTCGATATAGTCGGTCAGGACATTGTCGAGGAAGCGCATGACATCCTCGATGAAACGCTTGTCATCCTTCCACTCATCCCATGTATCGAGATTGAGCGATGACAAGCAACAGACCGCAGTGCGGTCATTCCCCAGATGGTCGCGACCCGTCGGGAGTGTAATTTCGCTGCACAGATTGGAGGTAGTGACTTTGAAACCGAGTTCGCGGTGGTGGCGCGGCATGGCGCGGTTCACCGTATCGCCGAATACGATATAGGGTTCGCCGGTGGCAAGGCGGGTTTCAACCAATTTCTGGAACAGGCTGCGCGCGTCAACGGTGGCACGCGTGGAGCCATCCTTGGGGGATTTGAGGTTCCATTCGTCGCCGCTGCGCACAGCTTCCATGAAAGCGTCAGTCAGGAGCACGCCGTGGTGGAGGTTCAGTGCCTTGCGGTTGAAATCGCCCGATGCTTTGCGAATTTCAAGGAATTCTTCGATTTCAGGATGATCAATGTCGAGGTAGACCGCAGCCGATCCGCGCCGCAAACTGCCTTGGCTGATCGCCAACGTGAGGCTGTCCATCACGCGCACGAACGGAATGATACCGCTGGTTTTGCCGTTCAGACCAACAGGTTCGCCAATGCCGCGGACATGGCCCCAATAGGTGCCGATGCCGCCGCCCTTGCTGGCGAGCCAGACATTTTCGTTCCATGTGTTGACGATGCCTTCAAGGCTATCATCAACCGAATTGAGGTAGCAACTGATCGGCAGGCCGCGGCCAGTGCCACCGTTGGACAGGATCGGGGTGGCGGGCATGAACCATAGTTTTGAGATATAATCGTAAACGCGCTGGGCATGGACCGCATCATCGGCATAGGCGCTTGCCACGCGGACGAACAAATCCTGATAGCTTTCGCCCGGAAGCAGATAACGGTCGCGCAGGGTTTCCTTGCCAAATTCGGTCAGAAGGGCATCGCGTGACCGGTCAATCTCAAGCGGATAAGGCGCGGACACACGGGATGATCCCTCACCGGTCGCTTCGCCCTTTCCGTGGGCGGCGGGGGCTTCTTTTACAGCTGTTGCCACGTCATCATCACCCACAACTCCTGCACCGCTATCCCGAAAATCCATGCTCTTCACCCCAATGTCGCGCCACCACGCGTTCTATATTTGTTTTATAAATGTTCGTCACGCGTTCGATTCGCGGCGCAAGCGCCCACCGTAGCATTTTTTGCCGGGCCGGTGTGGAGTATTTTCTCCAATCCCCGCTGCCCACAGACACAATCCCAACCCGCGCCGCAAATGCGTCGCCCGTCGCGGCATACTATCTGTTGGGTTGCCCCCCGGCCTTGCCACTATCTATAGTGCCTGAACTGGTTTGAGACGCAAGAGGTTAATGACATTTTGGCGACTCAGTTCGTCGCAATTGTGAGTCGCTTCGTGGCGCAAATTTGGTGCTGCAGCGCAGCGACGCGCGGTCACACGCCGCATTTTCAAATGACAAGGGGAACAGGCCAAAATAAAAATATATTTTGTAGGCGGATCAGTCTGCGCGGATGATCCGCAATTCAGCGTCAGCAAGATCATCTGGCGTGTCAATATCGGCAAGCATATCCGCGTCCACCGCAACGGCAACGGCGTTTCGCAGAAACCCCCGCGCGCCCGAATCGCCAGACAGGTCTGCTAGTTCGGAAAAGAGTGATTTTGGAAAAATCGCAGGTGGCATACGCACGGTTCCCGCGATGGATGTAACGCAATTGATGTGATTGCCTGCACCAAAAGTGCGCGCCAGTGCATCCAAATGTGCGCGTGTGACAAAGGGCATATCAGCCAGACAGATCATCAGCGCATCCGCACGCACCTGTAATGCCATCTGTGCGGCAAGGGACAGCGAATGGGACAGCCCCAAGTCTGGCCTATGGTTGGCGATGAGTGTAAAACCAAGCGCCTCTAAACCTGTGCAGAGTGCTGTGTGGCCGGGATCACAGACGGCGTAACTGCGAGAAAAATTCATAGCAGCCAAGGGTTTTGCCGCATGTTCGGCAACCATTTTCCCAGCCAACATCGCCTCCCCCTTGCGGCCCCCAAAACGTGATCCAGCGCCTGCGGCAAGCAACACGCCGATGATGTTAGCGGCGGCCATGATTGAATGTCCGGACCATGCCTGCGGCGATGGACAGTGCAATTTCGGGTGCGCTGATCGCATTGATGGTCATGCCAGCAGGGCCCTCAATCCGCGCGAGCTGTTCTTCTGTGCACCCGTGTTGTCGCAGCCTAACCAAACGCGCCGCATGCGATGATTTAGACCCCAGTGCCGCGACATAGGCGGCTGACGACACAAGTGCTGCGGCAAGGGCGGGGTCATCAATCTTGGTGTCATGGCTGAGTGTGACAACGGCCGTCCGGTCATCGGGGCGCAGCGCGGTGATAGCGTCATCGGGCCAACGATCATCAAGCATAACCCCAGGAAAGCGGTCTGGGGTGAGGAAACGCGCGCGAGGATCAATCACCGTCACGTCAAATCCGATGTCGCACGCGAGACGAGCCAGTGTGCGGGCAATTTCCACTGCGCCGACAATCAGCAAACGGCGCGGCGGGGCATAAATATTGGAGAATGGCCCTGCACCAACGCTGCTAATGCCGGTATCAAGCGTAGTTCCAATGGTGAGGCTTTTTCCTGCCGTCCGCGCTGCATCCATCTGCACAAAGAGATCGGACGGAAATGCGTCGTCTCGCACGGCTTGAACAAGCACAAGGATGTCACCGCCGCATGGCAACCCAACCTCCCATGCTGCTCCGTCGGCGACGCCGTAGCGTTTGAGCGCAGGGCCTGCACCTGCGATAATGGCAGCAGCAGTTTCGAGAACATCACCCTCGACACAGCCCCCCGATACTGATCCGACAAAGCGACCGTCAGCATGGATCAACATGTGCGTGCCAACGGGGCAGGGGGCAGAGCGCCAGGTTTCAATCACGGTCGCGATTGCGAGTTCTGCGCCGCGCCATGCCAGTGCTTTGTCAATGATGTCGCGGTGGTCGACCAAATTCAATTTCCTCTGATTAAACCCGTAGCGTTATGAAACCTGTGATGATAGATTGTTCTTCAGATACAAAAATCGATGGAGATTGGATCGAAATGGTGATCGCAGCGCAAGTGAACGGCAAGGATATAAGCTTTGCAGGCGAACCCGATACACCGTTGCTTTGGGCCCTACGTGAAGAGCTTGGCCTGACAGGCACAAAATTTGGCTGCGGGATTGCGGCGTGCGGGGCGTGCAGCGTTCATGTGAACGGCGAACTGATGCGGTCCTGTACCGTTCCGATCAGTGAAGTTGCGGGTAAATCGATCACCACGATTGAGGGGTTGAGTGGCGCAGATACGCTGTCCAAGCTGCAACAGGCATGGATTGATCATCAAGTGCCCCAGTGCGGATATTGCCAGTCCGGCCAGATCATGGCGGCGGCAGCGCTTTTGAAATCAAGCCCTAATCCGAGTGACGCGCAAATTGACGCGGCGATGACCAACATTTGCCGCTGTGGCACCTATCCCCGCATTCGTGCGGCGATCCATTCCGTTGCAGGAGCGGCATGATGGGCGTGAAACGGAGAGCTTTCCTCATTGGCGGCGCAGCAGTCGTTGGCGGCGGTCTTTTTGCGGTCAAATGGGCAGACAGTTCGGCGGTCAAACGCGCTGCGACACTGACAACTAAGGACGGCGAAGTATCCTTCGCAACCTGGCTTAAAATAGGTGCTGACGATAGCGTCACACTCTATTCGCCCCACATTGATTTTGGGCAGGGATCACAAACTGCGCTGGCACAAATGCTTGCCGATGAACTTGATGCTGATTGGTCGAAAGTGCGGGTGGAACAGGCCCCTGCCGAAACTGCTTTTGCCAATACGCCGCTGGGCCAAGGGTTTTTAGCCGGTGGTATGGCGGTCCCTAGCTTCCTTGCGGGCATGGTAAAGGCAAGTTTCTCAATGGTCGCGCGCAATTATCCGCTCCAACTGACCGGTGGATCCTCAGCGATCAGGATGACGGGACAATTCGGTATGCGCGTTGTGGGCGCGGCGGCGCGGACTGCGCTGATTGCAGTAGCCGCAAAAAGGCTGGGCGTGCCAACCTCTGAATTGACCACGGCCGACAATATTGTGTCCCATGCCAAAACGGGCAAGGCCTTGCGCTACGGTGAATTGGCGGCCGAGGCGGCAGAAATGTCACTCTCGCTTGAACCAAAGCTCAAAGAGGCAAAGGATTTCAAATTTATTGGTAAGCCGGTGCACCGTTTTGATATTCCGGCCAAGGTTGACGGATCAGCCCAATATGGGATTGATTTTGCACTGCCCAATATGCGTGTTGCGACGATCATGGCCGCCCCTGTACGCGGTGGCAAACTCCAATCCGTCGACCCCGCACCCGCAATGGCGATCAAGGGCGTCGAAAAAGTTGTAAAGTTTGATGATGCGGTTGCGGTAATCGCCACAGGCTATTGGTCCGCGCTGAAGGGGCTTCAGGCGCTCTCCCCCAAATATAGCGACGGCGGCCACGGTGCGCTGTCATCTGCCACCGTGTTTGCAGCCCAAGACAAAGCGCGCACGACGGATAAACCCGAAGATGAAGGTGGTGACGGCGATGTTGCTGCGGCCTTTGGCGTTGCCGGAGTGCAGACGCATGCGTCCGGTTTTCGTGTGCCGTTCCTCCATCACGCGATGATGGAACCCTTTGCCATGACTGCGCACTTTAAGGACGGTAAGCTCGACCTATGGGGCGGCTTGCAGGATCCACTGGCGACGAAGATGCTGGCTGCCAAGGCGGGTGATCTGGACAGCGATGATGTGACGTTTCACCCGATGATCATGGGCGGCGGGTTTGGGCGGCGTTTTCCTGATAATTGCCAAATCATCGCCCAAGTTACAAAGCTGGCAATGGAAAGTCCCCATCCCGTCAAGCTGATCTGGTCGCGCGAAGAAGAAGTGCGGCAAGGCACATACCGCCCGCAATCGTCGACCCAGATGAAAGCTGCAATCGCCAAGGATGGCAAAATTACTGCTTGGCAAAATGATTATGTGCAAAGCGAAACCGCCGAAGGGGAAACGACCTTCATCTATGCGATACCCGCTGTGTCACGCCGCCGTTTTGCTTATCAATCAAACCAGAATGATGGGCCGTGGCGTTCGGTCAACAGTACCCAGCAGGGGTTCTACAATGAAACCTTCATGGATGAACTGGCCGAAAAAGCAGGCGTTGACCCTTATGAATTTCGCCGTCGCCATTTGAAGGCGGGATCGCGTCATTTGGCCGTGCTTGATCTGGTGGCGAAGCGCAGCGGATGGGGCGCGCCTCTTCCCGCAGGCATTGGGCGCGGGATCGCCATTGTCGAATCGTTCAACACCATTGTTGCTGAAGTGATTGAGGCGGGGATGGGCGCGGACGGTCGCCCCAAAGTGAACAAGGTTTTTGCCGTGGTTGATTGCGGCACGACGGTGAACCCGCTGAACGGCGCGGCGCAGATTGAAGGCGGGATCATCATGGGCCTGTCAGCCACCATCGCTGAACAGATCACGCTGGACAAAGGCGCGGTTGTTCAGAGCAATTTTGGCGATTATCCGATCCTGAAACTGGCAGAATCTCCCGCCATCATCGACGTGCATTTCATCGAAAGCGGGGCACCAATGGGCGGGCTCGGTGAACCCGGCGTCCCGCCTGCGGCACCTGCACTTGCCAATGCCCTGTTCGCGGCCACCGGCAAACGCTTTCGCCAATTGCCGATTGTTGCACATCCCGGCGTGTGAAGCGTAAGGGCGGTCTGAAACATTCAGACCGCCACACCGGAACCCACGCCTATGACGATCCTTATCAAAGAAGCTGACCTGATCGAAAGCGTGGCCGACGCGCTGCAATATATCAGTTACTATCACCCGATGGATTATATCCGCGCGCTTGGTGTCGCATATGAGGCTGAACAAGGCCCAGCGGCGAAGGATGCCATTGCACAAATCCTGACCAACAGCCGCATGTGTGCAGAGGGGCACCGCCCACTGTGTCAGGATACTGGCATCGTCACGGTCTTCATTAAATGGGGGCAGGGCTGTGTGCTCGACAGCGTGCGGTCGCTGCAAGAAGTGGTCGATGAAGGTGTGCGCCGCGCATACCTCCACCCTGAAAACAAACTCCGCGCATCGATCCTTGCCGATCCTGCCTTCACGCGGGTCAACACCAAAGACAATACGCCGTGCGTGCTGAATGTGGAAATGGTGCCAGGCGCACATGTTGATGTTCAGGTCGCGGCGAAGGGCGGGGGCAGCGAAAATAAGAGCAAGTTCAAGATGCTCAATCCGTCGGACAGTATCGTCGATTGGGTGCTGGAAATGATCCCGCAAATGGGTGCGGGTTGGTGCCCGCCCGGGATGTTGGGCATCGGCATTGGCGGGACAGCCGAAAAGGCGATGACACTCGCCAAGGAATCGCTGATGGGCGATATTGATATGGCGCAGTTGAAACAGCGCGGGCCGCAAACTGACATTGAACGGATGCGGATAGAGATTTTTGACAAGGTCAACGCGCTTGGGATTGGGGCGCAAGGCCTTGGCGGGCTCGCGACGATCCTTGACGTGAAGATCATGGATTACCCAACCCATGCCGCATCAAAACCCGTTGCGATGATCCCCAATTGCGCGGCGACCCGCCACGCGCATTTCCACCTCGACGGGTCTGGACCGGCCTATCTGGAACCGCCCAAACTGTCCGATTGGCCCGATGTGAATTGGACACCAGACAAGGCGGCGATCCATGTTGACCTTGATACGTTGACGCCCGCAATTGTCGCAGGGTGGAAACCGGGCGACCGTTTGCTCTTGAATGGTAAAATGCTCACGGGGCGTGATGCCGCGCACAAGCGCATTCAGGATATGCTGGCCAAGGGTGAAGCGCTGCCCGTCAGCTTCAAGGGGCGCGTGATATACTATGTCGGCCCGGTCGATCCGGTGCGTGACGAAATTGTCGGGCCAGCGGGGCCAACAACGGCCACGCGGATGGACAAATTTATGGATATGATGTTGGGTCAAGGCCTGCTCGCCTGTGTCGGAAAGGCCGAACGCGGTCCCGCCGCCACCGCCAGCATCGCCAAACACAAATCGGCCTATATGATGGCAGTCGGCGGCGCAGCCTACCTCGTCTCACGCGCGATCAAGGCGTCAAAGGTCGTTGGCTTTGAAGATCTCGGCATGGAGGCAATTTATGAATTCACCGTGCAAGATATGCCGGTGACCGTCGCGGTCGATAGCATGGGCGAAAATGTCCACGTATCAGCGCCAATGACGTGGAAGCGAAAGATTGCTGAAGAAGGCTTGTTGGCGGGGGTTTGAATATGATCTGGAAAAGCAAAAAACCGAAATCAAAAGCATGGCGGATTATCAATAGTGTGACAGCAATTATTGTGCTGCCATTTGCCTTGATTTTCGTTGCGCCACAGCTTCTCGCATGGCCGCATAAAGTGGTTGTTGGTGATACGTCGGTCTATGCCGAAGCGCCAATCTCTTCCGAAATCAACCGTGTGCTCGCGCGGTCTGATGCGCTTCTCAGGCGCAGTACAATTTATTCGACTGGTTATGGCAAACAGATATTTTTGACGGATGGTGGCTGGCGCTGGAAACTGCTTGCGTTCAGAAGCTCTGGCGCCTTTGGGCTGTCACGGCCGCTGGGTTCGATCATCATTAACCGCAATTCAGTGCGTGAAAATTGGGTCAATAGAGGCGATGATATTGGTGGCATCCGCTCACTTTCCAGTATCATTGCCCATGAACGTACCCACGGCCTGATCCGCACGCATTTTGGCTTGCTGAGTGATTTGCAAGTTCCAACGTGGAAGCGTGAGGGTTACTGTGAGTATATCGCCGGAGAGACCAGTCTAACCGCTACCCAAGTGGCTGATCTAAGAAGGAGGGGCATAGATCATCCAGCAATCGTTTATTTTGAAGGGCAAGCAAAAATGCAGCGCTTATTGGATGTGGAAGGCCAGACTGTTGATGCAGTGTTTGCGGAGTAAAATTAGCTCCCCATGATCTGGCTTCCAGCGACCCTCCTCGGTGGTCTGTTTCAGGCGTGGCGGACGGCTGTTCAGCAACGGGTGCGCGCCGAACTTTCGGTCAATGCGGCCGGGTTGGTGCGCTATCTTTATGGGTTTCCGGTCGGGTGCTTACTGCTTGCGCTCTATCTCAGCTGGCGCGGTGTTTCTGTGCCTGAGACCCACGGATATTTTTTGGGTTTCGTATTTGCTGGTGGCTTGGCGCAGGTGCTGGCGACCAACCTGCTGATCATGGCATTTGGGTATCGCAATTATGTCGTCGGTACAGCCTATGCGAAGACCGAGGCGGTGCAGGGCGCGGTTCTGGCGATGATCCTGCTGGGTGAAATGCTGTCGGTGGTCACGTGGATCGGGATTGCGGTTGGCGTGATTGGGGTGGTGATCCTGTCAACGGGGGGAACGCGGCTGAGGTTGCAACAGATTGTTCAACCCGCCGCATTGTGCGGTCTTGGCGCGGGCTTTCTATTCGCTCTTACCTCGATCTTCATCAAGCGGGCGACGCAGTCGGTGGGGACTGAGGATAAAATACTCGCGGCGCTGTCTGTGTTGGTTGTTGTGCTGTTCCTCCAAACCTTGATGCAAGGACTCTATGTTATCATCCGCGAACGCGACCAAATCACAAAAATCTTCAAAAACTGGCGGGTTGCAGGGCAGGTTGGTGTGCTGGCGGCATTGGGTTCTGCGTGCTGGTTTACCGGATTTGCAACCGCCCCCGTCGCGTTGGTCCGCGCGGTTGGGCAAGTGGAGGTGATCTTCACACTCGGATTTGGTCGGTTTTACTTAAGAGAGCCCCTAAAACGCAGTGAAGCTATTGGTTTATTGATTGTCGCCGCGGGCGTTGTGCTTGCGCTTTTAGGGAATATCTGAAATCAACCATGTTGCGTTAGATGATGTAACAAGGAGATGGTCATGCAGAAGCTTCATTATATTGCACTTGCTATCACTATACTGAGCGCGCCCAGCACTGCTTCTGCCAAAAACGATCTTGAATTGATGCTCAGAGGCGGACCGATGCTGTCGAAAAAGAAACTGGCGAAGGCCATTATCAAGGCCGAAAAAAATCCGCTTGGCACCAACGACAATCCGGTTCGCGCTCAAGGGCCCTTGGGACAGCGCGCCTATTTGGCGCGCTTACGGTGCGAAGATGGGACGACACCCCAATATTTCCGCGCGGGCAATGTCGGTGCAGGCGTCTACAAATCGATTGTGGATCACTATGTGGTTGATTGCGGCGCTGCGGCTCCCGGCAAAGTCAATGTTCATATGGATATGTATCACCCCGGGCATCAGGAAACACGCGCTGCACCGGGTTTCACTATCGTTTCCATTGAAGGTGCGTCGACCGCTTACTAAGCGCGCTAACAAAAATAAAATGTGGTCTGCGTCACTGAGGAGTCACTATGCCAATTTTAGAATCAAAGCGTCTGCGCACCCAAACCCGCCTTTTCCAATATGAAAAAGAATTGAAACGGTCGGTGCGTCTTGAATTGGAAAAGATTGAGCCTGGTCTTATCGCCGATGACGACGGTCGTGAACGTGTTGTGGCGACGGGGAAAATCGATATCACTGCGCGCGACAAGGACGGTCATTTCGTGGTGATTGAATTGAAGGTGGGGCCTTGCCCGATTGGGGCGCTGGAACAAGTGTTGGCTTATTCATCTGATCTGGAGGCGGAAACAGGGGTGCCGTGCCGATCCGTGTTGATGGCATCGGAATTTTCGGATCGCATTAAGGCTGCGGCAAAACGCGCGCGTGATGTGTATCTGGTCCATTATGCGGTGGAACGGATGGGCTTTGCAGGGCAGCTTCCTCTGCGGCCGTAAAGGCTGAACGCCCTTTTGGGGCATCGTCGGGCACCGCCGTTATAAAAAACGCGACCCCGGTTTTTGCTTTCGGGTCAATCCACAGGCCAGAGCGGAGTCCGTAAGCGTCACCAGCATGGCCGTAGCGGACATGACCGTCGCCAAAAAGGTTGTCATTGCACCCCGCTGCTGTTGATCCCAATATTTGAATGCCAAGGCCGTAAAGACAGAAAAACCCATGTTCAGTCGCCCCCCGATCAACACCGTCGCCTTCATAAACCCAGCGCGGTTCGATCAGGGCATCCAGAGATGCGGGCTTTAGGTATCGCCCTCCATTTTTGAGCAACATCTGTCCCACCCGTGCAAGATCGCGCGCGGAAATACGCAGGCCGCCCTGGGGCGAAAAAAGGCCGCCGTTGCTGCCAATGGCATAGCGCGTCAGATCACAACTGCCATCTGCTGCCGCCACAGTGGGGCAGGGCGGGCGCACACCATTCATTTCGTCGCGTTTGACACTGCCGTCCGCGCCGTACAGCACGACAGCGCGCCGGACTTTTGCATTGCTGCACGTTGTCCAATTGAAACAGGCATCGATCCTGAGGGGATTGAACACCAGCCGCGCCATCAACATATCGAACCGTTCTCCTGTCGCGGCTTCCATCACGCTCGCGATCACTGGAAAATTAAGGTTGGTATACCGGAAATAGGTGCCAGGACGGTGGGCCTTGTCCCATGCTTTGGGGCCGCTCAATTTGGTCAAGACGCTTTCACCCAAAGGGATAATATAATCGGCATCATCGGTCAGCCCGGATGTGTGGGACAGTAGATATTCCAGCGTCACGGGCGTATCTGGAAAGTTTGGGTTGCGGACAATAGCCCCAAGATAGGCAGAAACATCGCGGTTGAGATCAAGTTTACCCGCTTCCACCAGACGCATGACGCCGAGTGCGACAAGCAGTTTTGAAACCGATGCGACCCGCACCGGATCATCTATCGTCACTCTGCGACCTGAGGACTGGTCCGCAAGCCCAGAAGTGCGAACGCTGGTGATATGTTTTGAATCAAATGTGACACGTAGCTGTGCAGCCTGCGCGTGTGCAGTGCCTGCGATCAGAGATGCAGTTGCAGTTGCAAAAAGAAACGCTATCCAACGCATGAGTTTAAGAGTGGCGAGGAAAAATGCGCAAGGCAATCGGCTTTATCGGAAAAACGATTTTGATCGTGGTGGCTTTGATGTGCTTAGCAGTGACAATCATACCACGCTTTTTGGACAGGATTTATTACACAGGGCCAGAAAGTGAACATTTCGACAGCGCGCGTTTTTTCAATCCGGACGGCGAAGACACCGTCAAAGTGCCATCTGGCGGCAGTCGGGGAGCGTTTTTGATGAGCCGGATTGTCGGCGCTGATGGTGCAGTCGAATGGCCAAAGACTGTTTCTGTCACGCCTTCAATCCCGCAACCTCGCGTGGCAGGAGCCGCAATGACTGCGACGTGGGTTGGCCATGCGACGGTTCTGATCCAAACGGGCGGTCTCAATATTTTGACTGATCCAGTGTGGAGTGATCGGTCAGGACCATTCGATTTAGGGCCAAAGCGTGTCACGGAACCGGGCATCCGTTTTGATGATTTGCCCAAAATTGATATGATTCTGGTCAGCCATAATCATTATGATCACATGGATCTGGCCACAATCAAACGCCTGTGGGACCGCGACAAGCCTTTGATCATCACCAGTCTGGGCAATGACACACTTATCCGAGGGACCGGTGCGAAAGTGGTGGCGCTTGATTGGGGGGGACGGGTTGCGGCTGGCCCAGATGTTGAGGTGATCGCGACACGCAATCACCATTGGTCAAGCCGCTGGTTCACGGATCGCAACCGTGCCTTATGGTCCAGTTTTGTGGTCCGGTTGCCCGGTGGCAATATTTTCTTCGCTGGGGACACGGGGTTTGGTGACGGGCAATGGGGTGTTGAAGCCGCGGCCTATGGCCCTGTCCGATTGGCCCTTATCCCCATCGGTGCGTTCCGTTTCCGCCCCGGACAAATGGACACGGGCAGCCATATCGGCCCGATACAAGCCGAACGCATTTTTTCTAGCCTCGGCGCATCATATGCAATTCCCATCCACTGGGGCACATTCAAACTGTCCGATGAAGCGCGTGAAACGCCGCCAAAGATGTTAGCAGAGGTGATGAAATGCGCAGGATATCCTTATCGCACGGCATTTTCTGCGATTGACGTTGGCGTGCCTGTGGCCGTGCCTGCCTATCGCAAGCCTGTTCCGCAATTGGCGCCTGATCCAGCCTGTCTAGCGCGCAAAGAAATAGTGGGTTTGCCATAAACCCATTTAGAATTTGCAATTCGGAGCGAATCCATCTAATTAAATCTAGCGGGCCGGGCCCCTCTGGCGATACTCATATCGTGATGTCGGACCGCATCGGGTAATCCGGTGCTTGGGTCCTACGGTGAAACGCCTCATATGTACTCCGCACCATCGCCCGATTGAGCAAAATGTTCATGAGGAGTGTCATTATGAGTCCGAGAATTTTTAGCCTGCTTTTGGTGCATCAGCGGCTTGACCGTGAACTACAGTCTGAACGGACGCGGGTTTGGCCCGATGTCGCCCGTGTTCAAAAAATCAAGAAATTGAAACTGGCTGTGAAAGACAAGCTTTTGAGCTTTTCGACTAGGTCGCATCGGGCGGTTAACGCCTGATTGCGCCAGGCTGGCGGTAAGGCGCACCCCCCTTCCGCGCCGTGAATTACCGCCAGCCTTTCTTTTCATTTTCGTTCTGCAACCCCGAACCGGCGTGAAACGTTGGGTTGGGTGGGATGATGTGTTGCACCGTCACGGCGTGCATATGAGGTAATTTCATGGACTTTTTAACAATGGATTGGCTGGGCACGCCAGTCTGGTTCTGGCTTTCTTTCATTGGCATTGTTGCTGTGCTGACCGTTTTTGACCTTGGCATTTTGCACAAGGAAGACCGTGAAATGGGAATTGGTGAGAGTTTGAAGCTCTCGGCATTCTATATCTCTATTGCGCTGCTTTTCGGCATCTGGGTCTGGTTCCAAAAAGGAGCTGATCTGGGGATGAAATATTACACCGGCTTCTTCATTGAAAAAGCGCTGTCGATTGATAACGTTTTCGTCATTTCGCTTATTTTCACATTTTTCGCTATTCCGCGCATGTACCAATATCGCGCACTTCTATGGGGTATATTGGCAGTAATCATCTTGCGGGGTGTGATGATCGCGGCAGGCGCAGCGCTTGTTCAAGAATTTTATTGGGTGCTTTATATCTTTGCAGCCTTCTTGATTGCGACGGGGATAAAAATGCTCTTCGTGCGCGGTGGAGAGGTTGACGTGGCAAAGAACCCCGTCGTCCGGTTCATGTCAAACCGCATGCGGATCACTAAGGAATTGCATGCTGAAAAATTCTTCGTGAAAGAAAAGGACGAAAAAACTGGCAAGCTCGTGCGCGCTGCAACGCCCCTGTTTTTAGCCCTTGTTGTGATCAACCTTGCTGACTTGGTTTTTGCTGTTGATAGTGTTCCAGCCATTTTTGCGATCACAACCGACACATTCATCGTTTACACATCCAATATCATGGCCATTCTCGGACTGCGGGCACTTTACTTTGCGCTTTCTGCAATGGTGCATCGTTTCCATTATTTGAAATATGCGTTGGCGCTCGTGCTGGTTTTCATCGGGTCGAAAATATTTGTTTCTGACTTTGTGTTTGCCGGAGAAAAATTTCCTCCTGTCCTGAGCCTCATTGTCACGTTCGCGCTGATCCTTGGCGGTATAGCGTGGTCGCTTTGGAAAACGCGGTCTGTGCACATAACCGCGGTTGAATAATCATGCGCAACCGGGAGACGATCTCTCCCGGTTGTCTCAACTTCAAGCAGGACCAGCACGGAAGGCGCAAAGCTTATTGCCGTCAAGGTCACGGAAATAGGCACCGTAAAATGCTTGTGGCCCTTCATCACCGCGAAGGCCAGGTGCACCTTCACAGCTGCCACCCAGTGTTAAGGCTTTGGCGTGAAGCGCGTCAACTTTTGCGCGACTGTCGAGAACAAGGGCAATCATATTGCCATTGCCGGGATGCTGCGCTTCGCCGTTATAAGGGGGTGTCAGGCATAATGCAGGCTGGCCCCAATGGGTGCCATACATTGTGAAACCGTGGTCCATCCGCATCAATTCTTTGGCGCCGATGGTATCCAAAAGGGTGCTGTAAAATGTGCGAGCGCGGTCGAGATCGCTCACCCCGACTGTTGCATAGCCAATCATTATCTCTCTCCTTTAGTGAATAAGAAGCGAGAATGACGTGCCAAAGGGTGCTTGTCACGCGTCATTTAGCATGTGTTTTGATGTTCTGTGCAACACTGCTTTTCCGAAACGACAGCTGCGCTGAGACTCGTTGCTGGACTCTTTGCATAGGGTTGTTAGGCTACATCACTCCGGAGTCGTATTTTCGGCCCGCGTAACCTTGAATAACCCTATGGATAGGGGAGGGGGAGTAACAATGTCATCGCTTACTAAAATCATAATCGGGGCGCTAGCGACTGTGATTGTCGCTTGGTTCCTGCACGGGCCGATGGGCTTTGGTGCAAAATGTGCGGCAACGGGGCCTGCCGTTGATACAACGGTTCCAGTTGTTGCAGCACCAGAAGTCGCCGCAACCGCAGAGGCTGTGGCATCATGCCAGACCAATGTGAATGCGGTCATCAACGGCAAAAGCATTAATTTTGCGAGCGGTGGTGCCGCTATTGCGGTTGATTCAGCGCCTCTTATTGATGCACTGGCGACATCGTTGAAGGATTGTGCGGGGACGACGATTGAGGTCGCCGGACATACGGACGCATCAGGTGATGCTGCGATGAACCAGAGTCTTTCTGAAGCGCGCGCCAATGCTGTTGTGGCCGCTTTGGTGGAAAAGGGCATTCCTGCATCGCGTTTGTCGCCAAAAGGATATGGGGAAACCAAGCCTGTTGACGCCGCCAATACATCTGCTGCGATGGCCAAAAATCGCCGAATTGATTTCAGTGTTCAAACCACCGCTGCACCTGCTGGTTGAGGAGATAATATCATGTTTGCATCTTTTATGGTCACCCTCATCCCGGCGCTTGTGGCTTATGCCATTGGCGTATTCATCGCTTACCTCATCTGGGGTAACAGCGATTCCCGCAACGCCTGATAAGCCAAAGAAAGGAATTCAAAATGTGGCCGCTTTGTACCGCCAATAATTTTCTCTGGCTTTTATTGCCATTGCTCCTTGGGCTTCTGACCGGATGGTGGGCTTGGGCCAACCGCCGCGCAGATGCTGATCTTGCCTATACAGCGCCGGACGTAAAACCGGTGATTAAGGCTGTTGAGCCTGTCGCTGTTCCTGTCGCAAAACGTGAAACTTTTGTTGATGCGCCCACTGTATCAACGGGGACTGTCATTGGCGGCGGCGCGGTTGCCGCTGCTGCTGCAGCGCTGACCGCGATTGGTATTCCAGCGGCCGTTGGTGCTGCTGATGATCTGTTACAGATCAAGGGTGTTGGACCAAAACTCAACACGTTGCTGGGCACGCTTGGCATTTCACGCTTCGATCAAATCGCCGCATGGGGTGCGAGTGAAATTGCCAAGGTCGATGATCATCTGGGCAATTTCAAGGGCCGGATTGTCCGCGATTCTTGGGTTGAACAGGCTGGATTGCTTGCCACAGGTGCCATTGCGGCATTTGAAGCAAAATTTGGCAAGCTGGACAGCGAGAACAAGTAGCGCCTAAAAGCACGGCCTATGGCCAATTCTATTTCAGCACGCGTCGGACTTTTGATCGGCGCGTGCTGTTTTTTTTGCGCTCTCTCCGGCACGGCACTAAACGCACAATCGGTTTTACAGCAGCAACGCGCGCTTGTTTTGGCAAAAGAACAATCCGCCAAAGCTGCGGCACGCGCTGCCGCCCTTGATGCCCGTGCTGCAAGTGAAAATAATGAGGCGGAACGCGCTCGCGCCCAGTCTGCGGCGATTGCCGCGCGCATTCAGGCCGCAGAAGCCGATATTGATGCTGCTGAAGCCCGCATCATCCTGATTGAACGGATGCGCAGCGAACAACGCGCGCGGCTTGCGGCCAAACAACAGCCTGCGGTTCGCTTGGTGGCAGCGCTCCAAACCATGGCGCGCAGACCGCCGGCACTGGCGATGGTTCAACCCGGATCAACGACTGATTTGGTCCATGTACGGGCGTTGATGGCGTCTATGCTTCCCTTGGTTCAGGCACGTACAGCGGGGCTGCGGGGTGAGATTGAAAAGAGCAAACAGTTGCGCCTTGATGCGGAGCGCGCTGTGGATATTTTGGCAGCTGGGCAAAAGACATTGGCGGCGCAGCGCATCGCGCTGGTGCAATTGGCCGCGACCCACCGCGCGAAATCCACCGCTTTTACTTCCAGTGCGATGATCGAACAGGACCGTGCCATTGCTTTGGGGGAAAAGGCCCGCGACATTGTTGATCTGATTGATCAAATTGGAACACAGTCTGAAACGCGTGAACGGTTGGCGACATTGCCGGGGCCATTGCTGCGCCCCGCCCGACCCGGTGACGCCCAAGTGACGCCGCAACAGCATAAGCAATCATCTGGCCAAGCCCCAGCATATCGATTGCCGGTGACGGGCACGCTGGTGACTGGATTGGGGGAGGTGTCACGCGCCGGGGTGCGCGCGCGCGGCCTGACGATTGCGACCCGTGACGGCGCTTTGGTGGTTGCTCCCAATGGCGGCCGAATCGTCTTTGCCGGGGCCTATCGCGGTTACGGGCGGATTGTGATTATTGATCACGGGCGGGGGTGGACGACGCTGCTTACCAATATGGCGATGCTGGACGTTCGGGTCGGCGATTCGGTGCTGCAGGGTGGCCCCATTGGCCGCGCGGGCACTGATCGCCCAACGATCACCGTTGAATTGCGCAAGGGCAGTCATCCTGTTGATATCACCCCGCTGATTACATGATTGGTTAAGGGTGCGCTCTATGCTTTCCCATGTGCGAAAATGTCTGTAAACAGGGGGCAACTCTGATGAATAGGTTTGACATGTCACAACAGCTCTTGCGCGCGGCGCTTCTTGTTTCTGGTATTGCGCTGCTGCCTGCCGCAACTGCGGGCTTGGCGGCGGTGGATGTCAGTATCAATCACGACATTGAACAATTTATCAGCGTCTATGAACGTGTCCGCGCCGATTATGTTGAAAAAGTTGATGATGAAAAACTGATCAAGGGTGCGATTGACGGCATGCTCGCCAGCCTTGATCCGCACAGTTCCTTCCTTGACGCACGTGATTTCAAACAGATGCAGATCACCACTGATGGCAATTATGGCGGCCTTGGTTTGCAGGTGTCTATGGAAGACGGTGCGGTTAAGGTGATGACGCCGATGGAAGATTCCCCGGCGGCAAAAATGGGGATTAAGTCCGGTGATTATATCACGCACCTTGACGGTGTGCTACTTTATGATGTTTCACTTGATGAGGCCGTGGACAAAATGCGCGGCCGCCCGGGCACGCCGATCCGGCTGACGATTGTCCGCCCTGGACGTGACAAGCCGTTTGATGTGACGGTCGTGCGCCAGATTGTTGAGGTTAAACCCGTCAAATGGGAAATTAAGGACGGCGTCGGTATTATCAACATCAACGGTTTTTCAAAGCCCACGGGGCAGATGGTGCGCGCGTCGATTGTCGCGATTGATAAGGCATTGGGCCACAAACCAACAGGATATGTTGTCGATCTGCGGTCAAACCCCGGCGGTTTGCTGGATCAGGCGGTTGAGGTTTCCGATGTCTTCCTCGAAAGTGGAGAAATTGTGTCACAGCGCGGGCGCGACAAGCGGGATATTGAACGATTCTTTGCGCGGCCGGGTGATTTTACCGCTGGGCTGCCAATTGTTGTTCTGGTCGATGCTGGGTCCGCCTCTGCCGCTGAAATCGTTGCAGGCGCTTTGCAGGACCATCACCGCGCACTGATTATGGGCGAACGCAGTTTTGGTAAAGGATCGGTACAGACGCTGTTGCAGCTTGATGATACGACCGCCCTGCGCCTGACAACAGCGCGTTATTACACGCCGTCGGGCCGGTCGGTGCAGGAAGGCGGGATCGAACCTGATATTGCTGTGCCGCAGCTGTCTGACCCAGATTACAAGGCCCGCCCGCGTTTCCGTGAAGCCGACCTTGGTCGCCATCTGATCAACCAGAACAAAGTTGATAACAGCGTGTTGGAGGCCGACGAAAAAACGGATCCCCGTTTCACCGCAACCGCCGAACAATTAAAGGCAAAGGGCATCGCTGATTTCCAGTTGCATTATGCCCTGCAAACAGTGTCGCGTTTGGCCAAAACCCAAACCGCAGCAACGATGCCAAAACGCAAAGCATCGCGGTAAGGATTGCACCTCTGTGAATAATTTTCAATCCGCCCGCGCTCTTGCGCTGATCGTGCCTGCAGCGTTGATGCTCGGCGCGCTTGGGTCACAATATATTGGCGGCCTTTACCCCTGCGAAATGTGCCATTGGCAACGCTGGCCCCATGATATGGCGATTGTTCTGGCGCTGTTTGCCTTTGGCGTGCGCCATCCAGGTTATGCCCGTGTGCTGACGGCACTTGCGGCATTTGCCATTATCACCAGCGGCGCGATTGGCCTGTTCCATGCCGGTGTCGAATATAAATGGTGGGAGGGGCTGACCAAATGCACATCAACTGCAGCGAGCCTGACCCTTAAAGACATTATGGCCGCGCCGATGATCCGCTGTGATGAAGCACAGTGGACCTTGTTCGGTGTTTCACTTGCTGGGTTTAACGCGCTTATTTCGCTTTCTGCCGGCGCTTACATTCTCAATCTTCTCCGCAAGGAAGGCAAAGCCGCATGAAGGGTCCAGACACAGATACGATGTTGCGGGTCGATCAAGCGGGCGAATATGGCGCGGCGCGCATTTATGCCGGGCAGTTGGCGGTGCTTGGCAATCGTCATCCCAGCGCGCGCATCATCGGTCACATGGCAGCGCAGGAACAGCGCCACTTGGACCGGTTTAATGCGATGATGGTGGCGCGCCGTGTGCGCCCGACAGCGTTGCAACCTGTATGGCATGTGGCAGGTTTTGCCCTTGGGGCAGCAACCGCGCTGATCGGGCCAAAGGCGGCAATGGCCTGCACCGTTGCCATCGAAACTGAAATTGACGCGCATTACGGTGCGCAGCTTCAGGAATTGGACGGCAAGGACGCAGAATTGGGCGATGCCATCCTCGAATTTCAGGCTGAAGAGGTTGAACATAAGGAAGCCGCACTCGCCGCTGGGGCCGAAGAAACGCCGGGCTATCCTTTGCTGTCTGCGGCGATCCGGTTTGGATGTCGCATGGCCATCCGCGCGTCGGAGCGGGTGTGATGGCTGTCAGCTTAGGTTCATCTAAAACCACGAAAACAGGGGTCATGAAGCGACTCCTGATCCTTGCTCTTGTAGCAGCGCCTTTGGCATTTCCCCTCGCTCCCGCAGCGGCACAGCGATCAGAGCGGCTGCTGACGATTTTTGGGGAGGATAAATGCCCCGAAGACACAATCTGTGTCCGCGCGCCCGAACGGGATCGCTACCGTATTCCCAAACATTTGCGCGGGCCGTCGCTGTCCCCAGAAAATCAAAGCTGGGCCGCGCGCTCACAATCAACACTGGATACTGGAAAGTCCGGGATCAACAGTTGTTCACCCTCAGGTCCGCAGGGCTGGACAGGGTGTTGGTTACAGCAAATGAAACAGGCCCGCGAAGAAGCACGTCAAGGTGCAGCCGCTGATCGGGATGTGCCATAAGGAAAGTTGGTTGGCTTTATTTTCCAGCCTTTTCGACCGCAATCCAATCATCCACTTGTCGTTCCAAGACCTCAAGCGGCACAGCGCCTTGCAGCAACACAGCGTCATGAAAACGCCGCACGTCAAATTTTGATCCCAGCGCCGCCTCTGCCCGCGCGCGCAGTTCACGGATTTTAATCTCTCCGATTTTATAGCCCAAAGCTTGCCCAGGCCATGAGATATAGCGGTTAACCTCTGCTTCGATATTGGCAGTTGAAAGCGCCGTATTGTCGGTCATGAACGCAATCGCCTGCGCCTTGGTCCAGCCTTTGGCGTGCATCCCGGTATCAACAACAAGGCGGCAAGCGCGCCACATTTCATAAGAAAGGCGGCCCATCATTTTTTCAGGGCTGTCATATATCCCCATTTCTTCCCCAACATATTCGGAATAGAGGCCCCAGCCTTCGGTATAGGCTGTGAAGCCGGCGATATATTTGCGGAAATTGGGCAGAGTCAGTTCTTGCTGGAGCGCGATTTGGTGGTGGTGCCCCGGCACGGCTTCATGCACGGTGAGTGCAGGAAGTTCCCACAATGGACGCTGCGGCAGTTTGGATGTGTTGACATAATAATGACCAGCGATGCCGCTTTCGGGGGATCCCGGATTATAATAAGCGGTGGTTGTGGTCTCCGCAGTCTCTTTGGGTATCTCTCGCAGGCCGTAGGGCAGGCGCGGTAAGGTGGCAAAATATTGCGGCATTTTGCTATCGATTGTTTTGGCCATAAGCGCCGCCGCCGCCATCAGCTCACCGGCAGTTTTGGCATAATATTTCGGATTGCTGCGCAGTTCGGCAATCATCGCGGCGCGCGACGCGTAGCCAGCATCCTTCGCAACGCTGTCCATCCGCGCGCGGATTCGCGTGACTTCCGTCAGGCCGATCTGGTGGATGGCCTCTGCTGACAAGGCTGTCGTGGTGTGCGCGGCGATACGCAGCGCGTAATAATCTTTGCCCTGCGGCTGCGATGAAACACCAATTGCAGTGCGGCATTTGGGTTTATACTCTTTGAGATAAAAAGCATGAAAGGCCTGATATTCCGGCGTCAGTGTATTGCGAATAATGCTGACCGCACGGGCTTTCATCGCGCTCCAATCGCCCTCATTCATATCAATGGGCCGCGCGCGTTTCAGGGGTGCAAAGAAGCGCGTCTCCTCCGGCGCACCAGCCACGGCCCCTGTGATCGTATCCTCAAACCCGCCCATCGCGGCGCAGGGTTGGACATAGCCCTTGGCAAGCGCCATCCGGCTGATCGCCAGCGCTTCTCGATTGAGTTTTGGATAAAGCGATAGGCGCGTCAGATAGCTGTCATAATCGGCGCGCGTGCGAAACGGCAGATTATCCGCCATCGAAACGAAGCTTTGATGCCATCCGTCATAGGTTGAAAACAACATCATGCGCTGTCCAAAACGATTGCCGTCAACCTGTTCCTTCAAAATGCGCGTCAACACGCCCTTGTTTGTGCGGTCTGCCGGGGTCAGGTCTGTATCAGAAATCGCATTCAGCCGGTTTACAAATCCCTGTGCCTCAGCCGCCTGCCTGTCTTGCGCGACAAGGCTGATGTCCCCGATCTGGTCATCATAATCGCGCACGCCCAGCGTTGTCGCATAGACTGGACTGTTTTTGAGGAACCATGCCCAATGATCATCGATCACGGTTTTCAATGTATCGGAAGGCGTTGCCAATGCGGGGCTAGCGGTGCTGAGCAGCAAAGCAAAAATCAACGCGCGCATATTATAGTCCCCCTAATTGTGGCCCTTAACATGGATCAAGGGATGAGGCTTGCAAAGTGATTTTCGACCAACGATACAAAGGGGGTTAAGGCACAGGGATCACGGTACAGATATGGCGACTCTTATCACTGACACGCTATCACCAAAACCGATCACGCCCGACCTCTTTGAGAAAATACTCTCTGCAGGGGCCACATTGATCCTTGTCGTGGCGCTGACTGCGATCGTCAAAGGGCGCAGTGAATGGGGCCAACTTCCCGTGTCGCTTTGGGGGCATATTGCCACCATATGTATCGCGCTTGGGCTGACGCCGGTGATGCTGTTGCGTAAACGCGGCGACAGGCTGCACCGTCAACTGGGCTGGATTTGGGTAACCGCGATGTTTCTGACCGCGCTTGTCTCCCTCAATGTCAGGATGATCAACCGCGGCGGATTTAGCCTGATCCACATCCTTTCGATCTGGACGATCATTCAAGTGCCCATCCTTGCCTGGGCAGCGAAAACACACCGTATCGCCCGCCACCGTTCGTCCGTGCGCGCGATGGTCCTCGGCGCGCTTCTCATCGCCGGATTTTTCACGTTTCCGTTTAACAGGATGCTTGGTCATTGGCTTTTTGAAACCAATGCGCCTTATGTGATCGCTGGTTAAGGGGCCTAAGGTCAGGCCCTAGTGAAACCATGTGGTTGCCAAAGCGTGTATTGAGCCGATCCATTGCTTGGCTGAGCGCGAGCGTGCGTGTTTCGCATGCCAGACCAGCACTGGGATCAAGAAAAGGAAATAACGTGCCCTGCTGTGCTGCAACGGGTTCAATGTGATTTAGCGTCACCCCAATCATGAACAGCCGAAACCCACCGGGATGCGCACTCCCGGCCGCAAGCAAATGTGGCCAAAGTGTATCCAGCGCCGCGAGGACAGCGAAGCTATCCTGAGTCGAGCGCATTTTTGCGGCCATATTCCAATGGGCTTTGCTGACTTCAAACCGGGCATGCAGGACCAACAGTCGCGTTTGATAGGCCTTACTGCGCAGGCGGCTTGTTGCTTTGAGCGCCAACCGCCGGGCGGTGAACAGCGATCCATTGGGGCCGCGCAGATCAGGGGCCATAACATGGCTATGCCCGATAGAGCGGCTTTGGGTTGGTTTTTCGGGCAAATCAACACCGTGCAGCAAATACCATAGCCGATCACCTGGGGTTCCGCCCCAAACCTTTCCCGCCGCACGGGGGCCGAGTGCACAAAATTGTCGGATACTATTCACCCCCTTCATTGCGAGGCGCCGCTCCATACGCCGCCCGATTCCGCAAATGTCGCCAAGTTTGAGGGTGTAGAGTTGCTCCGGCAGGGTGTCATCGCGCAAGACAATCAAGCCGTCAGGTTTCATCATGTCTGATGCCAATTTGGCGAGCAAGCGGTTGGGGGCAATGCCCACCGACGATGTCAGATATGCGCCAACGTTCTGCGTGATCCCGCGCTTGATCCGCATCGCCAGCGCGCGTGCAAAATCCTCGTCATTTTCATTGTCCATCAACCGGCAGGCGACTTCGTCGATTGAACAGATTTGAGTGACGGGTATGTGGCGGTTGATCTCCGCGACAATTTTTTCATGGAACGCGACATAGTGGTCGTGTTGGGCAGGCACGACGGTCAGGTCAGGGCATCTGCGCCGCGCCTCCCAAATTGGGGTGCCGGTTTTGATACCGTAACGTTTGGCCTCATAGGATGCGGCAATGGCGCAGGTGGTTTCGCTATCAACGGGCGCGACAATGACGGGCCTGCCGCGCAGGCGCGGGTTCAATTGCTGTTCAACGCTCGCAAAATAGCTGTTGAGATCAAGAAAGAGCCAGCGCAGCGGGCGGGGTGGGAAATCCATGGCAACGACTCGGGAAAGGGCCGGCCAATATAGAACATAATAAGAACATATGCTAGGACAGTGTGAGGTTCCAATCCCACCCCAGTGGATCGCCGTCCATCACGTCGACACCCTTGGCGATCAACGCGTCGCGGATGCGGTCAGAGGTCGCAAAATCCTTGGCCGCGCGGGCAGCCTTGCGTTCGGTCAGCGCGGCTTCGATTTCGGCTTCGGTGATTTGGGCGGCCACAGGGCGGATGCGGAGATCTGTGCGGGTGAGGGTGAGGAGGTCGAGGCCCAGGACGGCGTCCATTTCAGCGATCAATGCGCGCTTTGAGTCATTCGAGATGCTTGTCAGTCCGATTAATCCCTCGAATAGCGTCAAGGCGAGGGGAGTATTCAGATCCTCGGATACGGCTTGCTCGAATGGTTCTTTGGCGTCATCAATTGAAAGACGATCTTCACCACCAGTCTCAGCGTACACGCGGTCAACTGCCATCACCATCCGCTTCAACCGCACCAACGCCGCAGCCAAATTCTCCCAGCTAAACTCCAACTCACTGCGGTAATGCGCTTGCAGGCACATCAGGCGGTAGGCGAGGGGGTGGAAACCGCGGTCAATCAGCAGTTGCAGGCGCAGGAATTCGCCCGCTGATTTGCTCATCTTGCCGCTGCGCTCGATCAGGAAATTATTGTGCATCCAGATGCGCGCGCCCTCATGATCAGAACAACTGTGCGCTTGGTTCTGCGCAATCTCATTGGGATGATGAATTTCGCGGTGGTCGATGCCGCCGGTGTGAATATCAAACGGCAGTCCGAGCAACGCTTCGCTCATCACTGAGCATTCCAGATGCCAGCCCGGCGCGCCTTTGCCCCATGGGCTGTCCCACTCCATCTGCCGCGTCTCGCCCGCAGGAGTCTTACGCCAGATCGCAAAGTCGGCAGCATGGCGTTTGCCATCGACCGTTTCGATGCGGCCTTCGCCGTCCTCGGTTTTTGCGCGCGCAAGCGTTCCGTAATTGGCAACCGTGGAAGTATCGAAATACAGGCCGCTATCGAGTTCATAGCAATGCTTGTCGGCGATGTTTTTCGCATAATCGATCATGGCGGGCACATAGTCTGTCGCGATGGACCAATGTGCGGGCTGGCGAATATTAAGCGCCTTCACGTCAGCCCAATAGGCCTCTGTATAATGCTTGGCGATGTCCCAGATCGATTGGGCCTTCTCCGCCGCCATCTTTTCCAGCTTGTCCTCACCCGCGTCGGCGTCATCGGTCAAATGGCCGACGTCGGTGATGTTGATGACATGGGTCAGTTTATAGCCCTTGTAAGAGAGCACCCGCCCCAGCGTGTCGGCAAAGACATAGGCGCGCATATTGCCAATATGGGGATAATTATAAACCGTCGGCCCGCAGCTATAAACGCGCGCTTCGGGCGGATCGTTGGGGTCACCTTCGGTTCCGGGATGAACGGGAACGAAGGGGTCGATCTGCCGCGTCAGGCTGTTGAAGAGGCGAAGGTCAGTCATGCCAATCCCATGATGGGCGAAACGGGCGGCGTCAACCGTCAGAATTGGAGGCCCGAGCCGGAATCGAACCGGCGTGCGAGGATTTGCAGTCCTCTACGTCACCACTCCGCCATCGGGCCTCAGAGAGTGTTGTGCGCCTCTGCGACGTGGGGACGTTTGTGTCAACCATCCTGTTTTTTGTGCTAGGCCGCTTGGCGTGGTCAAAACACCCCGCTAAAGCTAAAATCAAACAAGGTGTATTGCATAGATAGAACAGCTGTGCGATGAGGAGTGATTGTGAGCGAACACGAATTTGATACGATGCGCCGCGCGATGGTTTCTGGCCAATTGCGCACCACCGCTGTCTCTGACCCCCGGGTCGTGGCGGCCATGGAATATGTTGCGCGCGAAAATTTCGTGCCCGTTGATCGCAGGGCACTGGCCTATGTCGATGTTGCGGTGCCCTTGGGCAACGGGCGTGCGCTTAATCCGCCGATGGCCACGGGCCGTTTGTTGCATGAAGCCGGTGTGCGGGCCAGTGACCATGTTTTGGTCGTCGGCGCAGCCACCGGATATAGTGCAGCGGTGCTCAGCCGGTTGGCAAAATCAATTGTCGCGCTTGAATGCGATGCTGATTTGGCAAAACTGGCAAAGGCGAATCTGTCTGGACTTGCCAATGTGACATTGGTGTCTGGTGATATCGCCGCAGGATGGGCGAAGGGCGCGCCTTATGATGTGATCTTGGTTGACGGGGCAGTTGAAACATTACCGCCCGCGCTGATCAAGCAATTGTCCGATGGTGGCCGATTGGCAACGGCGATTGTTGAAGACGGGGTGGTCCGCCTTGCCGTTGGAACCAAAGCTGGCGACGGATTTGGTCTGAACGCCTTTGTTGAGGCGGATGCGGTGCGATTGCCGGGGTTTGAAATTCCAAAGACATTTCAATTTTAAGGGTTATTTGATGCGCCACCGCCTGAAATATAGTGTTTGTGTTGCGCTTGTTGCGCTCTGTGCATCGGGTTCGGTGTCGGCGGAAACGCTGCGTGAAGCGATGGCAAAGGCCTATACCACCAACCCGACCATGACGGCGGCGCGGGCAGGACAGCGGGCCAATGATGAAAATGTGCCGCTCAACCGTGCCCGCGGTCTGCCAGGGTTGGATGTTTCAGCCAACGTAACGGAAACGCTTAAAAATGGAACGCCAAGCATCTTTAATACCCCGCGCCAAGCAGGCGCGCGGCTAAATTTTGATGTGCCACTTTATCTTGGTGGGGCCGTTAAGAATGGCATTCGTGCTGCCGATGCGCGCGTGGATGCGGGGCAAGCGGATTTACGCGGCACCGAAGCAGACCTGTTTAGCGCGGTTGTCGCCTCTTATATGGACGTCTTGCGCGATGAAGCGATTGCTGGGTTGAACCTTAAGCAGGTACAAGTGTTGAACACCAATTTGGAGGCGACGCGCGACCGGTTTGAAGTGGGTGATTTGACCCGCACCGATGTGGCCCAATCCGAATCGCGGCTTGCCGTTGCGAAAAGCCAGCAGGAAACAGCGCAGGCGCAATTGATCAGCAGCCGTGAAAAATATATTCAACTGGTGGGCAATGCCCCCGGGCAATTGGAACAGCCGCCCGTGCTGCCGAACCTGCCCGAAACATCTGACGCTGCGGTGGAAAAGGCGCTTTCAAACAATCCAGATTTGATCGCGGCCAATAAGGCGGCGGAGGCCGCGCGCTATGACATTGGTGTCGCGCGTGCATCACGGCTTCCCAAAGTGTCTGGCGTGGCGAACGGCACCTTTAGTTCCGCGCTCGGTTCGCTTGATCCCAACGCCATTCTTGCTGGTGCACAAAATCAATCAACGTCGGCTTCCGCAGGTGTGCAATTGACGCTGCCGTTGTTTCAGGGCGGGGCACCCAGCGCGCAAGTGCGACAGGCACAGGCACGCTCCACGCAGGCGCTTGAACAGGTGATCGGGGCGGAACGCGCAGTGATTGCACAAACGCGGTCGTCCTATGCTGTATGGCGCGCGTCCAATGCGGTGATTGTGTCATCTGAAACCGCTGTTGCGGCAGCGGGCCTATCGCTTCAGGGGGTGCGCGCAGAAAATTCGGTCGGTACGCGGTCGATTCTCGACATTTTGAACGCCGAACAAGAATATCTTGATGCGCAGGTCCGCCTCGTGTCGGCAAAACGCAATGCCTATGTCGCTGGATTTTCACTGTTGGCAGCGATGGGACAGGCAGAGGCACGTGATTTAGGGCTAGATGGCGGGGCGCTTTATGACCCAGAGGTCAATTATAAACGTGTCCGTAACCGCATCTCTGACTGGGATAGTGACCCTAAGCCAGCCCCCGTCGCAACACGCACAGTTGACACGCAGGCGCAAACGCCCGCATTAACAACACCGTAAGGCAATGAGGATGACGCGCATGGGGGATATCAGCAACGAACCGTCGATGGAGGAAATCCTCTCATCGATTAAAAAAATCATCGCTGAAGACAGCGTGGCAAAGGTCGCGCCGCGTCGCCATATGCCCCGTGAAAATGCACCCCGTGATGTCGCCCCTCGCGATTCAGTGCGCGAAGATAAAATTGTCACCCGCACCCTCGTCGCCGATCCGATTGATGATGAAGATGAGGTTTTGGAATTGACTGAAGATGCGCCAGAAGACGCCGCTGACCTTGTTTCAACGGTTGCCGCAGAGGCCAGCCGCACCGCGCTTGCGTCCCTGACCAAGGTTGTTGCGAAACCCGAAATCGCGGCGGACAACAGCATCGAAGGCGTCGTCCGCGATATGTTGCGGCCGATGCTCAAGGATTGGCTCGACAGCAATTTGCCCGGCATCGTCGAAGGCATTGTCGCGCGCGAAGTCGCACGGATCAGCGGGCGTCCGCTGTAAATAATTTGCATTGCGACTTGGCCTCGGGCGGATCGCTCGTTTAAGGCCAACAGATGACCGAACTTCAAAAAACATTCGATCCCGCCGCGATTGAGGCGAAATGGTATGCACACTGGGAAACGACCGGCGCATTCCGCCCGTCGCGCCCTGATGCCGTGCCTTTTACGATTGTCATGCCCCCGCCAAATGTCACGGGGTCCTTACACATCGGCCATGCGCTGGATAACACGCTTCAGGACATATTGATCCGCCACGCGCGCTTGCAGGGCAAGGATGCGCTGTGGGTCGCCGGCACCGACCATGCCGGTATCGCCACGCAAATGGTGGTCGAACGGCAGATGAACGCAGCGGGGCAAAAACGCACCGATTTCTCGCGTGAAGACTTTATCGCGAAGGTCTGGGACTGGAAACGCGAAAGCGGCGGGACCATCACCGGCCAGCTCCGCCGTCTGGGCGCGAGTTGTGATTGGTCACGCGAACAATTCACGATGGACCCCGGCTTTGAAAAGGCCGTGATCAAAGTGTTCGTCGATCTCTATAATCAGGGGCTGTTATACCGCGACAAAAGGCTGGTGAACTGGGACCCGGGCCTGAAAACCGCGATATCCGACCTTGAGGTGGAAGCGCGGGAGATTAACGGCAAATTCTGGCATTTCAAATATCCGTTAGAGGATGGCAGCGGCTTCATTAGCGTCGCGACCACGCGGCCTGAAACGATGCTCGCCGATATGGCGGTCGCGGTAAACCCGACGGATGCACGCTATGCCGCACTGGTGGGCAAAAATGTACGCCTGCCGATCACCGGGCGGCTGATCCCGATCATCACCGACGACCATGCTGACCCTGAACTGGGTTCGGGCGCGGTGAAAATCACGCCGGGGCATGAATTCAATGAATTTGAAGTCGGCAAGCGCGCTGGTTTCAAGGCGGGCGAGATGCTCAACATGCTCGATGCCGAGGCGAAGCTGGTGCAGACGTCGGACGGTTTAATTCCGGATGCGCTGCTTGGTTTGACGGTGGCCGATGCCCGCAAAGAGGTCGTCGCACTGATCGATGCCGCAGGCTTGCTCGAAAAAGTCGAGGACCGCGTGATCCAGACGCCGTACGGAGACCGTTCCGGCGTGGTGATCGAGCCGTGGTTGACCGATCAATGGTATGTCGATGCGAAGACCTTGGCTGGACCCGCGATTGAGGCTGTACGGAGCGGCGCGATCAAGGTTGTGCCGCAGACGTGGGAGAAGACATACTTTAACTGGATGGAGAATATCCAGCCTTGGTGTGTGAGTAGGCAATTGTGGTGGGGGCATAGGATTCCGGCTTGGTATGGGCCAATTGTTGTTGAGGAGGGAATCTCCATCGACCTAAGCGATATGTCCAAAAACAAGGTGTTTGTGGATACTGACTGGGAAAGTGTTCATAAGCAATTGGCGAAAGCTTATGGTGAAGATTGCACATTTGCAGTTACATCTACGTGGGGAGATTTTGTAGGGCGCAACGTTGAGAATATATCGAAGCGTCAGTCGGGAGATACACTCCGAGGGCGAGAGATTGTGATTCTACGAGACGAAGACGTCCTCGACACATGGTTCTCCTCGGCGCTGTGGCCGTTTGGCACGCTGGGGTGGCC
>JBEBKH010000008.1:0-45442 GCA_040079575.1 Chakrabartia sp. | reverse complement strand
AAGCAGCAGGCCCAGAAAAAAATGCAGCAACGGCGAACAATCCAAGCGTCATTTTTCGATACTGCCCTGAATCGCACCTGTTGGTCCAGACCAAAGCCATGGTAAATTGGTTTCCCACTCATTTTCTATTTTATTCCGCGAAATTGCGCACTTTATTGTCAAATCAAGGTCGATGAGGTTGGTTAATATGATATTTTTTATCATATATCGACGTCGTATCACTTTCTGATTGAAGAGCGAGGATGCAATTCAGTTGCCGCTTGCGACAGGCAATGCTAGCAAAGGGTTGAGCCGAGCTTTTTTCGGCACACACGAATTGCGCCACACAGTTGTGGCCAATTATTCAGGTTGACGCTGCAATGATGCATGATTTCCAGACACCGCAATGCTTGAGCCTTTGGCCGAGCGTGCGCACGTCAGGCTCGTTCCCAGCCCATGTGGCCGGGCATGCAAAAGCAGCAGAGGCACTTTTTTGTAACAATCTTGAAAGCACGCGGCGCGGCGGATTGATCCGCAGCCTAGCGCACTTTCCTGTAATTTGCGCGCTTGGCCCCCACGTGGCGGCACTTAAGCGCGCGCGGAGATATATATATGACAATGCGGATGCTGATCGACGCCCGCCACCGGGAAGAAACCCGTGTGGCAGTCGTCAAGGGAAACCGGATCGAAGAATTTGATTTTGAATCGGCCGAGCGTAAACAGCTCAAAGGCAATATTTATCTTGCCAAGGTCACACGGGTAGAACCATCGCTTCAGGCGGCTTTTGTCGATTATGGCGGCAATCGTCACGGCTTTTTGGCCTTTAGTGAAATTCACCCCGATTATTATCAAATCCCAAAAGAAGACCGTGAAGCATTGCTGCGCGAAGAAGCCGAACATGCAGCTGAAGAGGCGGCGTTGCGTGCTGATGAGGGGGATGATGATCCCCTAGACGGCCATCATGACGATGACGGTCATGACGATGATCGTCCCGATGCATCTTCAGAAGATGAACTCGGCGATGATGAAGAAGGCGCACGCCCATCTGAAGCCGTTGGCAGCGGCGTCGATGAAAGTGCGGCCGAAGATCTACGTCGTCGGCGTATGGCGTTGCGTCGTCGCTATAAAATTCAGGATGTTATCCACCGTCGTCAGGTGCTGCTGGTGCAGGTCGTCAAGGAAGAACGCGGTAATAAGGGTGCCGCACTGACCAGCTATCTCAGCCTTGCGGGCCGTTACTGCGTCCTCATGCCCAATACGACCCACGGTGGCGGGATAAGCCGGAAAATTTCAAACGGCGCTGACCGTAAACGTCTAAAATCAATCCTTGCGGACCTTGCCTTACCGTCGACAATGGGGTGCATCGTTCGCACCGCAGGGCTCCAGAGAACAAAGGTCGAAATCAAACGCGATTTTGATTATCTCGCGCGGTTGTGGGACGGCATTCGGGAAACCACGCTGGGATCGAGTGCACCAACCCTGATCCATCAGGACAGTGATCTGATCAAACGTGCGATCCGCGATATTTATAACCGCGACATTGATGAAGTGATTGTCGAAGGCGAGGAAGGATACCGCCAAGCACGCGACTTCATGAAAATGCTGATGCCGAGCCACGTCAAAAAGGTGAAAGCCTATGCCGACGCGGTGCCACTCTATCAGCGTCACGGTGTCGAAGATCAATTGGCGGGGATGTATAATCCCGTCGTTCAATTGAAATCCGGCGGCTATCTGGTGATCAACCCGACCGAAGCGTTGGTATCGATCGACATCAACTCTGGCCGGTCAACCCGTGAACACGGGATTGAACAGACTGCTGTTGGTACAAACCTGGAAGCAGCGCAGGAAATCGCCCGCCAATTGCGCTTGCGCGATATGGCCGGTTTGGTCGTCATCGACTTTATCGACATGGAACATGGCTCCAATGTCCGTAAGGTTGAAAAGGCGATGAAGACTGCACTCGCCAATGACCGTGCGCGCATTCAAGTCGGGCGGATCAGCTCCTTCGGCCTGATGGAAATGAGCCGTCAACGTTTGCGGACAGGTGTTCTTGAAGCGTCAACCCGCCAATGTCCGCACTGTGAGGGCACGGGGCTTGTCCGCACCGCATCGTCGGCTGGTCTGTCAGCACTGCGCATGCTTGAAGATGAAGCAGCACGCGGCAATGGCAGCAAATTGACACTGCGCGCGAGCCAAGAGGCAACGATCTATGTCCTCAACCGCAAGCGTGCGGAGCTGGCCGAAATCGAAGAGCGTTACGGCGTTACAATCGACATCCTGCCAGACGGAGAAACCGAAGGCGCGCGGATGAGTGTTGAAGCCAGCGGCCCGCCCCCTGCTTTCCGCCCCAAATTCGAAGTGATTGTCGACGATGATGACGGATTCGAAGTCCCTGAGGAAGAGGATGACATCGAAGAGGAAGAAGATGATTCCGAGGAAGAACGCCAAGCGCGTCCTGAGCGCGGTGACCGTGAAGAACGCGGCGAAGGTGGACGCAAACGCGGTCGCCGCCGTCGTGGCCGTCGTGGTCCGCGCGAAGAAGGAGAAACCGCATCAACAGAAGGTGCTGTTACAACTGAACAGGATGACAGCGAAGCTGGTCAAGCACGTGAAATGCCAGAAGGACGTGATGACAATGAAGACGCAGACGGTAACAGCCGCCGTCGCAGTCGTCGTGGACGTCGCGGCGGACGTCGCCGTCGCGGTGCTGCTGAGGGTGAAAATGCTGAAAGCGAAAACGTGGAAGCAATTGGGTCTGAACCAGATGCTGCGCCCGTTGATGTAGCCGCGATTGAGGCCCCTGAAGACAAGCCTAAACGCCCGCGTCGCCGAACAGGCAAGGCGGCTGCAGTAAACGCCGCACCTGTTGACACCGCTCCTGCCATTGAGGTGGCAACAGAAGCAGAAGCACCAGCAGAAAAGCCTAAGCGCGTGCGCAAGGCAAAAGTGGTTGCCGAAACTGTGGCACCCGATGTAGCTCCTGTTGCTGCAGACGCACCGGCAAAGCCAAAGCGGACCCGTGCCAAGAAAGAACAAGCCGCAGATGCTGCACCAAAGCCATCACTGGCCGCTGATGCGGCACCAGCGGAAGACGGCCCACCGCGCAAGGGATGGTGGCAACGGACCTTTGGCAACGAAGATCAAGGCTAATCTTCATCACTGGTTCAGCAAGGAAGGGGAAAGATGCTCGTAATGCGCAACATCCCCTTCCTTCGCTCCGCAAGGCCGTTTTGCCTTTTGCGTACCTTACTGACGGCCATCATTGCAGCCACAGTGTCTTTTCAACCGGCGATGGCCCAGTCCATATTGCGCGACGCGGAAACTGAAGCGCTTTTTGCTGACATGTCAGCGCCGCTGATCAGTGCGGCAGGCCTTGACCCCAAGAATGTCAAAATTATTCTGATCAACGACAAGGAAATCAATGCCTTCGTCGCGGGTGGGCAGGTGGTTTATGTTCATTCTGGTTTGATTGCGACATCCGATAATGCCAATCAGGTGCAGGGCGTCATCGCTCATGAATTGGGCCATGTCGCTGGCGGACATGTTATTCGTTTTAACGAAGGCATTAAAGTTGCAACCGGGATCACTTTGCTGAGCCTTGTTCTAGGTGTCGCGGCGATTGCCGCTGGCGCAGGCGATGCGGGTGCCGGGATTATTGCGGCGGGCCAACAGGCAGCACTTGGCAAATTTCTGGCGTTTACGCGCACACAAGAATCCAGTGCAGACGCGGCGGGCGCATCTTATTTGGCCAAAGCTGGGATTAGCGGTCGTGGCTCCATCGCCTTTTTCAAAAAACTACAGAATATTGAGTTCCGCTACGCCATTCCACAAGAAGACAGTTACAACCGCACCCACCCTTTGTCAGGGGAACGGATCGCCGTTCTGTTGGAACGTTATCAGATTGACCCCGCGTGGAACGCCCAAACTGATCCCGCGCTCGAAGCACGGTTTCAGCGGGTAAAGGCCAAATTGAAGGGGTTTGTTGCTGAACCACGCCAAACCCTGATCGATTATCCTGAAAAAGATAAATCAATTCCTGGTCATTATGCGCGTGCCTATGCATGGCACCGTTCTGCCTATCCCGACAAAGCCCTTTATGAGGTCAACAGCCTCCTATCACTGAAGCCGCATGACCCTTACTTCCTTGAACTCAAGGGCCAGATCCTTTTGGAATCTGGAAAACCAACAGATGCTTTGCCGTTGCTACGTGAGGCAGTTTCAGAAACGAATGCCCAGCCACTGATCGCCAGCCTGTTCGGCCACGCCCTGATCGCAACCGAAGACAAAGCCAATTATGCTGAGGCCACACGCATCCTCAAAGCCGCTGTCGCCAAAGATAATGAAAATCCTTTCGCATGGTATCAACTGGGCGTTGTATATGAACAATCTGGGGATCGCCCACGTGCTGCCCTCGCCACGGCAGAGCGCTATCATCTCGAAGGACGTTCTAAATTGGCTTTGCTCCATTCCGAAGAGGCTCTGCGTGGCATAACCAAAGGATCTGCGGATTGGATCCGTGCTGAAGACATCGCAATGGTGTCTCGTACAGAAGTTGAGCAAGAAAAGAAAAAACGATGACGCGTGAAGGGGGTATACGAATGGCAATTGCTGGTGTCGCTGCAATAATTGGTTTTGGAGGTGCCGCATTGGCATTGGGGAGCGGAGACCCCGTTAAGACAACGGACCGCGCCGCCATTGAAAAGATCGTTCGCGAATATATTCTGTCACACCCCGAAATTCTGCCCGAAGCCATGCAAAATCTTCAGGCGCGCGAACTTTCCAAAACCGTCATTGCCAACCGCAAAGCCATTGAAACGCCTTTCGCAGGCGCATGGGAAGGTGCGCAGGACGGTGATGTCGTGCTCGTTGAATTTTTCGATTATGCTTGCGGATATTGCCGCACCAGCATCGCCGATATTGAACGTTTGCTGTTGGAAGATAAGAAACTGAAGATCGTTTACCGCGAAATGCCGGTGCTTGGTCAAACAAGCGATGATGCCGCCCGCGTCAGCCTGAGCGCGGCGAAACAGGGCAAATATATGGCCTTCCATAAAGCCATGTTTGCAGCGGGTCGTCCCTCAGCCGCCGTCATCGACAGCGCACAAGATAAATCCGGCATGGATAAAGCGAAATCACGTGATGACATCAAATCAACCGACATTGAAAATGAACTCAACAAAAGTACGGAGCTACAACGTGCGCTACAATTAAGTGGCACACCGAGCTGGGTCGTGGGGGATAAGGTGATGGTCGGTGCAGTCGGTTACGACGCGCTAAAAGCTGCCATCGCTGAAGCGCGCGCCGCGAAAAAGGGGTAATGAAACGGTTTTAGGACGCTTCGGTCCGCACGCCCTTAAATCCTTGCGCGACGACATACCATTCGGATGATCCCTTGCGGCTGGCAGGGGGCTTGGCGTGCTTTACGGCGGTAAAATTGCGTTTGAGGATCGCAACAAGATTATCATCTGCGCCGCCAGCCAACACCTTTGCCACGAAAACCCCGCCAGGTCTTAGCACCTGACACGCGAAATCAACTGCCGCCTCTACAAGCGCCATCGTGCGCAAATGGTCGGTTTGCGGATGGCCCACAGTATTGGCCGCCATATCAGACAGCACAATATCAGCAGGACCGCCAAGCGCCTGTTCAAGCCAGCCCGGCGCTTCATCAGACATGAAATCCATCAAGGCGATTTCGACACCATCAATCGGATCACAAGGAAGCAAATCAATGCCGACGATGCTTGCCTTTGGACATTGTTTGCGCACCACCTGTGACCAGCCTCCCGGCGTAATGCCAAGGTCAAGAACACGCTTTGCGCCTTTGAGAAAGCCAAAGCGTTCATCAAGTTCGATCAGCTTATACGCAGCACGGCTGCGATACCCCTCCGCGCGCGCTTTTTTGACATAGGGGTCATTGAGCTGTCGTTCCAGCCAGCGCGTTGAACCCACCTTGCGGCCCTTGGCTGTTTTGACGCGTGTCCGTCCCGCTGTTGGGCTTTTCATCGCCGTCCTTCTTTTGCCATTAACTGCCGTAAAATACCTTCACGGATACCGCGGTCCGCAACCCCAACGCGTTCAGCAGGCCAAATATCGAATATCGATTCAAGAATGGCACAGCCCGCCACGACCAAATCGGCGCGTTCGGGGCCAATACAGGGCAATGCCGCACGTTCATCAAATGAAAGCCGCGCCATATCGCTGCACACGCCGCGCATCGCATCCGCATTGACATGGAGCCCGTCGATTTGACGCCGATCATAGGTTGGCAATTGCAGATGTACGCTGGCAAGTGTGGTGACGGTACCGCTTGTCCCCAGCAAACGCGGCGCCATTGTTCCGACAGGTAAGCGCGACAAAAACGCTGCGAAACTATCCAAAACCAAGCCACGCATCCGCGCATAACCAGCGGCACGCATGTCAGGACAATCGGAATCGTGGGGTTCTGCTTCGCTTAATGATACCACACCCCACGGTACGCTGAGCCAATCCAATGTGCGTGGCTCAGGACCTGAAGTGTCGAGTAACACCAATTCAGTTGATCCCCCGCCAATGTCAAAAATTAGCGCAAGGCCGTCGCCGGGTTCAAGCAGCGCATGGCAGCCCAAAACCGCCAACCGCGCTTCCTCTTGCGCTGTGATGACATCAAGCTTGATGCCAGTTTCACGGTACACCCGCGCGACGAAATCCAGACCGTTATCGGCCCTGCGACATGCCTCAGTCGCGACCGAACGGGCAATAAAGACCTGACGACGCACCAATTTTTCTGAACATATTTTGAGTGCGACCACCGCACGTTCAATCGCAGCGTCACTCAACCGACCGGTCGTGGTCAATCCTTCGCCCAACCGCACGATTCGCGAAAAAGCATCGACCACGACAAAGCGATCGCCTTCTGGACGCGCAATGAGCAGACGACAATTGTTGGTCCCAAGATCAAGGGCAGCAAAGGTGCGCCTTAACGGGAATCGCCCCATTCCCCGCGGTTTACGGGAGTCAGGGCGGGCCACCCTCCCCGCTCCAAAATTGCCGGTTACAGGTGGCACAAAGGCGGATTGATCCACCATAGGCCTAATCACTCTTATGTTCTCCGTCCGGGAAATCCCGTCGGTACTTAAACAAAGTTCTAGTCCTGTTCAGGATTTATAACAAGCTGCGCGCGATTGTTGACAGCGCGCGCAGCAAAACCTATTTGCAGCGCGCACCCATGCCCCATCGTCTAACGGTAAGACTACGGATTCTGATTCCGTCTATCGAGGTTCGAATCCTTGTGGGGCATCCAGCGCTTACCCCCCAACATCACCCTGATATTTGATTTCCAGATAGCGGCCCTGGGTGGCAAGTTTATTGAGATCACCAGCGGCAAGTTGCTCGCTCATCCGCGCAAGTTCGCTGTCAACGACGGCCAAACCATCCACCAACTGCTTGTCGGGGCTCATGCCGTTCAGGCCCTCCGCGCGAAGATGGTGGGGCACGCGCGCATAGCCATTGATAAGTTCAGGCAGTTCATCGGCGATCAAACGCCGAATTTCAAACGCAGCGGGTTCTTTATCATTCAGCGCCTGAAGCTGCGGCGCCAGCATTTCCAATTTCACGCCAATCCCGTCAACCAAGCGAGCAGCCGGTGCAGGGAGCGCCGCACGTTGATTAGAAAGCCATTCTTCCGTGCGCAATGGCAAGCGCGCAAGGTCGGTTGTTGGGACGTTCTCAACCCCAAGGTTACGATTTGGCATCAGCATAATCGCAACGGCCGCAACAATGACCGCCAGAACGGCCAACATAAGTCCCGTGGTGCCAACCGGACCGACCATCAGCCCCCACAGCGGCAGCCCAATGACGAGTCCACCGGCAACCATCGCCACGCGGCCCAATTTCCGGAAAAAACCTGCGCGCTGCCGCTGTCGTGCGCGCTGCGCCAGACGCGGTTCAGAGCCATGTCGTCGCAAAGCAGCCTCGGCACGTTGCAGGATACGATCAGAATCTGTCATGCGATTGGCGTAAAGGGATTGGCACTCCCCCCCTCTAACGCCGCCTGCGCCTGCCCTTCAGCACGCGCGATATAGCCTTTCGATTTTTCGACTTCATCAGACAGCGTGTTCACTGTAGTTTTCATCGAAATCAGCGCCTTGGCCTTGAACGTATCGATCTGATCCATCGTGATATAGATATTTTGGAACGCACGTTGCAGCGTTTCCATCGGGATCGTGCTCGACGCCGCCTGTTCATGGATTTGCGCAGTCTGATGCTTGAGCATTTCACCGGTTGAATCGATAATATTCGCGGTCGTCGTGTTGAGCGCGGTAATTTGTTGCAGCACAAGTTTCTGCCCGACCAGCGCCTGTGCCACTGTCACCGCTGTCCGCAATGCAGACACTGTGGTTGTCGAGGCGCGGTCAACGCCCTTTACCAATTCCACATTGTTCTTTTTGACCAGATCAAGGGCGAGATACCCCTGCACCGTCACCGCCATCTGCGTCAGCAGATCCTGTGTGCGCTGGCGAATATAAAATAGCGCCGTCTCACGGATGGCTTTGGCTTTCGCAGGGTCGGTGATTTCAACATCATTGGCCTTGTCTTCAAGCTTGGCATCCAGCGCTTTGGCGACATGGATCATCTGTTCCAACCGGCCCATAGCCGCCCACAGATTTTGCCGCTCAACATCAATCGCGGCATTGTCCTTCAAAAGCTCATCCTTGCCCGATGCAAGGTGGGACAGGATTGACGCAATATGGCCTTGGCTTGACTTATAGCCGTCAAAATAATTGCGCATCTTGTTGCCGTAAGGGATGATCCCGAACAATTTTTTCGGCGTAAACAAATCACCCTTCTTGCCCGGATCAAGGTCTTCGATCGTCCGGCGCAATTCAGCCAAATCTGCGCCAACGCCGGTTTCCTGGTTCATCGCGCGTACCGGGCGATCAAGAAAGCGATTGGATTGCCCCGCCGCCTCGGCAATTTCCTTGCGGCCCATGGTCGTCAATTGATCAACCTTTTTGCCAAATTCGGGCGAGTTAGGATCGAGTAAAGCCAGTTCCGCAACAAATTCATCTGCTTTGGTATCAAGCTGCGAACGCTGTTCATCCTTGATTGGAACCAAGCCCGATGCCTTTTCGGGCGCGACAGGTGGTACCGCATCGGGCGCATTCAGAATGATTTCTGCTTCTTGAACTTCTGTGGCCAAACGAACCTCCTATGGCTGAACTCGGATCAACATGGCGACACTTGCTGTATTATTCAAGTAGGACGGCTTAAACGTGCCGCTAGCCATGCTGAGATAAACAACTGAAACTGATGATAGAGCATCAAAGGGATGATGATAAGCCCTGCTTCTGCCCCAGAAAACATAATCCTGGCCATGGGCGCGCCGGTTGCAAGGGATTTGTGTGATCCAGAAAAGAGCAGAGTGATCCTGTCTTTACGGGCCAAGCCAATCAATCCGCCCAGCCCCCACGCCGCGCCAAATGCAAATCCCAGCAACACAATCACAGTTACGGTCAGCATCGCAAAATCCTGCCCGCTCAGGCGGCTCCAAAGTCCTTCATCCACAGCCGCACTGAACGTTGCATAGATTGTCAAAACGATGGTCAACCGGTCCATGCGGCCAATCCAGATGCGCTGCCGTTCAGCCCACGTCGCAAGCCACAGCCGCGCGATTTGCCCGAGAGTGAACGGCAAAAGCAAAAGAGATGCAATTTTTGTGATTGCACCCAATCCTTGTGCGTCCCCACCAATATGGGCGAGTGCTGCAAAGATTAGCGGCGTCAAAATGACGCCAGACAGGTTAGACACTGCCGATGCAATCACCGACGCCGCAACATTACCACCCGCCATTGAGGCATAGGAAATGGCAGACTGCACCGTAGAGGGCAGCGCGCATAAAAAGAATATGCCCAACCACAGCCCAGGTGAGAGAATATGCGGCAGCAATTGCGACAAGCCAAAACCCAACAGCGGTAACACCCCAAAAACCAGCAACAACGCACTGATCTGCAGCCGCCAATGCTTCAACCCGGCCCACACCGCATGGCGGGGAAGGCGGAGACCGTGAAAGAAAAACAAACTGAAAATTGCAGCGTTTGACACTGTGCCGACAATGTTCAAGCCTTGACCGCGCGCCGGAAACAGACTCGCCACAGCAATAGTCGCAAGCAATATGAGGATGAAACGATCAGGGATAAAACGACGAAACATTATCTTTCAAATGACCGATGATCGCCCCGATCTCAAGACGTTTCGTACAGCCCAATATTTGGGCCCATCTCTGGGTGGCGAGATGGGCCCACCAAGCAGCGTTTCACCCGGGGTAAGGGGTGGGTGAAAAGGGTGTGCCGCCTGATTTGATAAACTTCTGCTGTGCGCTCATGCACCTGCGCTCTTTTCAACCTTTAGCGCTGATCCGGGCCGAACAGCACCGCGCCGCAACCAGATGTCCGCAATCAAAAGATTAGGTATCCAGCTTGACCAAGCTGTTATCGAATATGCTTCTGAAAAGGTCAGGCCCAGTGCCTGAAAGAAACCTAATTGCAGGCGAAGAGTCACGCCAGCAAATGTGAGCGCAAAGGAGCGTATCATCCATGCGCGATGCGCCGTCTGCTGTCGGTTCGTGGCATGATAAACAGCAATAAGTGTCGAAATGATCCAGCAAAGTGCGAGGATGGTAAAACCGACACCATTCATAGCACCGCCAAGAGTATTTGGAGCAAGCAGAATTGCGCCAACACCACTAAGGATAACACTTAAAACATAACACCAACCAGCAGCTTTGTGAAAACGAGCAAATTGACCACGCAGAGCCGATAACATTTGCAGCGCGCCAATCATCAACGCCGTCATCGCAGGGACAATGTGCAATAACGCAGTTGAACGGAATGCGCCGCTGGGATCACGGTCGCCAAAAAAATCAAAATATGCCCCATTCACAAAAAGATAATGCGCAGCGATGATCATTGTCGCGACAAAACCCAGTAGAGTGATAATGCCCAGAATTCCAATGGACAGGCTTTTTGTCAGCTCTCTGATGTGGCGCATATGACATTACCTCGATGATCAAAAAAATGGGGCCGCCGCCTGAGCGGCCCCATCTTTTTAGAATTTATACGCGACCCCCAAAATCGCCTGAGATTCCCATTTTTTGACCGTTGGGCGGTTAAGGCGCACACTTTTATCGAGATAGGTCCCGCCCAGAATGCCGAGCAACATGATGCGGTCGCTGATCTGCCACACAGTGGAAATGTCACCGCCCAAATTAGTGGCTTTATCTGTCACTGTGTAAATCGGCTGGATGACATCGCGGTGTTTGGCAATCATTTTGGCGCGCTGCTTTGCCGTAACGCCGTACATATAATTTGCGGTTTTACGGTCAAGCATACTTACCTGTGCCGCAGGTGTGATCGTAACTTTTCCCAATGAAATCGGGAAACTGTAACGGCCGATAAATTCGCCGCCATCAAACTTATTCGAAATATCATGCCGATATTCTGCACTCAACTGACCAACTGGCGTTTCAAGCGCTGCGCGAATGCCTGCATCAGCGGTCACTTTTGCACGGTCACGACCCGACGGGGTCCGTATTGTCACAAAGCCGCTCAAAGATGGCTTAAACTTGCCGCCGACATCTGGCGATATTTGCAACCCAACTTCCGCAGCCTCGATATAAAATACACCCTTTTTTACTGACACAAGAGGCAACGGATAAACCTGCGATTTCTCTCCTTTGAACGGTGATTCTTGCATGAGGGCGCCAAGGCCTATGGCAATATGATTATCGTTTTGTGGGGCATCCCCGTCAACAGTCTGCGCCATACCCGCCGAAGTGAATAGCATTGCAGAAGCACAAAGGCCGATTTGAAAAGTACGCATGAACATTTGATTTCCTTAAAGATTTTTGAAGAGGGCGCTGCGCGGTTTCGTCGAGAGGGGAGACGCCCGCCGCAACGCTGTTCGCCATTCTTGAAAACGGACTTTGGGCACAAGCGCTGTTTCGCCAATCTTTCCAACGCGTTCGTGAAATTGTCGCCGTGCCATTTGGCGAAACGCCAAATTGTACTAGTTGGTTGCGCAGTGCGACTGTATTATATAAATAACACTCTCTCTCGACATAACTTTGGACCCTCGGCGATGACGCTTTTGCAATTTTTAGGATATTGGGGAAATCTCACGTGGCGGGAACATGTTCGCCATGTGGCTTTTTTCTTGGCCACAGCGGGACTGCTTGTCGTCATTGGCCCTTTCGGAACCGGTGACCAGCCGATCGTTTGGCGGTTGGGCTACTGGTTTTGCATGTTGGCAATTTATGGCGGCATCTTGATGCCAGCAGCGGCCAAATCCGCGATCCACAACAACGATCTTGTCAAAATCGGCCTTATCACGAAATCATTTATTATTCTTGTGTTGAGCGTCGTGCCAATGACAATCATTGTCCATCTCGTTGATATTTTTGTATCGGCTAACATAAGCCTTTTTGCGAGTAAAACTGCTCAAATCGGTCCATTTCCGACATTCCTGCCGATGGATTTCCTTAAGCTTTATGTTCAAGTCTTTACAATTATTTTGTTGAGTATGAGCCTTTTATCGCTGCTTATCGTTCTCCTACATTTACATCGCGCTGGTCCAACTACACACGATGTGCGGCCAGGTGTGGCCTTTCTGTCGCGGTTGCCTGATCATATTGGCGAAAATCTGATCTGCCTCCAAATGGAGGATCATTATCTGCGCGCAACGACGCTCCACGGCGAAGCATTGGTTCTTGTTCGCTTTCGTGACGCGCTCAATGAACTGACAGAATATGCCGGTCTGCAGGTCCACAGATCTTGGTGGGTCGCAACCCAAGAGATCGTTAAATTCTCTCGAAAAGGCCGCCGCACAGAATTGCTCATGTCCAATGGCGTTCGTGTCCCTGTTTCTTCAAGTTTCAAGCCCTTAGTAGATCAATTGCTTATTGAGAGCAGAGCGTAAACGGCTGGTTAGACATCATGACCTTGCCGCACTGCACAAACTCGGCTAAGGGCGCGCTCTTGACCTCCTCGTAGATAGAGAATCCTAATGAGCCTCCGCAATGTGGCCATCATCGCGCACGTCGATCATGGTAAAACGACCCTTGTTGACCAGTTGTTCCGTCAATCGGGCACATTCCGAGAAAATCAGCGCGTTGAAGAACGCGCGATGGATTCGAACGACCTCGAAAAAGAACGTGGCATCACCATCCTTGCCAAATGCACCAGCGTTGAATGGCACGGTGGCGGTGTTGATACCCGCATTAACATCGTCGATACGCCAGGACATGCCGACTTCGGTGGCGAAGTGGAACGCATCCTCTCAATGGTCGACGGCGTCATCCTGCTTGTCGATGCTTCTGAAGGCGCAATGCCGCAAACAAAGTTCGTGACTGGCAAAGCCCTCGCACTCGGCCTGCGCCCGATTGTGGTCGTCAACAAAGTTGATCGCCCCGATGAACGCATTCAGGAAGTGCTCGACGAAGTGTTTGATCTGTTCGTCTCACTCGACGCGACCGATGAACAGCTTGATTTCCCTGTTCTGTTCGCCAGTGGTCGCAATGGTTATGCCTCACTTGATGCGTCTGCGCGTGAAGGCACGCTGGCTCCGTTGTTTGAAACCATTGTGTCCCACGTTCCCGAACCTTCGGCTGATCCTGATGGTCCGTTCAAATTTCTTGTGACTTTGCTTGACCGCGACAATTTCCTTGGTCGTATCCTGACCGGCCTGGTGTTCAGCGGTTCTGTTAAAATGAACATGCCGATCCACGCGCTCGACCCAGACGGCAAGATCGTCGAAACGGGCCGTGCGTCAAAGATCATGGCGTTCCGCGGTCTTGAACGTGTGCCAGTTGAAGAAGCCAATGCTGGCGATATTATTTCCATTGCCGGTCTCGCTGTGGCGACAGTGGCCAATACAATTTGTGACCCAAGCGTCACAGAACCACTTCACGCTCAGCCGATTGATCCGCCAACGCTTTCGATGCGTTTCGCTGTGAACGATTCGCCGATGGCTGGCCGTGAAGGCACCAAAGTGACCAGCCGCATGATCCGTGACCGTTTGCTGCGTGAAGGCGAAAGCAATGTCGCGATCAAGATCACCGAAGCAACCGACCGCGATAGTTTTGAAGTTGCCGGACGCGGCGAATTGCAGCTGGGCGTTCTTATCGAAACAATGCGCCGCGAAGGATTTGAGCTGAGCATCAGCCGACCGCGCGTGCTGTTCCGCGAAGACGAAAACGGCGCGAAGCAAGAACCCTATGAAACCGTCGTGATCGACGTCGATGATGAATATAGCGGGACCGTTGTTGAAAAAATGGCGATCCGTAAGGCGGAACTGACCGATATGCGCCCCAGTGGCGGCGGCAAAACTCGCATTACATTCAGCGCGCCATCACGCGGGTTGATCGGCTATCACGGTGAATTCCTGTCCGACACACGCGGTACTGGCATTATGAACCGCCTGTTCGAAAAATACGGCCCGCACAAAGGCCGGATCGAGGGTCGCAAAAATGGCGTGCTCATTTCCAACGGCAGCGGCGAATCCAACGCATATGCGCTCGGCTTCCTCGAAGAACGCGGCATCCTGATGGTTGCCCCTCAAGAACCCTTGTATGAAGGCATGATCATAGGCGAAAATGCCAAGACTGACGATCTTGAAGTCAACCCAATGAAGGCCAAACAGCTCACCAACTTCCGCGCCAGCGGCGGTAAAGATGATGCTATCCGCCTGACCCCGCCAAAACGCCTGACACTTGAACAAGCCATCGCTTATATTGATGATGATGAGCTGGTGGAAGTGACACCGAAAAGCATCCGTCTGCGCAAACGCTATCTTGATCCAAACGAGCGGAAAAAGGCATCGCGAGCGAAGGTGGCCTAGGACGCTTGAGCGCGCCGAGTTTGCCTCGCACCCATTTCCTCCTCGCACTCGCTGTTATGGCGGTGTGGGGAAGTAATTTCGTTGTGATTAAGCTGGCATTGGCACATCTTCCGCCGCTTTTGCTTGCGGCGCTTCGTTTTACCTGCGCATTTTTGCCAGCGGCATTCTTCCTGAAGCGCCCCAATGTGCCGTGGACCAATCTTGCGGCCTATGGTGTCCTTATTGGCGCGGGACAGTTTGGGCTGTTGTTCCTCGCGATGAAGGGCAACATTACGCCCGGCCTCGCGTCATTGGTGGTGCAGGTCCAGGTTTTTTTCACCATCGGGCTGTCGATGCGGTTGACGGGGGAAAAGGTCCGCGCATTTCAGTGGGCAGCTTTGGCGCTCGCGTCACTAGGGCTGGGCGTCATACTGACCCATGCGCAGGGCAGTGCGACGCCGCTTGGTCTTGGTCTTGTCATCCTCGCAGCGCTCAGTTGGGCGAGCGGCAACATGGTGTCCCGTGCAGCTGGAAAGGTTGATATGCTCGCCTATGTGGTGTGGGCGAGCGCCTTTGCCATTCCGCCGCTCTTTCTGTTCGCGTTCATTTTTGAAGGATGGCCCGCTATGGCCAAGGGCTTTGCAGAGGCTGATGCCGTGACATGGGCTGCGGTCGTGTGGCAAGCGGTGGGCAATACCATGTTTGGATATGGCGTCTGGGGCTGGTTGCTCGCGCGTCACCCCGCTGCGACGGTTGCACCCATGGCCTTGCTGGTGCCTGTATTCGGAATGGGCGCGTCTGCGCTCTATTTGGGGGAACCCTTGCAAACATGGAAACTGGCGGCGGCAGCACTGGTTATGAGCGGACTTGCGCTCAGCTTGCTCTGGCCGCGCTTTGTGCGCAAGACAGTTGACGACAGTGCCCTATCTGAGGCAAGCGAACGATTATGACAGACACACCGCCAGACCACCTCTCGATCGATCCCGACAGCCCGCATTTCAGTGCCGAAACACTACAACGGGGGATCGGCGTGCGTTTCAAGGGCAATGAGCGCAATGACGTTGAAGAATATTCCATTTCTGAAGGTTGGATCCGCGTTCAAGCTGGCAAAACGGTTGATCGCCGTGGTCGCCCTTTGACTATCAAATTGTCAGGCCCCGTTGAAGTATGGTTTGAAAATCCGGCGGAAGGCGCTGCGGAGGGCTGATGCCCTCGCTCCCTTTTTCAGGACATGATTTCATTGTTGTTGGCGGCACTGCGCTTTTCTGGCCAGCACGCAAGGCCTTGGTCGTCGCCGACCTCCATTTAGAAAAAGCCAGTTGGTTTGCAGCGCGCGGACAGATGTTGCCGCCCCATGACAGTATGGCGACACTGGAACGGATCGCGGCGCTGGTTGCTGAAATGGACCCCAAAGAAATCTGGTGTCTGGGCGATAATTTCCATGATGATGAAGGCGCGCGGCGAATGCCCGATACAGCACGAGTGTTGCTGTCAGACCTGACAAGGCGCCTAAAGTGGCACTGGATCACTGGCAACCATGATGAACATTTACCCGACAGCATCGGCGGAAATATCATGCGGGAAGCAGAGGTTGATGGCTTAGTTTTGCGACACCGCGCCGATCCTGATGATCTTAGGCACGAACTCTCAGGGCATTTTCATCCCAAATATCAATCAAAGACCCGGAGTCGCGCCGTATCTCGCCCCTGCTTTGTCGCGAGTGATCGTAAAATGATCCTTCCTGCATTTGGTGCCTTCACAGGTGGCTTGATCGCCGATCATCCAGAAATCATCGCCGCAATCGGCAACACTGCCTTTGCTCTGGTACCAACCGCCGCGCACATGTTGAAATTCCCGTTACCGATATAGGGTCGGAAAGGCAGCTTTATACGCCGCCAGTTTTGGAACATCAAAACGCATAATATAGGGATGCCGCGGATTGCGCGCCATGAAATCCTGATGATGCCCTTCAGCGTTATAGAATTTTCCGCTTTCGATTTTAGTCACAATTGGCCCTGCATACGCCTTTGTCTTATTAAGCTGAGCAATATAGGCCTGAGCGGCCCGGTTCTGCGCCGGTGTGATCGGGAAAATCGCTGAACGATAACTGGGGCCGTTGTCGGGACCTTGGCGATTAAGCTGGGTTGGATCATGTGCGACTGAGAAATAGACCCGCAATAGCGTCGTATAGCTGATTTTTGAGGGATCATAGACTATGCGGATCGCCTCCGCATGCCCCGTATTTTCTTCTGAAACTTGATCATAGGTCGCGGTAGCGGCCGTCCCACCGGCGTAGCCAGATGTCACAGATTTCACGCCCCTCACATGTTCAAAAACCGCTTCCATACCCCAAAAACAGCCGCCCGCCAAAACGGCCACAGCATTGGTACCCGGTTCAACAGCATTCACCACTGCGGCGGGAATGACGACCGCCTTCTCAGCATGAAGCGCAGTTGCGATGAAGGGAACAGAGGCCACAGCAAGCGCAGCTGCACACAAAAAGGGAGTCACCCGCATAATCTTCGACCTCAAGCAGGTTTGAAACTAAGGGCGACACCGTTCATGCAGTAGCGTTTTCCCGTTGGTTGCGGACCATCGTCAAACACATGGCCCAAATGGCCTCCGCACCGCGCACAATGCACTTCAACCCGGGCATCCCCAGTGAAATAGTCAGTTTTGGTGCCAACAGATTTGGGCAGAGCTTGCCAGAAACTGGGCCAGCCAGTGCCGCTGTCATATTTGGTCGCAGAAGAAAATGCAGGCAAAGCGCACCCTGCACAGGAAAACACACCTTTGCGCTTTTCCTTGTTCAGCGGGCTGGAAAAGGGGCGCTCTGTCGATTCATGGCGCAGCGTTTGATAGGCCGCAGGAGAAAGCCGCTTGCGCCACTCTGCATCTGTCAATTCAAAAGAAAATTTATCTTTGGTCGCACCGGCGCGGTTGCATGCTGTCAGTGTCATCGTGACAGCTGCGCTGCCAAAAATCCAATCTCTGCGGGTCAAGATCATAAGGTAAGCCTTTCTCATGTCAGTGCTTCAATATACGCTGTAAAAGGCAAAATAGTTTCACATTATTTTCAACGCAGTGCTGAAAAACGTTTTAAGCCCGCTGCCAAATCATCGATCAGGTCTTCTGCATCTTCAAGCCCGATTTGCAGCCTGACACCCCCTCCTTGGGCACGCCACTGTGTTGCGGTGCGGATACGCGCCGGATCGATCGGAATCGCAAGGCTTTCATATCCGCCCCAGCTATAGCCAATGCCAAAATGCTCCAATCCGTCGATCATGGCCGCTCGGGCAGCGTCATTCCCGCCGTTTAAGATGAAGCTGAAAAGGCCTGATGATCCGGTAAAATCGCGCTTCCAATGCGCGTGCCCCGGACAATCGGGCATCGCAGGATGGAGCACCAGCGCCACTTCTGGCTGCGCTTTCAACCAAAGTGCGATCTTTAGGGCCGTTTCCTGATGTCGTTGCATCCGGACATCCAAAGTTCGTAATCCGCGCGCGGCAAGCGCCGCATCATCAGGGCTTAGGCAAAGACCAAGCGCTTGCGATGTCCGACGCAGCGCGGGCCATGCCGCTTTTGTCGCAGAAACCGAACCCGCCATAACATCGCTATGGCCAACGATATATTTTGTGCAGGCCAAAACCATCAAATCAACGCCAAAGGAAAGCGGATTGAAAAACAGCGATGTGGCCCACGTATTGTCGATCAGTGTCGTAATCCCGCGCGATTTTGCAACCGCGACAATGGCGGGGACATCTTGCACTTCAAAAGTCAGGCTGCCGGGGCTTTCCATGAAGATAGCCCGTGTTTTCGGTGTGCAAAGCGCATCAATCCCACCCCCAATCAGCGGGTCATAATAGGTGGTTTCGACACCCCAATCCTTAAGGAACCCATCGCAGAAAATGCGTGTCGGGTCATAAGCACTATCCGTCATCAAAAGATGGTCACCTGGCTTTAGAACCGACAGCAATGCAGTTGTCAGCGCCGAAACACCTGAGGGGAAAAGCATTGTTCCCGCGGCATCCGGTTCCATTTCGGTCAGCGCGTCAGCCAATGACCACTGGGTAGGTGTTCCCCGCCGCCCATAAAATAGCTTGCCGTCTTGGTTGGTGGTATTGCCGTTACGCAACGCCGCGACATCCTCATACAAGATGGTCGACGCGCGCCAAATCGGCGGGTTGACGATGCCCTGTGTCCATTCCGGGCGGCGACCACCCTGCACAATTTGGGTGGCGGGTCTCTTTGTCCCGCCTTTTTTGCTCACGCTGCGCCTGTTGCCTTAGGCGTGCTGGCATCCGTGCCCCATTCAGACCAGCTGCCATCATATAGCGCGACATCGGTTTTGCCGAGCAGGTGGGCGCCAAATGCCAAAGATGCCGCCGTCATTCCTGAACCACAAGTAGTGACCAATGGTTTCGCCAAATCAATCCCAGCATCGGTGAAGGCGGATTTCAATGCATCACCACTTTTCCACGTTCCATCGGCATTGAACATCTGTCCAAACGGTAAATTGAAACTATTGGGAATATGGCCTGCCGCAACGCCTGGACGCGGATCGCGCTCTTCTCCGGTAAAACGTGCGGCACTGCGCGCATCGAGAACCTGTTCAGCCTTACTATCAATATTCGCCAGCATCTGATCCTTTGAACGGACAGCCTTGGCATCTTTCCAAACTGTAAAATGGCGGTGGCGTAGGGTTTGTTTGCCCATTTCCAAAGCGCGGCCTTCAGCTTTCCATTTGGCAAGACCGCCGTCCAGAATTGCAACGCCGTGCGCGCCAAATGTATTCAGCATCCACCATGCCCGCGCCGCGCTTTTGTAGGGACTGTCGTCATAAAGGACGATGCGGCTGCCATCACCCAAGCCCAGAGACTGCATCCGGCTTGCAAATTTTTCTGCCTTTGGCAGCATCATCGGCAAGTCACTTGAGGCTTCAGCAAGACCGGCCAGATCCATAAAGACCGCGCCGGGGATGTGCCCAGCCTCATAGTCCGCCGCCGCATCACGGCCATCTACTTCTGTAAACCAGCTCGCATCCACCACGCGCAAATCCGATGCCCCCAGTTCCCCTGCAAGCCATTCGGTTGTTACCAGCGCGTCCATAAATGCGTCTCCTTTGAATTGACGAATCTCTTTCTAGCGGTCTGTGCTGGATTCGTCGAGACAGGCTGTTATGAATAGCGACATGACACCAAAACATCTTGGACAAACGTCCACCCTTCCCGCATCGCCCGACCAAGCGGTGCTCGATTATCCAGTAAATCCGCGACCCGGATCACCCTATCTCGTGCGCTTTACCGCTCCGGAATTCACGTCATTGTGCCCGGTCACTGGCCAACCGGACTTCGCGCATCTGATGATTGATTATGTGCCAGATCAAACCATTGTTGAATCAAAAGCCCTCAAACTCTTCCTCGGCAGCTTCCGGAACCACGCAGCATTCCATGAAGATTGCACGGTGGGTATTGGGCAAAGGCTCTTTACTGAAATGAAACCTCTCTGGCTGCGGATTGGGGGGTATTGGTATCCGCGCGGCGGCATTCCGATTGATGTGTTTTGGCAATCGGGTGCGCCGCCCGCCAACATTTGGATTCCAGATCAAGGAGTCATCCCCTATCGCGGGCGTGGATAATAACCAAATGATCGAAACCAGTTCTTAGGATATTGCGCCTAATCAATACTTTGCAGCAACGACTGTGAAGTAGGGGTTCGCAAATGGTTAGCAAACGAGATCATTTTTACGCCGAAATTCCGGCGGGTTTGGAAGATTGGGTCGCGAACCGATTGGTCAGCGCCCATTTTCGGATCTTGAACGCATTAATCCTCGGCCATCTTCTGAATACAGCTCTGGTCTTTGCTGTTTTCTATAATGACGTCTCTTCCAACATGCTCGGAATTTGGACCGGAGCTATGGTTGCAACCTGCGCGCACCGCTATTGGGTTGGTCAGACGAACCACAAACGCGTCGCTCGCAAAGCCCCGAACGCAGTCATTTTTGAGCTCGAAATCAATACAGTGATGCTCGCACTTTTGGCTGCATCGGCAATCAGTTGGTTGATGCCCCGCGCAGAATCTGGCCTGAATCAGGTGTTTCTCGCGGTCATCGGGACGACTTTGATCGCCGCGGCGGGCTATACAATGCGCACATTACCGCGTGCCGCCCTGTCCTATATTGCCATTATATCAACAGGCCTCATTTTTGCACTTTTACGAACGGGATCAATTGAAGCAATTGCCACCTGCATTCTCATTGGCGCGTCTGGAATCTTGCTTGGCCGAATGGCACTTGTCGCTCACGGGCTCTTCATTGTCAGAATTTTGCGCGAAAGAGAGGCGCATGCAACATCAGAGACCGTCCGTATGTTGTTGCATGATTATCAGGATCAGGGTTCAGATTGGCTGTTTGAATTGGATCGCAATGGTCATCTACTTTCAGTCGGAGACCGATTTGCTGATGCCGTGGGTAAACGCCCAGAAGATCTGAATGGCCGAGATTTCTCTGCTTTTTTTGAAGACTCACGCGATCAAGCAACATTGGTTGATCACTTACACAACAGACGTGCCTTCCGTGATCTCATTCTTCCTCTTGCCGATCAGAGCAACGGCACGCGAAATTGGTGGTCTGTTAGCGGCAGGCCCGCCAACGGCGGTCCCACATCAGCGGTCCATTTCCGCGGTGTTATTTCCGACATTAGTGCGGAAAAACAAGCAGAAGCCCGTGTGCGCCATATGGCCCATTATGACAGTCTGACAGAGTTGCCCAATCGCATGATGTTCAATGTTGCACTCAACCGCATGTTTTCTGAGCTGCAAGGAAAAGTCAGGCTTGTTGTGCTTCTCATCGATGTCGATCATTTCAAAGCGGTAAACGACATTTATGGCCATCCAGTCGGTGACAGTTTCTTGAAGCAAGTTGGAGAACGTATTGCAGGTGGCATGAAGAATAGTGGTCTGGGTGGAGAAGGTCATATTATTGCCCGCCTTGGCGGCGATGAATTTGCTATTCTAATGGCGGGAGAAGATGTCGTCGACCACGCGCTCCGCCTCGCGCAAAATCTAACAGATGCATTAGCAGCACCGTATCACATTAATGGGCATGAGATTAACTCTGGCGCAAGCATTGGCATTGCCATGGCTCCAGAACATGGGTCATTGGCCCAAACCTTGCAAAATAATGCTGACATTGCGCTCTATTACGCCAAAGATAATGGCCGCAATCGCTGGGAAATGTTTGAACCGGGCATGGATGTCGCTGTGCAGGAACGACATGCCCTTGAACGCGATTTGAGATCTGCGTTGGTCCAAGACGAACTGCGTCTTTATTTTCAACCCTTGGTCAATGTTGAAACAGGATTACACACTGGGTTTGAAGCCTTGATCCGTTGGGAACATCCCATTCGCGGTATGGTCATGCCGAATGACTTTATCCCAATTGCTGAAGACTCTGGACTGATTATTCCAATTGGGGAATGGGTTATCCGCACCGCAATGCGGGAAGCCGCAACGTGGCGCGATCCCCATACAATCGCAGTCAACCTCTCTCCAGTACAACTCAAAAGCACAAATCTTTTGCCGACTATCATCAACACCTTGGCTGAAACAGGTTTGGATCCAGCGCGTTTAGAAGTTGAGATCACAGAATCTGTGCTGCTGAATGATTGCGAGGCGAATATATCGATCCTCAACCGTTTGCATGATTTAGGCATCAAAATCGCGCTGGATGATTTTGGTACGGGCTATGCTTCGTTGAATTATCTGCGGACCTTTCCTTTTGACAAAATCAAGATTGATCGCAGCTTCGTAAATGACCTGGAAAATCGCGAGGATTGCCGCGCGATTGTTAGTGCCGTTATCAATCTCGCCAACAAACTTGGAATGTGCACCCTTGCTGAGGGTGTTGAAAGTGAGGCACAATTAAATGCTTTACGAAGCGAAGGCTGTGCCATGGTGCAGGGTTGGCTGTTTGGAAAAGCGATGCCGGCCGAACATTATGCAGGGTTGCGGGATTTACCGCCTCTCGCCAATCCAGTCTCTACAGTGAAGAAAATCAATCAAACATCGCTACGTGCTGTGCAAAAGAGCAAAGCCGCCTAATGTTGACGCGCAACAAAATCTATCTCGTCATTTCAGATATCACCCCCTATTGGCAATGAAATGAGCGTTGCTGCACCCCATTTTTACACCATTGGTATCGTCCCAGCGGACATTGACTTTATGGGTCATGTCAACAATGCCCGCTATCTCAATTGGGTCCAGGACGCCGTTATCGCGCATTGGCAAAAATTAGCACCGCCAGAGGCCGTCGCTCAGCATCTTTGGGTCGCCCTAAAACACGAAATCACATATCGGAAACCAGCCTTTCTCAATGATGAAGTGATCGCCACAGTCATGCTTGAGAAAATCCACGGCGCGCGTGCATTTTACGAGACATTCATTAAGCGCGGCGAAGAGGTTCTGGCCGAGGTAAAATCGAGCTGGTGCTGTGTTGACGCAATCACTTTACGCCCTGCCCGTATAGCCACAGATATAGCCGCACATTTTTTCCCGAAATTATAAATTAAATGCTTTCATTTCATAGCGATAGCGGAAGCACGGCCTAAAAACCCACGAAAACCGCCGTTCTGATAAAGTTTTCTTGTCACTTTAACCTCATAACTCAAAAAATGGCATTGTCCCTGCCATGTAGAGTTGAGGCGTAAAATGAATTATCAAGCGGCGGCAGAAAAGCGCCATCCAGAAGTACAAAAATCAAGCGGCTTTCTTCTTCAGCAGCTTACGGCCCACGTGACGGGCGTGAAGGCTTCAATCGTCGCCAATTTTGTCAATGCCATCATTCTATCGTTCGTATTCTGGAACAACATCCCTTTATTTTACCATGGCACCGCCTTTTTTGCCATTATTGGCCTCCTGTCCTGGCGACTGTATGTATCAAAAAAAATCTTGGTGATCCGCCAAGACAATGTCTATTTAGTCGAACTTGAAAAATCCGTTCGCATCAATGCCGCCCTTTTGGCTGTTTTCTGGGGTGGAGCAACGGGCGCACTTCTCTTTATTGCTACACCTGACCAGCAAATATTTTTGGGCATTATTGGTTCTGGGATGATGTGCGCCGGCGCGATTACGTACCGAACTTTAAATATCAGCGCCAAAATATATGTGGTCATTTGTGCTATCGGCTACATGGTTGGATTGATATCGGTTGGCACTGTGCCTGCATATGCAGCAGCAGGCCTCCTCGCCTGCTTTGCTTATGTTTTGCTGGTCAGTATCGAAACCAGTTTCACCAGTTTCACCACACGCATTTCGCGCGAACGCGAATTGGCAGTATCGACTGATACAGTGCGCCTGTTGTTGAACGATTATGAGGAACAGGGATCGGATTGGTTGATCGAGCTGGATGCCACTGCGCGGCTTATTACCCCCTGCTGGCGGATGGCCGATGCGACAGGACGCCCGATTGAAACGCTTCAAGGGAAATCGCTTTATGCCTTGCTTGAAGATGGCAAGGATAAAATGAGGATCATGGATCACATTGCTGCAAGACGTCCGTTCCGGCAGCATATTGTGTCGGTGCTGACAAATGGTACGCGGCGTTGGTGGTCGATCAATGCGCGGCCCGTAGACGATAATATCTGCGCTTATCGCGGTGTTGTGAAGGATATAACCGCTCAACGCCAAGCCGAAGAAAAGGTTAGTTACATGGCCCATTATGACGGCCTGACTGACCTACCGAACCGATTTTTGTTCAATGAAAGTCTTTACCGTGCCTTTAATCGCAAAAGAGGCGCTGTTGGATTGATGTATCTTGATCTTGATAATTTCAAGACGATCAATGACACATTGGGGCATCCTGTGGGCGATGAATTGCTTAAGGCTGTGGCGCGGCGCTTAGAAGCATGTGTCAGTGCAACGGATCTCGTTGCGCGCCTCGGTGGCGATGAATTTGCCATCCTTGTTGCCCCGGAAAATATTGCTGAAATTGATCAAACTGCCGCACGTTTGGTCGAAACCATGATGCTGCCCTTCCCCTTGAAAGGCCATGATGTTGTCATTGGTGCCAGTGTCGGGATTGCTTGTGCGCCCGAACACGGGGACAATGGAGAACGCCTGTTACAAAATGCCGACCTTGCACTTTACACATCCAAAATTTCAGGACGGAACCGCGCGACCCGTTTCGAAGCGGGCATGGACGAAGCCGCAAAGTATCGACGGATATTGGAACTCGACCTCCGTGGTTCTTTGGCGAAGGATGAAATGCGATTGCATTATCAACCTCTGGTCAACATCGCGACGGATACGGTAACGGGTTATGAAGCCCTGATCCGCTGGGAACATCCAGAACGCGGGGTGGTAATGCCCGATCTGTTCATCCCTATCGCTGAAGAAACCGGAATGATCGTTCAAATTGGTGAATGGGTAATCCGTCAGGCATTAAGAGATTTGGAAACATGGTCGGAGGATCAGGATGTCTCAATCAATCTTTCGCCCGCCCAAATGCGTAGCCCCAGCTTGATTTCAACGCTCGTCAATGCGTTGGCCAGCACAGGGGTAGATGCCAACCGTGTGTGTCTTGAAATCACCGAATCTGTGCTGATGCAGGACAGCGAAGCAAATATTGAAACCCTGCACAAACTCAAAAGCCTTGGTGTACGCATTGCGCTTGATGATTTTGGGACTGGCTATTCGTCGCTCAATTACCTGCGCAGTTTTCCGTTTAACAAAATCAAAATTGACCGCTGCTTTGTTGAAGGCGTTGACAGCCGCGATGACTGTAAGGCGATTGTTACATCTGTCGTCGGCCTAGCCAAAAGTTTGGGGATGACAACAACCGCCGAAGGTGTGGAACGCAGTGCACAAGTCGATTTTCTCAAAAAGGAAGGCTGCGGCGAAGTGCAAGGTTTCCTATACAGCAAGGCGATACCTGCCGATCAACTGACCGACCTGCGCCAATCGCGACAGGGTGGCGCGGAACAATTGGTTCACCTTGCAAATGAACGCGCGCTCAAGGAAAACAACATAGCCGCGTTGGTGAAGTACAAAACAGGTTAGAAAGTTGACGCTAAACCGATGCCCGCTGCGTTGAACGGTATAACCAAAACAGAAGGGCGCCGAATAGGAGCGCACCACCAATTTCGGCAACCACGGCAAATGTTTCATCAGCAATCGCGAGTGGCGCATCGCTGCCTGACGCCGCGACGATAGCTGCAAAGACAACGCCAAACAGGCTTTCGCCCACGATCATGCCGGTGGCCATTAACGTGCCCATGCGGAGTGCCTTAGAAGCATCTGCCTGACGTCCCGCCCAGCGGTCATAAGCATGGCCGATAAACGCACCAATGACGATCGGGAGTGTCAGCGCCATTGGTAGGTAAATCCCCATGCCCGCCCCCAGTGGCGGCAACCGCAATTTTCCAAAGCGCGCGAGTGTTTCATCAGCAATCACAAAGGCGATACCAATCAGCGCGCCGAGACCCAGCAATGGCCAATTCAGATCGCCACCCAACACTCCTTTTGCCAAAGCGGAAATCAGCGCAGCCTGCGGCGCTGGCAAAGCGCTGTCCCCTGCCCCGGGCGCGCCAGCAAAACCAAATGCGGTGTTCAACAGGGCAAGCACCGGCGGAATGGCAAGTGAACCAAAAACAACACCTATCACCAGCGCCACTTGCTGCCGCCACGGCGTCGCGCCAACAATTTGTCCTGTTTTCAAATCTTGCAAATTATCATTTGAAATCGTGGCAATGCCGAAAACAATCGCGGTCGCAAACAGTGCATAAGCGATCATCGCCTGTGTCTGGTCAGGGGGATTGTCGCGTCCCAAAAACAGAACAAGCATCAATGATGCACCCAGCACCGATAAAATGCCCACGCCAGAAATCGGGCTGTTTGAAGCCCCAATCAGCCCAGCCATATACCCGCACACAGAAGCAATCACGATTCCTGCAAGCATGACATAAATGAGCGTACCGGCGATCAACACGCCTGCATGTTCGGCGATCGGTCCGCCGGCAATAAATTGCCAGAGCAACATGGCGATGGGGAACAGAGTGGCGATGATTATAGCTGCGACTATTTTGATCGGAATATCGCGTTCTGTGAGCGGCACTTCCTGCCCACCTGCACGTAGCGATGACGATGTAATCGCCGAACGTATCCCGTTGACAATGGGTGCGATAATTTTGAGGAGCGTCCAAACAGCGGCCACGCCGATAACACCCGCACCAATAAAACGCACATCACCGCGAAAAACACTTGTCGCCACTTCATCTACGGGACCAGGAATTCCCATGCTGAACCACGGAACCAACCCACCCCACGCAATCACAAGGCCCAGCAGCATTGCAACACCGACCGACAACCCGACCAGATGGCCGACGCCGACAAGCGCGAAACTGAAACCTGTTGATACCCCAGTTGCAGCGCCGCCAATACGGAAATGACGTACAAATTCACCCGCAGCCAGCTTCATTGTCACCAACAGGGCAAACCCAGCTGATACAGCAGAACTGATCAGAATGAGACGCAGGCCCCGTTGATTGTCCACCGCACCTGATCCTGCGGCAGAACCAACCACCAGCACTTCGGCCGCCGCTTTACCCTCTGGATAGGGTAAATCAGACCCTGTGACCAAAGCCCGGCGTAGTGGCACGGAAAACATAACGCCCAATATACCGCCCGTGGCACACACCAGCGCTGTGGGCCAGAATGGAAAGCCCTGCCACCAGCCGATCATCACAAGCCCAGGCAGAACAAAAATGATCGCGGACAAGGTTCCCGCTGCCGAGGCAATGGTTTGAACAATGTTATTTTCAAGGATGGAAGAGCGCGGCATCAATCGGAGAATGGCCATGGAAATGACCGCCGCCGGCAAGGATGTCGCAAAGGTCAGGCCCGATTTCAAACCGAGGTAGACATTGGCTGCGGTGAAAAGGATCGTCAGGACGCCGCCAAGCACAATCGACCGGAACGTCAGTTCACTCAGTGGTGGCTTGGTGGTCATGCTACGGTAAACCGAATGGGGAGCCTTTTGAGCCCTCCAACAAAAGTTGATTCCACGCGCGCCGGTTCTCCCGCCAGTTCCAATGATTTAAGCCGAGGCAGCAATTCTTCCATCAATATCCGCATTTCCATGCGCGCCAGATGCTGTCCCAAACAGACATGGCCCCCAAAACCAAAGGCGATCTGGTTGTTGGGCGTTCGGTCTGGATTGAAAGTGAAAGGATCTTCAAACACCGCTTCATCGCGGTTGCCCGATGTGTAACACAGCATCAGCCAATCCCCTTTGGTAATTTTTTGACCAGAAAGTTCGGTGTCCTCAGTGGCTGTTCGCATGAAATGCTGAACAGGCGTGGACCAGCGGATCGCCTCTTCAATCAAGCCCGCATAATTGGCGTCCGGTCGCCGGTACCGTTCAAAAAGTACAGGGTTTTTTGCCAATTCCATAATCGCTCCGGCGGTCGACGCCGACGTCGTGTCATGCCCTGCCGTTGCAACAATCATATAATAACCATTGGCTTCCCGGTCTGGAATAGGCGCACCGTTGACGATGCCATTTGCAATTACGGTCGCCAAATCATCCCTAGGGTTGGCGCGGCGGTCAGCAGTGATCGCACTGAAATAATTTTCGAAGTCTGCAATAACAAACTGCAGCATTTGTATGGCCTGTTCAGCGCTGGTAATTTCAGAGCGCGCACGGTTGATTTCAGGGTCAGTCGGTCCGAACAATTGCTGCGTCAGCATCAACATCCGCGGTTCGTCCTCTGCAGGTACACCGAGGATGCTCATCACGACATGAAGTGGGTAGCCCGCTGCGACGTCCTGCGCAAAATCGCAAGTGCCATCCATCGCCAACATCTTATCGACCGTCGCTTTGGCAATGTCGCGAATGCGCGCTTCGATGGTGCGTAGATTTTTTGGCATGAACCACTGCTGGGTCAGCAGTCTGTATTTCATGTGATCTGGCGCATCCATCTGCACCAGCGACCGAATCAAATGGCCGTCATGGTTGGGGGTGATGGCGTTGACGATGGCCTGTCCGTCAAGGTCGATCAGTGTTGGTGATCGCACCGCACTTGCAAAACGGGCGTTATTCTTGCTGATCTCAAGAATATCAGCATGTTTTGTGACGGCCCAAAAGGGATCGAAACGCTCATTTTCTGCAACAGCCAGCGGCATATTTACACGCGCCCACGCAAAGTTTTCGTGCAATCCATCCCAAGCACCATAGGCCTTGGGATCAACCAGCGACGCAGCAATTTCTGCAGGCAATGTCGTCATTACATCAACGTCCTTTGAACAGTCCGCCCAATAATCCGCGCAGCAGGCTTCTGCCCACCGAGCCTGCGACTTGACGCCCAACCGAGGTCGCGGCTGAGCGCACTGCGGACTGAACCGCTTTTTCCGCAAAGCTTGGCTTGGCATCTTCACGCGCTTGTTTCACAGCCGCGCGTTCTGCTTCTTTGGCAAGGCGCAGCGCTTCACGGTCCGCAACAACCTTTTGCCGCGCCGCGTCTTTCGCCGCGATGGCCGCATCCTTATCGGCGGCACTTTGTGCTTCAGCTTGTGCTGCCGCAGCCCCAGCTTCAGCTCGTTTTGACATCAGAATCTCTTCGGCGGATTCGCGGTCGATCAGCACATCATATTTGGCCCCGACAGCATCCGTTTGGATCATAATGCCGCGTTCTTGCACTGTCACAGGGCCCAGACGTGATGTAGGGGCCTTGATCAACGTGCGTTCAACCGGCGTTGGCGAACCATCGGCCTGGAGGAGCGAAACCAGCGCCTCACCCACCTTCAATTCCGTGATCGCCGTTGCAACATCAACGCCTGGGTTCGCGCGGAAAGTTGTCGCTGCCGATTTGACTGCCGCCTGATCACGCGGCGTAAAGGCGCGCAGTGCATGCTGAACACGGTTGGAAAGCTGTGCTGCCACCGTTTCAGGAATATCAATTGGGTTCTGGGTGATAAAATACACGCCGACACCCTTGGAACGGATCAGCCGGACAACCTGTTCCACTTTTTCTAGCAGTGCCTTTGGCGCTTCGTTGAACAACAAATGCGCTTCATCAAAAAAGAAAACGAGCTTCGGTTTGTCGGGGTCGCCAATTTCGGGAAGCGATTCAAACAATTCAGAGAGCAACCACAAAAGGAAGGTTGAATAAAGCTTTGGCGCAGACATCAGCTTATCTGCGGCAAGGATATTGATGATCCCGCGTCCTTTTTCATCACAGGTGATAAAATCATCCAGATCAAGTGCTGGTTCACCAAAGAAATGGTCGCCACCCTGACTGCGCAATTGCAACAATGACCGTTGGATCGTTCCGACGCTGGGTTTGGAGACATTGCCGTAAGTGATGGAAAGTTCATCAGCACGTTCAGCGATGTGAACGAGCATCGTCTGCAAATCATCCAGATCGAGCAGCAGTAACCCGTCCTTGTCCGCAACGTGGAACGCGATTGTCAGCACGCCTTCCTGTACTTCATTCAAATCCATCAGGCGCGACAACAGCAGTGGCCCCATTTCGGATACAGTCGTGCGGATCGGGTGGCCCTGTTCGCCGTAAAGATCCCAGAACTGCACTGGATTATCGACATAGGCCCAGTCGGTATCGCCAATTTCAGCCGAACGTGCGGCCAGAACATCATGCATTTTCTGCATTGGCGATCCGGCCATTGCCATGCCTGACAAATCACCTTTCACATCGGATACGAAAACCGGAACGCCAGCTTTTGAAAAACCTTCGGCCAATCCCTGTAGAGTCACCGTTTTTCCGGTACCGGTCGCGCCCGCAATCAGGCCGTGACGGTTCGCGCGTTTGAAATTGAGAAGCTGACGTTCACCGCCGCCCAGCCCGATAAAAAGACCATCATCCGCCATTATGCACTCCCACAAACAAAAACTCTCTCCTTCGCCATAACCGACAGAAGGAGAGAGTGAAAGCGGGTTTACAGTGGTGGCTTATCAGCCTTGTTTGAACTTGATTGGCACATAACGCGCGGGTGCATTTCCGCGCTGGATATACAATAGCACATTGGCACGACCGGCCTTTTTCGCCGCAACTGCCGTGGTGTTAAGCTCTTCTGGTGTCACAGTCATGCGCTGGTTAGCCGACAAGATGATGTCACCGCGCTGCAATCCTTTTGCCGCTGCATCACTTGACGGATCAACAGCGCCAATAACAACGCCCTTCACCGGATCACGCAGACCAAGTTGACGTGAAATTTCGGGCGTCAGCTCTACAACTGCAAGACCCAGCGATTCGCGCGCAGCAGCTGTGCTGGTTTTTTCATCATCAGGAGCGAACCCCTGATCTTCCTGACCCAGTGTCGCGAGCTTTTCTTCCGAAGGGCGTTGCCCCAAAACAGCGGTCAGCGATATACGTTTGCCGTCACGGATCACTTCAATAGGGATGCGCGCACCAACAGGTGAATTGCCAATCAAGAAGGACAAGGTTTGATCGGGTGTAATCGCACGGCCATTGACCTTTGCAACAACGTCACCTTGGCGGATCCCCGCTTTGGCACCGGCTTCGTTGGGCTCAACCCGTGAAATCAGTTCACCCTGATTTTTGGGAAGACCCAAAGCATCAGCAGTGCCTTCATCAAGGGGTTGAATACCTACGCCGAGGTATCCGCGCTTTACCGAAGCACCGCTTTTCAGGGTTTCAACAACCGATAAAGCCTGTTCAGCCGGAATAGCGAAACCAATTCCGACATTGCCACCAGTGGGTGAAAAAATGGCGGTGTTAATGCCGATCACATTGCCATTCAGATCGAACATTGGCCCGCCGGAATTGCCCCGGTTGATAGATGCATCAGTCTGAATGTAACGGTCATAGGGGCCTGAACCGATATTACGGTGTAACGCCGATACAATCCCTGCCGTCACGGACCCACCAAGGCCGAACGGATTGCCAATCGCCACCACCCAGTCACCGACGCGCGTGGTCGAGGAATCGCCGAATTTTACGAACGGCAGATTCTTGGCTTCAATCTTGAGCACAGCCAAATCAGAAGCGGCATCGCGGCCAACCAATTTAGCAACATATTCGGTTCGGTCAGGCATTGTCACAGTGATGCTCGTGACCACCGATCCTTTACCTTCGGGCGAAATGACGTGATTGTTGGTTACGATATAGCCGTCAGCTGACACAACAAACCCCGAACCAAGGGATTGTCCTTCGCGCGTGACGGGACGACCGCCACTGCCACCCTGATCTTCGCCGCCAAACAATTCACCAAAGGGTGTGCCCGCGAAGGGATTCGCGGCCTGAACCTGGACACGCTGTGTGGTGGAAATATTGACAACGGCTGGCTGCAAGCGTGCTGCCAGATCGGCAAAGCTCATGGGCGCGCCGGCACGCGGCGCAGAAGCTGCAACGATCGCACCGGGTTCATTTTGCGCAGTCTGAGATGCGGCAGGAGCCTGCAAAGCAAGCGTTGCAGCAGTGCCGCCCATCAAAAGGGCAGCGGTAATGGCATAAGCGTAGCGCACCAGAACAATCTCCTTAATCAATCAATGCCTTATACAGGACATCCAACATGAATATATCACAACGCGGGCTGAACCCAGATTGAACAGCGCCAAATTTAACCGTTAGGGCCGCCCGCGAAATTCGCGCAAATAGTCGTTCCCGGGCGACAAAATAATGTTTGTCGATCCTTCCGGTTTCGATCCATCTGTACCAAATGTCCGCTTGTAAGACTGCATCGCACGATAGAAGTCATAGAAGCTGGGGTCCTTGCCAAAGCTTGCGGCATAGGTTTTGGACGCCTCAGCATCCGCATTGGCGCGAATAATTTGCGCATTTTTCCAAGCTTCAGCGCGTTTTGTGTCGGCCTCTTGCTTACGTGCGGACCGCATCCGGTCAAATGCAGACTCCAGTGGCGTTCCTTTGGGCAGGTCAGCGCGCATAATCCGCACATCGATAATTTCAGCCCCGTATTGGTTGGCCGCACGGTTAAGCCCAGTTTTGATATTATTCATCACTGCACCGCGTTCAGGGCTGAGCAAGGCCGCAAAAGTCTGCTTGCCCAATTCATTACGCAACGACGAGCCGAGTAGCGGGCGAAGTGCCTCTGTCAGGCGTTCTTCGGTCCGGGCTGTTTTGTACATTTTGAGCGGATCAACAATGCGGTAACGTGCATAGCCGTCAACCTGCAGGCGCAACTGGTCAGTCGACAGCACTTCCTGTTCATCCATGTCAATCGACTGGACACGTTTATCTAGCCATTGCACCTGCTCAACAAAGGGCAACCGCACCATGATGCCAGCGCCCGTACTGCCAAAAGGAACCCCCGCTTTATAGGCGTTGATAATGCGCACTGGCTGCCCGAACTGAACAATCACGCCCTGCCGCGTTTCTGGAACGAAGGATATGGTCGCCGAAAGCAGAATAAGCGCTCCCAAAGCAACAAAAGCGATTCCGAAAGGATTGCGGATCAAACGTTCAATCATTGTGCTGCCTCCGTGGGTGCGGCAGGCGCACGTTTGCGCATTTCCTGCAGTGGCAAATAGGGAGTGACACCAGGCGCTTCAACAATGGTTTTATCCACCTTTGCCAGCACTTCTTCCATGGTTTCATAATACATGCGCCGGCGGGTTACGACCGGGGACAGGCGGTATTGTTCATAGACTTTGTCAAAAGCGCCAGCTTCACCTAACGCGCGCTGCGTCACTTGTTGGGCATAAGTGTTGGCTTGGTTGACGGCGGACTGTGCTTCCTGCTGGGCCGCTGTCACATCCTTAAAGGCTTCATTGACGGCGGCAGGCGGATCAGCGCGCTTGATTGCCACGCCTTCAATCCGCACACCTGAACGGTAGCTGCCCAAAATGGACCGCATCAACTTTTCAACATCAGCTTCGATCTGCCCGCGCTGTGCCCCAATCGCGCCGATTAAGGTTGCGCGCGAAATTGACGCGCGCATCGCGCTTTCGGCGACTTCGCGGATGGTGATATCGGGATCGCGGATCTGAAAGAGATAGAGTTCGGGGTCTGCAATGCTCCACCGCACCGAATAATCGAGATTGATGATGTTTTGATCGCCGGTCAGGACAAAATTTTCAGTCGTCGCATTGCCTTCAGGAATGTTGATCACCTGAATTTCAGCGACATTCAACTTTGTAACAGTTTCAATCGGCCATGGGAGCGTAATGCCAACCCCTGAATTCAACGTTCGCGAATAAGCACCAAATTGCGTCACAACCGCACGTTCTTGGGGGCCGACACTGTGAAAACTTGTCAAAAATATCCAAGCTGCGCCTACAACAAGGGCGCCTATGCGAATCAAAGGCCACGGATTGTTGCCCCCCTCACCGCCAGCATTGCCGCCGAAACGATCCTTCATGCGCTTTGCAAGTTCATCCATTGCAGAAGCACCACGTGGACCGCGCGGTTTACCGCCACCGGGAGGCTGGCTCCACGGATTGCGGGGGCCTTTGCCAGAACCGCCAGAATCTCCGCCGCCTCCAGACCCACCCCAAGGTCCACCATTTTCGATAAACAATGCGCCTGCGCGCGCGATCCAGCCTGATTTTTCTTTCATAATACTCTTTATAGGTAGGCTTTTGCCGAAAAACAGTGGCAGCCTGCAAATCTCTGCGTAAAGCATAGTGCATGACTGAAATATCTTCAATAATCGCCATTCTCGACGCTATTCCCGACCCCTTGGGCAAAGGCGGCCTCATCGCAGCAAAGCGCGCTGCAACGCCGCGCATCAATGATGGCAAAATCAGCCTCATACTTGACGTAACGGGGCTTGATGCTGCGCAGCGCGATGCATTGGACCTTGCCGTTCATCAGGCGCTCGAAGCACTGCCAGGGGTCGCCGAAATTAGGGTTGCCATGACGAGCGAAAAAACAGGTCGAACAATTATTGCCGTCGCCAGCGGGAAAGGTGGGGTTGGCAAATCGACTGTCTCTGTCAATCTGGCGATTGCGCTCGCACGACTGGGGATCAAAGTCGGATTGGTTGACGCCGATATCTATGGCCCCTCTCAACCGCGCCTTACCGATACGGAAGGCATGCGCCCACAAGCTGAGGGGCAGCGTCTGATCCCCATCCAGACGGCATTTGGGGTGTCACTGTTGTCGATGGGACATTTGGTCAAGCCGGGTCAGGCGATTGCGTGGCGCGGGCCGATGGCGGGCAATGCCTTGGGTCAGTTGATCGATGCCGATTGGGCTGACGCGCAGGTTTTGATTGTTGATATGCCGCCTGGTACTGGCGATGTGCAGCTATCAATGGTGCAAAAGCATAAGCCCGCCGGCGCTGTCATTGTTTCTACCCCCCAAGATTTGGCGCTGATCGATGCGACGCGCGCTATTGATCTGTTCAATACGGCAGGCGTTCCCATCATCGGCCTGATTGAAAATATGGCGGGCTACATCTGCCCACACTGCGGCGATGTTTCAGATCCTTTTGGCAGTGGCGGCGCGGAAGCCGCAGCAAAAGTGATGGGCAGCGCTTTTCTTGGGCGTATCCCACTCCACGGAGACATCCGCAAAGCGTCCGATGCAGGAACACCGCCCGCCGCTGGCGACGGTCCCCAAGCAGAAGCCTTCACAGCCATTGCCAAAAAGATCGCAAACTGGGTACAAAATAGCTGAGGTTGATATGATCCTGACCAAAGACGGAGATATTGCAGCGCTTCTCAACGGCACACGGACCATTGCGATGATTGGTGCGTCTGACCGCCCTGAACGCGCGTCCAATGGCGTTATGCGCTATCTGCTTTCACAGGGTTACCATGTCATTCCTGTGAACCCTGCGCTTTCAGGTGCAACTCTGTTTGGCCAGACCGTGGTCGCGTCACTGGAAAATATTGATGAACCCATCGACATGGTCGACATATTTCGCAATTCAGATGCCGCAGCAGAAAGCGTGGACAGTGCCATTACCGTCGGCGCCAAATCGGTTTGGATGCAATTGGGCGTAATCAATGAAGCCGCAGCAGAGCGCGCCGTTGCGGCAGGATTGTCTGTTGTCATGGACCGCTGTCCAAAAATTGAAATCGCGCGGCTTGGGGTGAAACGTCCTACCTAATGGACGCCGCGGCGGCGCGGGCTTCCAACCGTGCCACTGCTTCTGCGTGAAATCCTGCTCCTGTCGCCAGCACACCGAACATTTCACCCTTGGTGGAGTTATAGCGCAGTGGCGCACCGTGAGCATTGGTGACAATAGCCCCGGCCTCTTGCGCGATGAGCGCCGCAGCCGCAATGTCCCACTCATGCCCCCACCGCAACGCCGCGACCAGATCGGCCTCATCAGCTGCGACCATTGCGATCCGTAACGCAATCGAATTGGGCTTGTGCACGGCGATTAGATCTAAGTCGGCCTTTGGCAAAATATCAGCTGGAACACGCGCGCCTGATAACGTCGTCCTCTGACTGGCTTTTAACAATATACCATTGCGCCATGCCCCGCCGCCAAGCGATGCCGCCCAATGTTCATCGCGCGCAGGGGAATCAAGGACGCCGAGCGTTGCGCGTCCGCCCTCAACAAGAGCTATGGAGACAGACCAACCGTCCCGGCCGCGCACATAATCACGCGTGCCATCAATCGGGTCGACCACCCAGACGCGCGAACAGAGCAAGCGTTCGGCGCTATCGACCGTTTCTTCGGATAACCATCCGGCCTCTGGGTCAAAGGCGTGAAGTTCCTTTTGAAGGAATTGATCAACAGCAAGATCAACTTCGCTAACCGGTTCGCCTTCAGCCTTTTCCCACTGTTCAAATGAGCCGCGAAACTGGGCCATCGCCAAGGACCCAGCCGCCCGCGCAATCGCGCTTAATCTGTCGAGGCGCGGATCAATCACCTGCGAGCATCATCCCATCCACACGAATTGTCGGAACGTTGACCGCATAACGGAACTCAAGATCATTGGCGGGGATAAGTGCGGCAAACATATCTTTCAAATTGCCCGCAATTGTCACCTCAGAAACAGCCTCGGCAATCTGCCCATCGCGAATGAGAAACCCTGATGCCCCCCGGCTGTAATCGCCCGTCAAACCGTTGACGGCTGATCCGATCAGTTCAGTGACATAAAAGCCCTGTTTGATGTCCGCCATCAATGCGGCGGGGCTGTCAGTTCCGGCCATCATATGCAGATTGCTTGCGCCCGCACCGGGCGCGCCGCTGACACCGCGCGAGGCGTGCCCCGTCGGTTGCAAACCCAATTGCCGCGCCGATGCGCTTTCCATCAACCAACCTGTGAGTATTCCGGCGTCGATGAGCGATGATGTGTGCGTCGCCAAACCTTCCCCGTCAAACGGGCGTGATCGCAAGCCGCGTTGACGCAAAGGATCATCAACGATTGTCACCAGTTTTGAAAAAACGGATGTGCCCAGTGCTTCGAGCAGAAAGCTCGTTTTGCGCGCAATGCCGCTGCCTGAAATGGCCCCAAGTAAATGGCCAATCAAGCTGCCACCAACACGCGGATCATAAATGACTGTCATGCCACCGCTTTTCAGCTTGATCGGGTTCATGCGGGCGACGGCGCGCTCCCCTGCCAGGCGTCCAATGGCTTCGGCACCCTCCAAATCCGACAGATGGCGGACCGAAGAATAAGCATAATCACGCTGCATATCGCCACCTTCGCCAGCCAATACACTGGCAGAGACGCCGTGGCTGGTTCCCGAATAGCTGCCCGAAAAACCGTGGCTGGTGGCAAGTCCCATGACAGCGCTGCCGGCACTCGCGGTGCCACCTTCACTGTTGGTGACACCTGCAATTGCACGCGCTGCATCTTCAGCGGCCATGGCGCGTTCGCGCAACATTTGTGGGCTGACATCTTGGCCATCATCAATATCGAGGGTCGGAAGCGTATCACGCATCAACCGGTCTTGAGGGGCTAGGCCAGCATAGGGGTCTTCGGGCGCCTCTCGCGCCATGGCGACTGCGCGCTCAGCAAGCGCGTCTAACGCCTCAACCGATAAATCAGACGAGGATGCACTTGCAGAACGGTTTCCGATAAAAACCCTAAGGCCAATTTCTTCGCCTTCGGATCTTTGAACGTCTTCCAAGGCACCAAGGCGCACCTGAACATCGGTGGAGCCACTGGCTGCATAAACGGCATCAGCAGCATCGGCACCAGCACGTGTCGCGCGGGCCACAAGGTCAGCAGCGCGATCACGCGCTTGTTCGGTCGTTAACATGACACGCGCTTAGGGGTTGTAATGGCTAACGTCAAAACATCACGCAGATGCGCCAACAACAATACATGCCAGCGCCATCAGCAAACCAGCAAAGCGGTTCGACCTAAATTTGTGCAAGGCATCGTCACTATCCCCAGTTTTAAGTGTCGAAACCTGCCATGCAAAATGGACGGCAACGGGGAAAAGCGGCATCATCGCCAAATTCTGCGGGCGGATCATCCAAAAAGCCGCAGACCAGAAAATGAGCGCACCGGCGTAGAATACGCCCACCCCCGTGCGCACATGACGCCCCATTCGGAGAGCAGAAGACCCGACACCAACCAGCGCATCATCCTCACGGTCCTGAAGAGCGTAGACCGTATCATAGCCGATCACCCAGCAGATCGTTCCCGCATAAAGAAGCAACAACGTCAGATCCAAATTTTGTGTCACCGTCGCCCAGCCAACCGGCGCGCCCCATGAGAAAACCAAACCCAACCATGCCTGAGGCCACCACGTGATACGCTTCATAAACGGATAGGCCGCGACCAAAGCAAGACTTGCAAGCGCGACGACCTGAGCAACCCTTGGCAATTGCAGGAGTACGATCAACCCGATCAGGCACAGGCTGAACAACCAAACCCATGCCGCCTTCACGCTAACCGCGCCGCTGGCTAAGGGCCGCGATTGGGTGCGTGCCACTTGGGCATCGAGATCGCGGTCAACAATATCATTATAAACACAGCCCGCGCCGCGCATTGTGATCGCACCTACCAGCATCCACAACAGCTGGTGCCAGTGCGCCGCCATTCCCCCAGCCAGGGCTAGGCTCCAAACACAGGGCCAATAAAGCAACCACCATCCAATTGGCCGATCAAAGCGCGCCAACAGCGCATAGGGTCGAAGACGCAGCGGAAGAACGCGTAAAAACCCTTTCAATTCGGTATCAGGAACGCTTTGAAACTCTGTCACACTTCCCCCCGCTCGGGCTGAGCCTGTCGAAGCCTTGACCTTTCCCGTTCGTTTCAAAAAAAGCAAGAAAAGCCCTTCGACAAGCTCAGGGTAATCGGTCTATGAAATAGATATGCCCGCAACCCCCGCATGGCCACCCCAAAGCTGCCCGCGCCTGTTTGTACCCGGGCCGCTTAGTGAAGGTGACTCTGTCCACATCTCAGGGGGACAGGCGCATTACCTCATTACTGTAATGCGGATGAAAGCAGGTGATCCGGTAAAGCTTTTTGACGGCCAATCCGGCGAATGGCTGGCGCTTGCAGAAAATATCGCCAAACGCGATTTGACACTCAGAGTATCTGGGCAATTACGCCCGCTTGAGCATGTCCCTGACCTATGGCTGCTGGCCGCCCCGATCAAAAAGGCGCGGATTGACATGGTTGCTGAAAAAGCCTGCGAATTGGGTGTCGCGCTCTACCAACCGATCATCACGCGGCGCACAATTGTTGAACGGCTAAATCTGGACCGACTGCAAGCGCATATGGTTGAGGCCGCTGAACAGTGCGGGCGCACGGCAGTTCCCCTGTTAAAGGAACCCATTAAGCTTGGCGCACTGTTGCGCGATTGGCCAGCCGCGCGCACCCTTTATTTCGCTGATGAAACGGGGGGTACTCCTTTCACACCAACATCAGGCCCAGCCGCCATCCTTATTGGTCCGGAGGGCGGGTTTGACGATCAGGAACGAGACGCCGTCCGCGCCCTTCCTCAGGCAGTGCCAATTTCACTTGGGCCCCGTATATTGCGCGCAGAAACAGCAGCGATTGCAGCCATGTCGGTGTGGATGGCCACCGTCGGAGATTGGCGTTCTACTTAATCTGCGTCCGGAAACGGATGGTGAAACTAGAATTCGCCGCCATGGTTCCTTGGGGATTGATCCGCACTGCATTGACGTTGGTGTCATATCCAGCGGCGGGCGCATAAGCATAGGTCGCCCCGCTGTTATTTGAATAGGTCAGATTGGCAGCCGCCATTGTCAGGCCACTGCTTCCCGCCACGAATTCGAAATTCGTGGTCAGCGGACCGGCGTCATCATAATCACTATTGCGAAAAATCACATTGGCCGGAAGGATGTCCGCCAACACTGTCCCATTCAGATCAAGTGGACTGCTGTTTGAATTTGTCACCGTCAAACTATAGGCAACATCTGCCCCTGGAATGTTGAAACGATTCGGATCCGCTGCGGCAGTGACATAGGGTGCTGAGGTTTTTGCAACAGTCAGCAACGGCATTGGGCAGTAACTGATGGATTGTATGCCAAAGGCTTGCTGTCCGGTTACGGTCTCTCCAGTGGTCAATGGATAATTACCGTAGCGCACTTGAACTTGGGTAACCGGCTGCGCAAAAGTCGCAGTGATTGTGCCGTTATTGGCATTATTTCCGCTGGTAGACGTACCCGCAGCTTGGCGGACCGTGAGGTTTAACGGCGTGGTTGTTGCACCGATCAACATGGTTGAATTGACCGCTGAATGTGGGCCCGGCACTGTATTATTATTACCAAAGGGCGTGGTGAAGCTGGGGTCGTAATTCAACGCACCATTGATGCCGTTCACCTGCAGCCAATCGCGGTATTGGTCTACCGCGAAATCAACGTCGTTGATCTGTACTGAGAAATCACGAATCGGAACTGGAAAAGTGAAGGTCGTCACAATTACACGGGTATTTGTTGAAACATTTGCGGTTCGCGACGTGAATGTGCCGCCGATCGACAAGTTTACCGCAGCAACACCATCCGTCACCATATTGCTGATGTTCGGCATTTGAAAACCACCAACGACAGTCGATGAAGTGCCGTTTATCAAAAAACCAACTGTAAAATTCTGGTTGCCAAGCGCTGCGCTGTTCGCGGTATAAGTATATGTCGACGCATAGTTTAATGTGGCTGCCGTCTGATTGGCAAAACTGAAATTATACTGATTTGCAACAGGGCATGCCGCCTGCGCAGCAACGCCGAAATGAAACGACAAAAGGATAGTTAGTCCAAATTTTTTGATTTTACGCAACACAAAACACCCAGTCCAAAATGGATCGAAACACCCCTATATTGGGCCATTCTTAACGCCGCGTAACCAAGTTTACAAAGGTGCCGAATGAACCTGAGAAAAACAACGTTTCCAATTGCCACTGAAATAATTTAGGTCTTCTGTCTATGAGCACACGCACAGAATCCAGCAAAGCTGATCCCCAGATCGAATCCCGCGCAGACCTGATTTCGGTTTTTTCCGGTGGCGAAAAACCGCGCGAACGTTGGCGGATTGGGACTGAACATGAAAAGTTTGTTTACCGCACAGCGGATCACTGCGCGCCGTCTTATGACGAAAAAGGCGGCATTCACGACCTTCTAATGGGGCTAACCCGCTACGGCTGGGAACCCATTTATGAAGGAGGACATGTCATCGCACTGGGCGGACCGGACGGTAATGTCAGCCTTGAACCCGCCGGACAGCTGGAGCTTTCAGGTGCCCCGCTTGAAAATCTGCACCAGACCTGCGCTGAAACGGGACGCCATTTGAAGCAAGTGAAAGAGGTTGGCGCAGAACTCGGCCTGGGCTTTTTGGGTTTGGGTATGTGGCCAGATAAAACCCGCGAAGAGCTGCCGATCATGCCAAAGGGCCGCTATGCCATCATGCTGCGCCACATGCCGCGCGTCGGCAGCATGGGCCTCGACATGATGCTACGGACCTGCACTATTCAGACCAATCTCGATTATTCGTCCGAAGCCGATATGGTCAAAAAATTCCGCGTATCATTGGCCCTGCAGCCTTTTGGGACCGCGCTGTTCGCAAATTCGCCCTTCACTGAAGGCAAACCCAACGGATATCTCTCCTATCGTAGCCACATCTGGACCGACACCGATCCCGCCCGCACGGGCATGCTGCCGTTCGTTTTCGAAGACGGTTTTGGCTATGAACGTTACGCCGATTATATGCTGAATGTGCCGATGTATTTCGTTTACCGCGACGGCAAATATATCGACGCGTCAGGGCTGGATTTCAAAGATTTCCTCAAAGGCGAATTGTCAGTCGTTAAAGGTGAAAAACCAACGATCAGTGACTGGAATGACCATCTTTCAACTGCATTCCCAGAGGTGCGCCTGAAAAGCTTTCTTGAAATGCGGGGATCAGATGGCGGTCCGTGGAACCGCATTTGCGCGCTGCCTGCACTTTGGGTTGGCTTGCTGTATGATCAGGGCGCACTTGATGCCGCTTGGGACTTGGTCAAGGACTGGAGCATTGAAGATCAACTGCGCCTGCGCGCCGATGTGCCAAAACAAGGCCTGTGCACCAAAACCCCTGACGGCCGCGATTTTCAGGCGTTGGGAAAAGAAATACTCGACATTGCAGGCGCCGGTTTGAACGCGCGCGGGCAGGTCAATTCGATGGGGGACAATGAAAGCGGATTTCTCAATCCGCTGCGCCAGATTGTCGACAGTGGTAAATCTCCCGCACACCAATTGCTTGATAAATATGAAAATGAATGGGGCGGTGATTTGTCCAAAATCTATGACGAAATGAGCTTTTAACCCGCCACAACCTCATCCTGCTTTTCCACAGGCCGCCGTCCCGTAATCCACCTGAATAATCGGGGCACGGGCGCATATTGATCCATCCACGCTGCATAGGATTGGTAAGCGGGATCAGTTCCCAAATGCTTTTCCTCGGTTACCGCGCGCCAATAATAGACCCCGCTCACCAGCGCGAGGATGGCGGTGTTGCGCACCATATCAACGATGCTGTGGCTGGTGGCGAGGAACGGCAGGGTGGAAACCCACCAAAATGCGTTTTTAGACAAATAGGCGGGGTGCTTGGTCCACGCATAGGGGCCGTGGCTCAATATGCCGCGGTGCGTCAGGTTTGAAAAACGCAGGCCAAAGGCAACGGTTGCCCAAGCATAAATGGCTGTCAGAACCACCAACATTGTCCCCGTGATCGACAGCAACACGAAATTGCCATCCATCCAATAATTCCACTCCGCACTGTTCGGATGATAATCCAGCGGATGCCCCTGCCCCATCATGATGAACGGTGGGTAGCAGATCAGGGCGGCAACCCAGCCCGCCATATAGGGGTTGGCAGTGCGGATATGGGCGTCAAGCGGCTTCATGGTCAGCAAATAACCCACAGTCGCAAACGCCACATCAATCACAAACATGAAACTGATCAGCCAGTTGGTCAGCGTCACGGGGTTGAGCAGTATCTCGCTCCACGGTGTGCGGATCACTTGCCCGTATCCACCTGGTACAATGCCCAACATGAAGGCCAGAAAAAAGCCCTTCACCGCCCACGCCCGCGCATGATGCTCTATCTCGGTGCGGTTCCAGCCTTCCTGCCCCATGAGGTACGCCCCGAAATGCCAGGCGCCGTCGCGCGGCTCCTTCAAATAACGGTCGAGCCAGATCACATAGGGAATCGACAGCACAAACAGAAACGGCGCAGACGCCCCCAGCAATTCCATCGAAAACAGAAAGTTACCGCGCCAATACCAGCGGCCAAGGCAGTAGATGACCCCAATGATCGCCCACGTCGCCCATAGCCCGCACAATTTGGTCAGCGACGTGTCGAGCATATCCTTGCCGACTTTGGGCGCGGACCAATCAATGCCCGTCGAAGGATTGCGGTGCACTTTGTCCACCAACAGCGACCACAGCACCATCGGCACCCCGCACGCCGCGACATTGGCCAGCGCCGCGTAAGGACCATCCATCCCGTAAGTGCGCGCGACAACGATCCAGCCGAGCATCCCCACCATCCCGGCAACACCCACGCCCGTCGACACCGCGGAAACGGGACGCGGCGGTTTTGGTTGTGCGGTGTCGGTCATACTCACGCGGCCTCCTTACCGGGATTTGGTAAGTATATCGTGAAAGTGCTGGAAATCTATGCCGTGGCTGTGTTGGACCGTTTTGGCGATCCTGAGGAAACCAAAATAGGCTATCCGTTTTCCCGTTTCCCAAAGACGCGATAGGCGACGCTGAGGCAGGCAATCATGACTGCTTCGGCAATCATAGGCGGCACAGTGGTCGGCGCCGTACCGTCAAGCGCAATGCTGACGAATCGTCCAAAAAGTGCCGCGGAGAGCAACATCAACGGAACCAACAGCGGTTTTGGATCCATGCGCCAAGCCCCGATCAACGCGAAAATGGCACCGGTCAGAAAGAAGGCCGGAAAATCGGCGCGCATCGTGGCCAACCCCTGAACCCCAAGCGGAGACAGCGCAAAATCGGTCGCCATTTTGGCGGGATTGAAGAGGAAACTAAGTCCGACAAAAATATTGAACAGACCAACAAGCCCGATCAGGATGCGCATTGTGAATTTCATATCGACCGTCCCCAATATATGCCGTCGTGCGACATATGGCCTATGATTTGACACAAACAATGTCAAATGACCCAGATTTGACGACATTAAGCAGCGCAAGAGCAGCGGAAAACTAAGCTTTTTTGCCCTTAGCTTCGCAAACTTCGCAGGGTGGGCCTCTCCACTGGGAAGTTAAGCGGTGAATGCGCGTTAGTGGGCCAAGGTTGCATGTTCGCCGGATGGCATCGCGGACTATTCAAAATGAGAAAGAGTGCGCCAAATTTCTCATGGCAAATCCTACATTACAAGTGCGGAAAAAACAGCTTGAGGCGTGAATGAGTCTTTCCCGCGCGCGCGGTGCTGAAAACCGTGCGCAATTGATGATCACGGTGCCGCCAAAATTTCAGACACCAATGATTATATGTGATCTTTCTTACTGCGCCCGCTGATCGACTTTGCCGTGTTCGATACATGGTACAAAAATGCCGTAATCGTTTCGCGTTCCTGCGCATCAAAAGGATCAAGCAGGTCAGCATTTAAGTCTCGCGTCAGCGCCGCGGTGCGTATGATAATATCAGCGCCGTCTGGCGTGATGAAAACCCTTTGCACGCGGCCATCCTCAACCCCTTGTTCGCGACGGACGAGGCCTTTGGTTGCTAACGTATCCAGCAGGCCGGTCAGACGCGAACGCGACATGCCTGCGCGCTTTGCCACATCAGCACACTGCAAGCCGTCTTCTTGCGTCAGAACAAACAGAATGACTTGATGCGCAGTGACGATGCCTTCCTGTGTTTTCAAAAGGCCGTCGACGGCGCGAAACAGCCCGCTATTGGCCTGTTGCAGCATGTGAAAGATACGGGGCGGTTTTGTCATTGCAATTGGTTCAACCTTGAACTATATATTTCAACATTGAACTTTATCTAAAGCACACATTTGCCAATGGCAATATTTTGCCGCTCAAAACACAGAGATGAAAGCACCTCCAATGATCGCAAACACCACCTACATCATCGCCCTGATTGCCAGTGCCCTCTGGTTTACAGCCGCGTTCCGCTATTTCGGGTTTCAGCAATTCGCCGCAGCCAAAGTGCTGGTTCCAGCGTCGGCACGGTCATCGCCGCTGTTTCCAACCATGGCGGCTGCCATCCGGTTTCTAGGGGGAATGAACGG
>JBEBKH010000007.1:0-47148 GCA_040079575.1 Chakrabartia sp. | reverse complement strand
CAATTGCGAAATAGTCAAGCTATTCCGCTGCATTCGCGCCTATCCACGGATCAAATCTGACCGTGTCACGAGCGCGTATTTAACAGGTCCTGACCCTAAGGGCGGATTTCATACTAGTGCGTTTTTCTGCTTGAGCGCTTGCTGGCGTTCGTGACTAGATGCAATATTGGGAGAGGACGCCGGATATGCGCTCTAAATCAACCGCTGCGGCGGCGCTTGTTTTGCTTCTGACGGTCACTACGCCTGCATTGGCGCACCGTGAAAAGGGGGAGGCTGGTCCGCGCCAAAGATTGTCCTATTCAGAACATAATGTCTGGACTGGAGGAACACTATCTTGGCAGATGATGCCAAGCGGGAAGGGCAAAATCATCATTCCAAGCCACAATTTTCATGTCGCAAATGCGACCAATGACACATATTATGCAATTCATAAGGGCGAACATACATTCGACCTTGGCCCAGCAGGCTACGCCGCTCTTCGTGCAGGATTTGACGATATCATCTCTGGTAAAGTGAAGGTACTGCCATGCGCTATCAGCATGACAGATCAACCCATTGGGATGCTGACATGGTCTGGTCGCAAATCTGGCGCGAGTTTTCACTATGACCTCGGATGTCAGGACGTTGAGGCAAAAGCGCATTTGGCGAAAATCGCCGACGTGTACCGCGCCATTGCACTACAGCTCAATCATGAAAAACCCCTCAAGCTTAAGCCTTAAGGCGGGCCCATCCCCTATCCCATCGGATAGAGAATCTCTTTCGACACGGTGTTGATCGCTTTGATCACATCATCGCTCAGCACCAATTCGGACGCGGCAAAAATGTCAGCCAGTTGATCTTCGTGGGTGACCCCGACAATGGTTGAGGCAACAAAATCATGCTGTTTTGACCAAGCGGTGGCCAGCGTTACCGGGGACATGCCTGCCTCTGCTGCGATGGCCATGAAACGTTCGGTGGACGCGAGAGAGCGTTCATTCACGAAGCGCTGCGCCATAACAGTATGCCGCCCGCCTTTGTTGATATAGCTTGAGAAACGCGCACCGTCCGGCGTCGCTCCGCCCTGATATTTGCCGGACAATACCCCACCACCAAGGGGTGAGTAAGGGATTAAGCTGACCCCTTCATGGCGACACACCTGTGCCAGCTCATCTTCGAAGCGGCGGTTATTCAGGCTGAAATTATTCTGAATGCTGTGGTAGCGCGCCGTGCCAAGGCGTTCGGACGCGGCCAGGCTTTTCATCAGGCCCCAACTGGTTTCGTTTGAACAGCCCAAAACCCGGACCTTGCCCGCGCGCACCAATTCGTCGAGTACCTCCATCGTTTCTTCATAGGCCGTCCCGTGATCGGGCCAGTGGGTTTGATACAGATCGATATAGTCGGTTTGCAGGCGGCGCAGGCTGTCCTCCACCGCGACCATGATATTGTGCCGGTCAAGCGCCGTCATGCCGCCGCGTTTGGGGGATTTGAACCATGTATGGCTGGGGCCTGAAACCTTTGTGGCGATGATGATGGCATCGCGGTTTTGGCCCTTGAGCCAGCGGCCGACAATCTCTTCCGTGCGGCCGACCCATTTGATATCGGGCGGCACAGGATAGCCTTCTGCCGTGTCGAAGAAATTGATGCCAGCGTCCAAACTTTTGTCGAGGATGCGAAATGACGCAGCTTCATCGGCTTGACTGCCAAATGTCATTGTCCCCATGCAGATATCGGACACATAGAGCGCGCTTTTTCCCAGACGGCGTGATTTCATTTCGGCAAATTCCTTGGTTGCTAACTCTGAAGCGATAGTCCGGCTTTACGCCGTGATGCAAGTCTTGCTCCCAAAACCGCAAAATGGGTATCGCCTTTTACCGATATGGTCTTACAGTCCGCTTATGACCGAATTGCTTCACACCACCGATGATATGATGGTTTTTGACTGGATCGCTGATCATGCATCGCGATTTCCGGATAAGATCGCGACCATCGATCTCCACAGCCAACGTCAACACAGCTATGCCCAAATCCATCAACGGGTTGCGCGCATCGCGGGCCATTTACGAACACTGGGTGTTGCCAAGGGGGACCGTGTCGCGATCCTGTCGATGAATTCCAGCGATATGGTTGATGTTCAATTTGCTTGTTGGCGGATTGGTGCGGTTTATACCCCGCTCAATTTCCGCCTGACCGCGCATGAGCTGGCGTTCATGGTCAATGACAGCGGATCGTGCGTTTTCTTTTACGATACGGATCTTGCTGCGATCATCCCCGCACTGCGCGAAAAAACCAATGTCGCGCACTGGATTTCTATGGACCCACTCGGCGGGCCCAGCGATCTTGAAAATGCCATAGCCACTGCTGATCCAATCTATGATTTTTGCCCTCAATTGCCTGATGATTTGTGCATGATCATGTATTCGTCCGGGACTACTGGCACACCCAAAGGGGTGATGTTCAACCATGCCCAGTTTCATTTTACAGTCGCAGCATCGGTTGCCGGTGCTGCGGCGTCGGGCACCATGGTCGGACTGGTGATGATGCCATTGTTCCACATTGGCGGATTGATGGGCTATACATTGGTTGCGCTTAATCTGGGGGGCACAATCATCATCGCACGCACTTTTGATGCAAGCCATTTGCTGAGCGTTTTTGATGATCAAGCCTTGGGCGTCACCCATTTCCTCGGCGTGCCCGCGCTCTATAACGCCATGCAAGCACATCCCGATTTTAAGACCACCGATTTTTCACGCATGCAAACGGCAGCATGCGGCGCGGAAAGTGTTCCAGAAAGCTTGCTACGCACTTGGTATGATCGCGGCATTGTCATTCAAGAAGGGTTCGGGATGACCGAGACCTGCGCTGGATGTCTGTTTCTTGATAAACGCGACATTCCCCACAAAATTGGATCAGCGGGCAAGCCCGGCCGCCACTGCCAAGCCTATATTGCGCGCGCCGATGGCAGTGAGGCTCACCCCGAAGAACTTGGCGAAATCTGGATACGTGGCAAGAATATCACCCCCGGTTATTGGAACCGGCCTGAAGCCAATGAGACAAGCTTTGTGAACGGCTGGTTCCGGTCAGGTGATATTGGGCGTCGCGATGAAGATGGATATTTCTATATCGAGGACCGCGTCAAAGACATGTATATTTCAGGCGGAGAGAATGTGTATCCCGCAGAGATTGAAAATGTTCTGTTTGAATTGGACGCGATCATTGAGGTTGCTGTTATCGGCCTTCCCGATCCCAAATGGGGCGAAGCGGGATGCGCCGTCGTCGCACTAAAGCCGGGCATGGCCGTGACGCTGGATGACATTTCGGCCCATTGTCGGGATCGGGTGGCGCGCTTTAAAATGCCAGCACGCCTTGAAATCGTAGACGCCCTTCCGCGCAATGCCACAGGGAAAGTCCTCAAGTTTGAGCTACGCGCGCTGTTCAAGGGATAAAGGGGATCAACCCTTTATACAGGCTGATGGGCGGCGCCCCTGCCACATGATGTCCGTTCTTTAACATGAAATAATGGCGGACAATTTCGGCCTGTTGTTCAATCCCGTACCGCTTGAGCGACCAACCTGGTTTGATCGCATAGTCATAACGGCAAAAAGGATGCCTTGCGAGGGGAAGAAATATGCCCTGCTGATGCTGCCACACATGCGTCATTTCATGGATGAAAAGACCTTGATCGGATACATCGCGCGCGCAGAAATCATCACAGTAAAGATCGCCTTTGGGATGGAAATGAATATTTCCTCGGGGAGCCATGGCAATGCTGCGCGGCTGAAACCACCACCATTTGCGGTTTGAAAGGCGCACTCTGTCATAAACAATGGCGTGGCCAAAAACTGATTCTGCCAGCGCGCGTTCCGCCACAGTCAGGCTGCGTCCGTTCAATGTTTATGCCCGTCAGTATCACCTGCCGCCTTAACGTCGGCATCGGCTTCGATCGTGCGGCCATTGGCGTAGGTGAAGACCAGCTTCATTTTGGTGCCGGGTCTGGTTTTTGGATTGATATCGAACAACATCGCATGCTTGCCACCCGATTTGAAAACGACCTTCCCCCCAGCGGACACCGCAACGCCCGCGTCCAAAGGTGTCATCTTCATCATGCCATTGGACATGATGTTATCATGAAGCTCAATCTTGACGACTTGTGGAGAGGACACATCCATCAAACGGTTATCTGCCGCTCCGCCGTGCAAAGTGAAATAGGCCACACCCGGATTGCCAGGAACCGCTGGTAAGGTCACCTGAACGTCTCGCACGTCCTCAACAGATTTTTCTGAACAGCCCGAAAGCAGCAGCGTGGCGGCAAAAAAAGGGCAGAAAAACTGGCGCAAAATGGGTCTCCTCGTTCAATTTGTCTCTAACTAATGCCCCAAAAGCCTTGCGACAAGCAAAACGCTTCCTATATCGCGATCAACAATCATCGGTCATGGCTTTCGGGGGAAAGCTGGCTGCAACACATAAACTGAGGTTAGTAAGACTATGGCAAAAGTAATTGGGATCGATCTTGGCACCACCAACAGCTGCGTTTCCGTGATGGAAGGTGGCACCCCTAAGGTGATCGAAAATTCAGAAGGCGCGCGCACGACACCCTCGATTGTCGCCTTCGCTAAGGATGGTGAGCGTCTGATCGGGCAGCCTGCCAAGCGTCAAGCCGTGACCAATCCTGAAAACACGATTTTTGCGGTTAAGCGCCTGATCGGTCGTCGCTTCGATGATCCGATGACAAAGAAAGATATGGGCTTGGTGCCTTATTCCATCGTCAAAGGTAAAACCGGCGACGCTTGGGTGAAAGCGGGGGGTGAAGAATATTCGCCGTCACAGATTTCGGCCTTCACATTGCAAAAAATGAAGGAAACTGCAGAGGCTTATCTGGGTGAAACCGTCACCCAAGCGGTGATCACAGTGCCTGCTTACTTCAACGATGCTCAGCGTCAGGCGACCAAGGATGCGGGCCAAATTGCCGGCCTTGAAGTGCTCCGTATCATCAACGAACCGACAGCAGCTGCGCTGGCCTACGGGCTCGACAAGCAAGACGGTAAAACTATTGCGGTTTATGATTTGGGTGGCGGGACGTTTGATATTTCGGTTCTCGAAATTGGCGACGGCGTGTTTGAAGTCAAATCAACCAATGGCGATACGTTCCTCGGCGGTGAAGATTTCGACGCTGCAATCCTTGAATTCCTTGCTGCTGATTTCAAAAAAGTCGAAGGCATTGATCTCAAGACCGATAAGCTTGCGCTCCAACGCCTCCGCGAAGCCGCTGAAAAGGCGAAGATTGAACTGTCATCGGCACAGTCAACGGAGGTCAATCTGCCCTTCATCACCGCAGACGCCACTGGGCCAAAGCATCTTGTCAAAGCGATCACGCGGTCAGACCTTGAGAAAATGGTCGAGAGCCTGATCAAACGTACACTTGATCCCTGCAAAAAAGCACTTGCTGATGCGGGCGTGAAAGCGTCTGACATCAGCGAAGTCGTACTGGTCGGTGGGATGACGCGGATGCCGCGCGTCCGCGAAATCGTCAAAGAATTCTTCGGGAAAGAACCCCATACCGGTGTGAATCCTGATGAAGTTGTCGCAATGGGCGCAGCCATTCAGGCAGGCGTTTTGCAAGGCGATGTCAAGGACGTGCTGTTGCTTGACGTGACGCCGCTGTCTCTCGGCATTGAAACGCTCGGCGGTGTTTTCACCCGCATGATTGACCGCAATACGACGATTCCGACCAAGAAAAGCCAAGTCTATTCAACCGCTGATGACAATCAGGGTGCAGTGACAATCCGTGTGTTCCAAGGCGAACGTGAAATGGCCGCTGACAATAAAATGCTCGGCAATTTTGACCTGGTTGGCATCCCCCCCGCCCCGCGCGGTGTGCCACAGATTGAAGTGACCTTTGACATTGACGCCAACGGCATCGTGTCTGTCCATGCCAAGGACAAAGGCACGGGCAAAGAACAACAGATCAAGATCCAAGCGTCAGGCGGTCTGTCTGATGCTGACATAGATCAGATGGTTCGCGATGCGGAACAGTTCGCCGAAGAAGATAAAAAGCGCCGCGAAGCAGCAGAAGCCAAGAACAACGCAGAAAGCCTGATCCACACGACCGAACGTCAATTGGTGGAACATGCCGACAAGGTTGATGACGCGCTGAAGGCCGAAATTGAAGCTGCGGTTGCTGCAGCAAAAACCGCTGTCGAAAGCGGCGAACCAGAAGCAATGACCGAAAAAGCATCGGCGCTGGCTCAGGTTGCGATGAAAATGGGTCAGGCCATCTATGAAAAGGAACAGGCCGCTGCCGCGTCTCCATCTGCTGACAGCGATGCCCCTACCGAAGACGTTGTCGACGCCGAATTTTCGGAAGTTGACGAAAATAAGGGCTAACCCCTGAAACCCTCTCCCCGTTCATGGGGAGAGGGACAGGAAGAGGGGGACTCTCTTGTGTCAGACGATTATTATGAATTACTCGAAATTGAACGCACCTCTGACGACGGTGTGATTAAATCATCGTATCGCAAGCTCGCGATGCGCTGGCATCCCGACAAAAACCCCGGAAATCCAGAAGCCGAAGCCAAATTCAAGGCAATCAGTGAAGCCTATGACTGCCTGAAAGACCCGCAGAAACGCGCAGCCTATGATCAATATGGCAAAGCTGCATTCCAAAATGGCGGTGGCGGTGGCGCACAGGATTTTGGCGGATTTTCAGATATTTTTGAAAATATCTTTGGCGAATTCATGGGCGGTGGCGGCGGGCGCGGACGACAGCGCGGGCCACAACGCGGTGCGGACCTGCGCTACGATCTCGAAATTACGCTGGAAGAGGCATTCCACGGCAAACAAACCGAAATCAAGGTTGAAGTCTCAACCACATGCGCACCGTGCGGAGGGTCTGGTGCGAAACCGGGAACCGCTGCCAAATCGTGCAGCACCTGCGCTGGTCACGGAAAGGTTCGTGCACAGCAAGGGTTTTTCGTCGTCGAACGCCCCTGCCCCACCTGTCGCGGCGCAGGACAAGTAATTGCCGATCCCTGCGGCTCCTGTCGCGGGCAAGGCCGCGTTGACAAAGAAAAGACGTTGTCCGTCAATGTCCCCTCTGGCGTCGATGATGGCACACGGATTCGCCTGTCGGGTGAAGGCGAGGCTGGCGAGCGCGGCGCACCGGCGGGCGATCTTTATATTTTCCTCCACGTCGCGCGACACGGCCTGTTTGAGCGTGACGGCACGACGTTGTTTGCCCGCGCGCCGATCAGCTTTACCACGGCATCACTCGGCGGGACGATCACGGTGCCTGGGCTTGACCGCGTCGGCCACGAAATCCGGATTCCAGCAGGCATTCAGTCGGGCAAACAAATTCGCCAACGCGGTGCGGGCATGCCAGTTCTGAACGGGCGCGGTGCTGGCGATATGGTCGTTCAGATCGAGGTTGAGACCCCAACTCGCCTGACACCCAAACAAAAAGAGCTGCTCGAAGAATTTCGCGCCACAGAAACAGGTGATGAGAGCCCGCAATCCACTGGCTTTTTTTCCAGGTTAAAGGATATGTGGGACGATCTTACCGAATAGCCCCTCTTCTGATTTCGGATATTTCCCATTTTGGGACATATTCAAAATCTATTGATTGCTGGACAGGCTGATATTGCCTGAATAGTGAATCGAAAAATAACGAAAAAAGTCGCGCTACTCCTCAACCAATGGAATTCTTATATGAAAAAATATTTTGCGATCGCCGCCGCTTCTTTTCTGGCCATCAGCTCGGCACATGCAACGACTGCTATAACCGGATTTTCGGGTGGTTCCACATTCGGTGGATTTTCCAGTGACGAAACTGTTGGTTTTACTTTCAGCACCTCATCGAACCTTTCGGTCACTGCGCTGGGTTGGTTTGCTCAGAACGGCGCGGTCAATGCGTCGCATCAAGTGGGCGTTTGGAATGCGGCGGGCACTCTTTTGGGATCGGCAACAGTGGCACCGGGTGTGCCCGTTGGCGCCGACTTTTTATTCACAAGCCTGACACCGTTCACACTTGCCAGCGGACAGCAATATTTCATTGGTGGCCGTGATCTTATCAATGACGGCGATTCATATGTGACGAGTGTTTCCGGTCTTACTGTTAGTCCACAAATCACCTTTCTTGGCTCCGCCGTTTCTACCCGCGGCAGTGGGTTCGCCTTTCCGAGTTCGATCAACAACATCACAACCGGTGGACGTTTTGGTCCAAACTTCGAATTCACGGACCTAGGCACTGGCGCTGTGCCTGAACCTGCCACTTGGGCAATGATGCTTGCTGGTTTTGGCATGATTGGTGGCGCAATGCGCAGCCGTAAGACCAAGGTCAGTGTTCGTTACGTCTAACAACACTGAAGGCATTTATGGAAAGGCCAGACCGTTGCGGTTTATCCGCAACGGTCTGGCCTTTTTCTGTTTTTATGGACAATGTAGGACGATCTTACCGAATAGGAGTCGTTCTGATGCGCACCGCTTTCTTCGCCGTCCTTGGCCTTTCGCTTCATTCTCCCGCTTATGCCCAGCAGGATTTCTCCAAAGTTGAACTCACAACGCAAAATTTGGCACCGGGGGTCGCGGTACTTTTTGGTGCGGGCGGGAATATCGGGGTATCATACGGGCCAGACGGGACGATTTTGATCGACGATCAGTTCGCGCCGCTCACCACCAAAATTCAGGCCGCGGTGGCAACGCTTGGCGCGACGCCGGTTAAATTCCTGATTAATACCCATTGGCATTTCGATCATTCCGGCGGCAACGAAAATCTTGGCAATGCCGGGGCATTGATCATGGCACATGACAATGTCCGGATCCGGATGGCAGCTGGTGCAAATGTGTTGGGCACTGTTAAACCGCCCGCGCCCAAGGTCGCCTTGCCCGTCGTCACTTATGCTGATGGGCTGAAGCTGCACCTCAATGGAGATGAAGTCCGCACCGTTCATACCGGCGGCGGCCATACTGACGGCGATTCGATCGTCGTGTGGAAAAACGCAAATATTATTCATATGGGTGATCTGTTCATGAACAAGGTCAGCCTGCCCTTCATTGATCTGAATTCGGGTGGCAATGTGATCCATTTGCTGGCCAGCGTTGAAAAGGCATTGTTGCTGACCAATCCGCAGACCAAAATCATCCCCGGGCACGGACCGATGGCAAACCAAGCGGATTTAATCGCGTGGCGCGATATGCTCAAATCGGTGATCGGATCGGTTCAGACCGCTGTAAAGGCCAAGAAATCTCTTGAACAGATTAAGGCAATGAAACCGGCTGCACAGTGGGAGGTCAAAGGTGGCTTTATCAGCGGCGATGCCTTTACCGAGGCCGTTTATAAAAGCGTAATCACGCCTGTGGCCAAACCGCATCATCATTGATTCTGCCATCGCGCCCAAAAGAAAAGGCCCGCTGGGGAACCAACGGACCTTTCTTTTTGGGGGATGGCGAGCTTATTAAGCGCCGAGGATAATCCCCAGGAATGCAACCTGGGAGAGAATGCCGACAGCAAGGCTCGCGGTGTTTACGATAACGCGCATGGCGTTTTCCCTTCACTTGCTTATCAAACCGCAAATTCGGTTTCGATGAGCAACTTATGCTGCAAGTGCGAGAAGAGTACAAACGCAAGAATTGCATACGTGATTGCAGAAAATGCAACCAAATATTGCAAATTTGTTAATTACCGTTGATCTTATGCCGGCCCAAACACCCGCGCGAAAATCGTATCAACATGTTTAAGATGATAACCAAGATCGAATTTCTCTTCGATTTCTGCGGGTGACAGCGCTGCTATGACGTCTGCATCCGCCTTTAGTAGGTCAAGCAAGGATAGTGCTCCATCCGAATCCCAGACCTTCATCGCGTTGCGTTGGACCAGCTTATACGCATCTTCGCGGCTGACACCGGCCTGGGTCAGCGCGAGGAGGACGCGCTGCGAATGGACAAGCCCGCCCATTTTGTTGAGGTTTTTCTCCATCCGTGCGGGGTAAATCAGCAGCTTATCCATCACACCTGTCAACCGTGCGAGGGCAAAATCCAGCGTGATCGTCGCGTCCGGCCCGATATAACGTTCGACTGACGAGTGAGAAATATCGCGCTCATGCCACAGCGCCACATTTTCAAGTGCGGGTGTGACATAGCCGCGCACCATCCGCGCAAGGCCGGTCAGATTTTCGGTTAGGATCGGGTTGCGCTTGTGCGGCATGGCCGACGACCCCTTTTGCCCCGGCGAAAAATATTCTTCTGCTTCCAACACTTCGGTGCGCTGCAAATGGCGAATTTCAGTCGCAAGCCGTTCAACCGATGATGCGATGACGCCCAGCGTTGCAAAATACATGGCGTGGCGATCACGCGGGATCACCTGTGTTGAAACGGGTTCTATGCCTAGGCCCAACTTACCCGCGACATGTGCCTCTACAGCGGGGTCAATGTTGGCAAAAGTGCCGACTGCGCCCGAAATCGCGCAAGTCGCAATGTCGGCGCGTGCCGCCACCAACCGCGCGCGGTTGCGTTCAAATTCTGCATAGGCCTGCGCCAATTTAAGGCCAAACGTCACCGGCTCCCCGTGAATGCCGTGGCTGCGCCCGATGGTCGGGGTCATTTTATGTTCAAATGCCCGGCGTTTGATGGCAGCGAGCAAGGCATCCAGATCAGCGATCAAAATATCGCTCGCCTGCGCCAGTTGCACCGCGAGGCAGGTATCAAGCACATCGGATGATGTCATGCCCTGATGCATGAAGCGCGCTTCATCGCCCACATGTTCGGCAACCCATGTCAGGAATGCGATCACATCATGTTTGGTGACGGCTTCAATCGCGTCAATAGCGGCCACGTTAATTACAGGCCCCGTTTTCCACCAATCCCAAAGGGCCTTTGCAGCAGAAGCGGGTACAACCCCCAACGCGGCGAGCGCATCTGTGGCATGTGCTTCAATTTCAAACCAGATACGGAATTTCGTTTCCGGTTCCCAGATTTTGACCATTTCGGGGCGTGAATAGCGGGAAATCATGGGAACGTCCTATCGGTTGGCATTGCACTGGGCGCGCTAGCCAAAACCGACCTATCCGTCGAGTCTGAACCGGTAATGCCCTGTCAGCTTATGATCAAACAGCGCGTCTTCCTCACGCGCCCCTTGACCAATATTGTGAATGACCAAGGGGCGTCCCAAGCCCGTTCTCCGTTCTGAAACAATCCCAATATGCGGCAGGGTTCCGCCGACAAGACACGTAAAAATATCTCCCGCCTGCCACGGCTCTGCCAAGGGGCGCTGCGCCCCGACCCTCGTCAAATATGTCTGAAGATTAGGCACCCGCCGGTGGTCAATGTTGCGGTCGGTCGTGCGCAACCCCCACCGTTTGGGATAGACCCCAAAAGCGCGCTTCATATCCACATTGACCAATGCCTGAAGATCAATACCGAACGCATCGCGGTACGCGCGGATGACGACATCGGTACACACACCCTTGTTGCGCGGGACATCGCCGCCGGGGAAAGCAAGGCGCGAATAGGCCGGATCATAAGCCGTGGTCACCCCAATCTGCTGGCGCGCCGCGCGGATGAGCTGAAATGACGTCCGTCGTTGCTGGCCTATTGCAGCGCGCGGTACAGCCGCAACCACGAACGCGGAAAACAATATGTCGCGGCGGTTTACCCGCATCATAACAACCCCATAGCGCGCATTGAGCTGTGCCCTTGTGCACCGATAATGACATGGTCATGTACTGCAATCCCGAGTTTTTTTCCGGCCTCAGCAATGTCGCGCGTCAAGGATATATCAGCGCGGCTCGGCGCGGGGTCTCCGCTGGGATGATTGTGGACCAAGATGATGGCGGCAGACCCCAAATCAATCGCGCGGCGAATGACTTCGCGTACATGAACAGCAGCCTGATCGACCGATCCTTCGCTCATCACTTCATCCCGAATCAGCATGTTGCGGGTGTTGAGATGGAGCACGCGGACACGTTCGATCGTGATATGCGCCATGTCAGCGCGCAAATAATCAAGCAACGCCTGCCAACTTGCGAGCACAGGTTGTTCCTTGACCTTATCACGCAACATTCGCAGCGCCGCGGCCTGTACAATCTTGAGCGCTGCAACTGCGGTTGCCCCCACACCATTCACCCGCCCAATAGCCTCCGCATCTGCACTCAGCAGACCACCGATACCACCAAATTCATGCAACAAATGTTTGGCCAGCGGCTTGGTATCGCGTCTGGGGATCGCCAGCGCCAAAAGATATTCAATCAATTCATGGTCAAGCAGCGCATCTCCGCCGCCTTCGATCAGTCGTTGGCGCAGGCGCGCACGGTGGCCAGTGCCACTGGTATCGGCTTCATTCATCAGGCAAAGCTAAACAGACGTGTCGACAAGTGCAATTGGGCTTGATTGCGCGCCGGAAAACGCGTTGGTTGAGATGTGATGGTTTGGAAGCGTAAATCAGTTCGGATTGCAGCAGCGTTGGGCGGGCTTTCGCTCATCGCGCTTGTCGTGGCATGGACCCAGCGCGAACCCATTGCCCGCGACCTGATCGACAATAGTTTGACCGACAAGGGCGTGGCGGGACGCTATACCATCTCTGCCATTGGCACCCAAAAGCAACGGCTTGAAAATGTCAGCCTCGGCGATCCCCAAAACCCAGATCTAACCGCCGATTGGGCAGAAATTGATACGGGTCTCAGCCTGTCTGGCGTGACCGTGAAAGCCGTGCGGGCGGGCGGCGTCCGTTTGCGCGGGCGGTTGGTTGACGGGGTGGTCAGTTTTGGTGCGGTGGATAAATTACTGCCCAAACCAACCGGCGTAGCGTTCAGCCTGCCTGATATTGATGTGACGCTCCGTGATGCGCGGCTGCAACTTTCTACACCCCACGGCGCGGTTGGAGCAACGCTGGATGGCCGCGGCAACCTGACACATGGTTTTCGTGGTAAAATCGCCGTGGCGGCCCCGCGATTGGCACAGACGGGCTGTGTGGCAGAACGGGTAACGCTTTACGGCGACATTTCGGTCTCATCGCGACGCCCCGCTTTCAAAGGACCTGTGCGTCTTGCCACACTAAACTGTGCTGGTGTTCGCGCAAATCAAGCAACGATGATGGTTGATGCCAGCGTCGCAGAGTCAATGGATCGCTGGACTGGCACATCAACCTTTAGCATGGCCCGCAGCAGCGGATTCGGCGCTGATGCGCGCAACCTTTCTGGCACCATTACCTTTGGTGGCACACCCGCCGCGAGCAACGCTTCAGTGTCGCTCACCGCCAAACAGATTGCCGCCCCAAAACTCATCACTGGCAACACTCACATTGTTGGAAATTTTGATGTTCGGCGACGCGTCGATGGGGGTTATGCTGTCGATTCGTCAGGCACGATTGATACCAAGGGTTTGGCACCAGACCGCGCACTCCTGTCAGAATTGACAAAGATCGGTGGCAGCGGTTCAGGCACACCAGCAGCGCCACTGACCGATGCCCTAGCAAAGGCATTTGGCGGATTGGCCCGCGGCAGTATTGTCAGCAGCCGCTACATCCTAAAGCATCAAAATGGGCAAGGTCAGATTTCCCTCTCCGCGCTAAAAGCCAACAGCACGAGCGGAGCCTTCCTTACAACACAGGGTGAAACGCCGATAATAGTGCGTTGGCCCGGCGGTGTTGCATTCTCTGGGCATGCACAGATTTCAGGAGGTGGGTTTCCGCTGAGCAAAATCCAGATGCAGGGCACCGGTGGCACCGCCGTAATCGCGCCTTTCGTCGCGCGCGGGGCGCGGCTGATAACGACACCTGTCCGGTTCAATTTTGGCCGCAAGGGCTTGACGCTCGACACTGTCGTGACATTGGACGGCCCCTTGGGGTCTGGCCGGGTAAGTGGCCTGAAGATGCCGATCGCACTGCGGCCGGGCCGATCCCTGCTGACAGGATGTCTGCCAACGCAATTCCAATCGCTCATACTTGCGGGATTACGCCTCTCTCCTGCGCGCTTCTCAACCTGTATTTCCGGCAAAGACGCGCGAATCGCCAAGCCACGACTGACGGGATATCTGGGCCAATCGCCTATCCTTTTGGCTGCAAACAGCGCCCGCATTGGTTTTTCTCGCGGCGATTTTAGTGTGAATTCTCTTGCTGTGCGTTTGGGAGAACAGGCGCGCTTGTCTTTGCTCACTGTTGGTTCTCTGTCCGGCACACTTCAGAGCGGCGGGGCGAAAGGACGTTTTACTGGCACGTCTGGTCAGATTGGCACCGTTCCGCTGCGCCTGTCCGAAGGCAATGGCAGTTGGGCGCTGACCAACAGTGTCCTGACGTTAAATGGCGGCCTCAGGATCGCCGATGCTGCTCCTGAGGCGCGGTTTCAACCGCTGATTGCCGAAGACTTTGCGTTGCGTCTGAAGGATGGTTTGGTGAACGCGACCGCCACCGCGCGCGAACCTGCGTCGCGGACCGCAATCTCAAACATCACCATCGCCCATAGTTTGTCGAGCGGCACAGGACATGCAGTGCTGGATGTGCCAAGCATTACGTTTGGCCCGAAGTTACAGCCCGAGACACTCACCACGATTACGTTGGGCGTTATCGCCAATGTGCAGGGACGAATCGCAGGGCGCGGGCAGATCAACTGGACTCCCAATACTGTCACCAGCACCGGCGGCTTTCACACAGACGGCATTGATCTTGCCGCCGCTTTTGGTCCTGTCACGGGCCTTAAGGGCGAAATAATGCTGTCCGATTTACTAGGTCTGGAAACGGGGCCGGGCCAGCGCATCACGATTGCAGGGATCAATCCCGGAATTGCTGTGAGCGAGGGGGAAATCAGTTACCGGCTGCTGCCAGGCCTTAAGGCAGAGATTGAGGGCGGGCGCTGGCCCTTTGCGGGGGGCGCGCTGATCCTTGAACCGACCATCCTTGATCTCTCTGAAAGTGCGGAACGCCGCCTGACCTTCCGTGTTGAGGGCGTCGATGCCGCGCGCTTTATCGCCTCACTCGAATTTGAAAATATTGCCGCCACCGGCATTTTTGATGGCACATTGCCGATGATATTCGACAAAAATGGTGGCCGGATTGAAGGCGGCAAACTGATCGCGCGCGGCGGCGGGACGCTCGCTTACGTCGGCGAAATTTCGAATGAGAATCTGGGCCTGATGGGTCGATTCGCTTTCGATGCGCTCAAATCGATCAAATATGATCGGCTTTCCATTGATCTGGGCGGGGCGATCGACGGCGACATCGTCACCAAAATCAGTTTTGCAGGCGTCAACCAAGCCCCAATTTCTGGCGTCCGCACCAAGTTGCCAATCAAAATTTACGGCCTGACGAACATTCCCTTCATCTTCAATGTCACAATAACCGCGCCTTTCCGCCAATTGTTTGAAATGACGCGGTCCTTTAATGATCCGTCTCTGTTGATCGAACGGATGGTCCCGTCATTAAAAGTACCCAATACTGACAAGCCCGTTCAGCAAAAAGAAAGCGATCCTGTGCGATGACCCCATTGTTGTTGACGAAAGCACGATCAAATGCGACTTCAAGGCCCATGAAAACGGCCGTACCTTTGATGATCCTCTTTATGATGGTGACGGGGTGCGTGACGGTGAAGGCGCCAGACAAGCCCATTGAAATCAACCTGAACGTCAACATCAAGCAAGAAGTCATCCTCAGCCTCAAAAAGGATGCGAGTGACCTCATCACCGATAATCCGGAGTTGTTTCCGAAATGACGCGTAACTTGAACATTATCCCGGCCCTTGGCACCGGTCTTATGCTTGCCGCTGGTGTTGCAACGCTTGCCGTTGCGCAGTCCGCCAGCCTTGTGTCTGCGGCATTGGCCGAAGGCAGTGTCGGCGAACAGGCCGATGGCTATTTGGGAATCAAAGGCACGGCGACCGCGGCACTGCGCGCCGAAGTCGACGCGATCAACATCAAACGCCGTGCGGCTTACACGCAGTTGGCGGCTCAGCGCGGGGTGACAATTAAGGACGTTGCAGCAGCGATTGGGTGTGAAACGCTCACCGCGCGCGTCGCCACAGGCCGCGCCTATCTGCTGACTGACGGTGTCTGGCGGGTCAAGGGCGCCACCCCGATTGTACTTCCGGCCTATTGCGCTAGCTAACCACAGCGATAAACTGTTGTGCGGCGGCGTGCTTTCTGCCGCACCGCACAACGCTCTTGTTGACTTCCACAGCCCCCTTTTCTAAAGCGCGCGTGCCTTCTCCGGAGACGGTGAAGGTTGTTCGTCGTCGAAACCTGTTGGTTTGGGCGGCGTTTTCTTAATTTAAGGGGCGTTTGCTTTGGGCGATAACCGCCATTCTGGTTCCGATGAGCTTGACCGGCGGATTGCCGATGCCAAGGCCGCGCAAAAGCGCGGTATATCAGACCCGGAAGGACGGTCAGAAAGCCGGGGATGGGCCATTGGTATCGAATTTGTCGGTGCTGTGCTTGTGTCTGGTTTTATCGGTTGGGGTATTGATACTTATGCTGGGCTTGGCACGAAGCCGTGGGCCATGGTGATCATGCTGATTCTCGGTTTTGCTGCCGGAACACGTCGCGCAATGAAAATGTCGGTCAGTTTTGATGCTGATCCGACGAATGACAACAAAGAGTAGATGGACAAATAGCATGGCCAATCCGATGGACCAGTTCAAAATCGAAACATACCAGCCGCTGAGCGTTGGCGGAATGGATGCGTCGTTTACGAACTCCTCCTTATGGATGGTGATCGCGCTGGTTGCCGTCGCAGGATTTTTGTTCATTGGCACTGCAGCGCCGAAGCTCGTGCCGGGACGGATGCAGGCTGCGGTTGAATATCTTTATGATTTCACGCGCAAAATACTGGATGATAATGTCGGTCCAAAGGGACGCAATTTCGTTCCTTTGATCTTCTCGCTCTTCATTTTTGTTCTCGCCTGCAATCTTCTCGGGATGATCCCTTGGGTGGGCGCCTTTACACCGACCAGCCATATCTCTGTGACGCTTGGACTTGCGGTTCTGGTGTTTGTAATTGTCTGTATTGTTGGATTTGCCAAACATGGCTTCCATTTTTTCAGCCTGTTCTGGCCGAAAGACACGGTTTTCCCACTGGCTGTTTTTGTGGCCTGCATTGAATTTTTGAGCTTTCTGTCCCGCCCTTTCACACTGGCCATCCGGTTGTTCGCGAATATGACTGCTGGCCACGTGCTGTTGAAGGTGTTCGGTACTTTCGTAGTGACACTCGGTTCTTTTGGCGCTGTGCCTTATGTATTTGGCATCCTGCCGCTTGCTGTCACTGTCATGCTCACCGCGCTTGAGGTGCTGATTGCGGTTGTTCAGGCCTATGTTTTCGCATTGCTCGCTTCGATCTATTTGAACGATGCGATCAACCTTCACTAATTACCAACACTCATCAAAACTGAAGTAAGGAATTTATCATGGAATTAGAATCTGCTCGTGTCATCGCTGCTGGTCTTGCTGCAATCGGTGCTGGTCTTGCCGCCATCGGTGTTGGCTCGATTTTCGGTCAATATCTCAATGGTGCGCTGCGTAACCCCGAAGCAGATGCGAAAATGGGCGGCCGCCTGATTTTCGGTTTCGCTGTGACCGAAGCGCTTGGCCTGATCGCGGCTGTTGTCGCGCTGGCGCTTGCCTTTAGCTAAGCCAATGTCGGGGCAGTCATTGCGACTGCCCCACTTTTGAAAAATCTGATCCGAGGGCGCAATGCCGCAATTTGATTTCGCAAACGTATTCTGGCCTCAGCTGATCTGGCTGAGCCTTGTCTTTGCTGTTCTATTCTTTGGGGTTGTCCTGCCGACACTTCCAAAGATTGCGCGCGTTGTCGACGCGCGTGAAAGCAAAGTGGCTGGCGATTTGAATGTGGCTGAAAATGCCAAAGCATCCGCAGATGCGATGGCCGTTGATTATGCCTCTGGTATAGCGGACGCCCAAAATGCGGCGCGTTCGGCGCTTTCAGACGCGAAAGCCAAAGCTAATAAATCCGCCGAATCCACGCTTTTGGCAGCCAACACTGCGGTTGAAAAGAAACTGGCAGCCGCAGAAGTCGCACTCTCAGTGGCTAAAACAAACGCACTTGCTGAAATCGAAGCCATTGCGGCTGACGCATCGTCGGACATCGTCGAAAAACTGACTGGCGTGCGCCCTGCTGCACGCACTGTAACCGCTGCGGTGCGGTCCGCTTTGGCGCAAGGGTAACGTTATGGCCACGGAAGCAACAACAACCCCGCCCGTCACTGGCGAAACGCACGCAACAACAGAAGCGCATGGCGGGGGCGAACACGGCCCAACCTTGCTTGGCCTTTCTGCCGAAGGTTGGGTTTACACCGGTGTTTCAATTTTTTTCATTGTCGCATTTGTCTTTTTCAAAGCGCACCGCAAAATATTGGCGGGACTGGACAGCCGCATTGCTGATGCGAAACGGATGCTCGATGAGGCTGCATCAGTTCGGACCGAAGCGGAATCTCTGCTCGCAAAAGCAAAAGCACAGAGCGATGCCAGTGCTGGTGATGCCAAAGCCATCATTGCCAATGCCGAAGCCGAAGCCAAGACCCTGCTTAAGAAGGCAGAGAGTGACACCAAGGATTTGATTGCCCGTCGCACACGAATGGCCGAAGATCGCATCGGTGCCGCAGAACGCACGGCAATCGCCGAAGTCCGCACAAAGGCTGCGACTTTATCTGCTGCAGCGGCAGGCGCACTGATCGCAAACAACCATACATCGGCTCATGACAAAGCCTTGGTTGATAAGACCATTGCAGGGCTGGACCGCCTCATTTAAGCAAAGCATCGATCTGATTCTCAAAGGGTTTTCGTATGAAATTTGCTGTTGTTCTTTCCGCACTCCTGATTGCTGCACCACTTACCGCTGAAACCCCACCAGCTGCGCCGGTTGCATCGGTAGCACTGTCCATTGATTCGCCGATTGAAGCACTGGTCGCCAATGCAGCGAGCAAGGCTGTGGTTGACGCCAATTTTCCAGGGATGACCGCACACCCCGCCTATGAACAGTTTAAGGGGATGAGCCTCAAGCAGCTTCAACCCATGTCTGGCGGCGCGATCAGTGACGCCGCAATTGCAAAAGCGGCGGCTGAACTGACAGCCACAAAATAATCTGAGGGCTCTGACCCTAAAACCGCAGCATGATTTTTCCCGCCAACGCGGGAGAGATGCTGTGGACCAGTTTCAATATTTTGACCAAGCCAACATTGGCTTCATCTGCATTGGTTTCGATGCCGCGAACAAATGCTGCGGCGCAATCTGCAGCGGACATTTTCTTGCTGCCCCGTCCTGCGGTCATTTTGGTGTCGACGACGGGGGGTAATGCTTCCATCACATGGATATTTGTGCCTACCAATTGCGCACGCAAAGCTTTGGTATAGCTGCGCAACCCTGCCTTGGTTGCACAGTAGATCGGGCCACCCGCGCGCGGCGCAATGGCCAGACCCGATGTGACATTGACGATCATCGCCTCTGGTCGTCCGCGCAACACCGGCATGAGGCGGGTGATCAGATGGACCGGCGCATTGAGGTTGAGGAAAATGCACGCGTCATTTTCACCAAGATCGATGGCGGCATCGTCGCGGAAATCATGGTCGCTACCAGACCCTGCATTGTTCACAATGATATCAATAACGCGGCCTGCGACGCCTGCGATAAGCGTATCGACACCTTGTTGGGTTGTAAGGTCTGCGGCAATCACCTCAAACCCCTCCGCCTGTACAGCCGCAATGCGTTCGGGCGTGCGGCCTGATGTGATCAGTATCGCGCCCTTCGCTTTAAGCTGCCGGATCAGTTGCAGCCCGATTCCGTCGGTGCCCCCTGTGACCAATATGGTCTTGCCGCCAATTTGCATCTAATGTCTCCTCAACCACCAACAAAAGTATCGTATAGCAACCCAATGTCCACCCCTGACGCCCCTGACCGATTCAATGAAGACCGCGCCACCTATGCGTTGCAAGGGTCTGAAACGCCTGATCTGGATGCTGGTGTGGCAGCTATCCGCAATGTGTTGAAAACACTGCCGCCCAAACCTGGCGTGTACCGGATGCACGATGCGCGCGGTGATGTGCTGTATGTCGGAAAAGCACGTGCGCTCAAAAACCGCGTGACCAATTATACGCAGGTGGAACGCCTCCCAAGACGGTTACAGCGGATGGTCGCACAAACGCGCAGCATGACAATCGTGACCACCAACAGCGAAGCAGAAGCGCTCCTGCTTGAGGCGCAACTGATCAAACGATATCGCCCCGCTTACAATGTGCTGTTGCGTGATGACAAAAGTTTTCCCTTCATCCTGCTCCGCACCGACCATGCTTTTGCCCGCATCCAGAAACACCGCGGGGCTAGGCGCGCAAAGGGCCATTATTTCGGGCCGTTCGCCAGCGCCGGATCGGTCAATCAGACGCTCAATGCGTTGCAGAAACTGTTCCTGTTGCGGTCATGCAATGACAGTTTTTTCAAAAACCGTGAACGGCCCTGTTTGCTCTATCAAATCAAACGCTGCTCTGCGCCGTGTGTCGGGCGGATTACGCCGGAGGATTACGCCGAATTGGTCAGCGATGCGAAGGACTTTCTCAGCGGCAAATCAACGGGTGTTCAAGCCAAATTGGGCACAGAAATGGCCGCCGCCGCCGCAGCGCTCGATTTTGAACGCGCAGCGATCCAACGAGACCGGCTACGTGCGCTGACCTTCATTCAGGGCAGTCAAGCGATCAATGCTGAGGGTGTCGGCGATGCCGATATTTTCGCGCTCGCCAGCGGTTCTGGTGCCATGTGTATTCAGGCGTTTTTCATTCGCGGCGGTCAGAATTGGGGGCACCGCAGTTTCTTTCCTGTCCATACGGCTGACGTGCCAGAGGATGAAGTTCTGGCGAGTTTCCTCGTCCAATTTTATGAAGATGTCCCGCCCGCCAAGACGATTTTACTCGACCGCGAACCCGCAGAAGCCAACCTGCTTGCCGATGCGCTGTCAGAGGCAGCAAGCAAGCGGATCAGCCTGATCGTCCCACAACGCGGTGACCGTGTCCGTCTGATCGATCAAGCCAGACGCAATGCGGTTGAGGCGCTTGAGCGGCGGCAGGCAGAAAGCACCACCCAAAATAAGCTGCTGCGTGACGTGGCGGAACTGTTTGAACTTGCCGAACCGCCCCAACGCATCGAGATATACGACAACAGCCACATTCAGGGGACCAATGCCATTGGTGGCATGGTCGTCGCGGGACCTGAAGGCTTCCTCAAGGGGCAGTACCGCAAATTCAACATCAAAAATCCTGACACCGTGCCCGGCGATGATTTCGGTATGATGCGCGAGGTGTTTGAGCGGCGCTTTTCCCGTGCGGTAGAAGAAGACCCAGACCGCGATAAGGGCGAATGGCCTGATCTCGTCCTGATCGACGGCGGTAAAGGCCAAATGAGTGCAGTCAAAGGTGTGCTCGACGCGATGGGGGTTGAAGATGTCGCGCTGATCGGCGTGTCAAAGGGCCCTGACCGGCATGCTGGGCGCGAAACCTTTCACTTCCCCGATGGCCGCGAATTCGATTTGCCCGTCGGTGCGCCTGTGCTGTTCTACCTCCAACGCCTCCGTGACGAAGCACACCGCTTCGCCATTGGCGCACACCGTGCCAAACGCAGCAAAGCGATCACCGCCAGTCCCTTGGACGACGTCCCCGGCATTGGCCCCGCGCGCAAAAAAGCACTTCTAATGCATTTTGGAACGGCGCGTGCGGTACGGGACGCAAGTCTGGAAGACATGGCCCGCGCACCGGGCGTATCAGAAGCCGTCGCGAAGACAGTATATGATTTCTATCATGCTGGGGGGTGAGACCCCATAGCCGCAATCAGATCATCATAGCTCACCGGCAACACCCCTAGCGTCGCGAAGAGTGCAAACACGCCGTCCCACCAGTCCCAGAACGTCTTCAAATCTGTGGCGTCGCGGACATAAGGGGTGTGGCCGATCGCAACCGAAGGTGTGTGGAAAGACAGGCTAAACACCTCTACCCCGTCACCGTGCATGCCCCGGATCGCCTCTAGCGCGTCAACCAAGGGCACGCCTTCCGGGGTCAGAGGGACGCGTGATAACAAGCCGGTGCGCGCCATTGCGCCGCGCAGCGTGTTGGTTCCGCGTACCCGTGCACTCCTATGCAATCCCGGATAGCGGCGCAAAAACCCTGTCCATGCGGACGACAGCGGCAGCTCAACTGGCCCTTCGGCGGTCCGCCATGGCCACACCGGAAAAGTCGAATAATCGGGACCGCCATCGGACTGATAGTCAAACAGTGCACGGACTGAAACATCCATTTTATACCCTGCTTCGGCGAGCAGTGTCATCGTTTGCGGCCCCAATCCGTACCGCCCCGCGCGGTACACCGTAGGCCGCACGCCAATCACAGCCTCAATCCTCTCGGTCAGTGCGATCAGTTTCGCCTTTTGTAGGGCGAGCGGTAAATTCCCCGTATAGCTGTTGGGGCTGGTCACAACCTCATCAAAGGGCGGATTGACCCATGGATGGAGTTGAGTGCCAACGTCGCACTGCCCATCAGCAACCAATGCACGGAGAATCGACCCACTTTCTAGATTATTTACGACAGGATAATCGCACAGATAAACCGGTTTTACGCCTGCCGCGTTGAACCGCGCGGTCGCAGGGACAAGATCAGCAATTGATTTGGTCGCGGTTTGGGTACGATCGAACGGCGCATTCCAGTCAAACTCTTCCTCAGCATCAGCAAAGATAATGAAGCGGCGACCGAAGTCTGAGGCAAAGGACATCCGTGCGCAAACAGGCAGGAACGATGCGGCATCCGTTCCAGTTTGGGCGTCTGAGGCTAGTGTCGATGGTTTTCCCATGGAACGGCCTTACACCCCTGTCCCTAAGGATTTGCTAAATAGCACGCGTTTGATCAGGGTGATTCGATGCTGATTGAAACGCTTGCGATTGTTTGTGCCGTGCGCACCCACGGCGAACACGGGACGATTGTACGGGCGATGACCCCCAATCACGGCCTGATGGCGGGGTATGTCGCAGGCGGAAAGTCGCGCGGTATGCGCCCTGTCTTGATCCCTTCGAACATCATCATGGGCAGCTTTCGGCTGCGAAACGGTTCTCAATTGGCATCGCTCACCGCAGAGTTGGTACATAGTCGTGGCCCTTTAATGACCGAACCCTTGGCGGCTGCGGCCCTCGATTGGGCAACGGCCCTGACGGCTGCGACACTCCCAGAGGAACAGCCCCATGCCAATCTGTATAGCGCACTTGATGGGCTGTTGTCAGCCATAGAAGCAGCCCCTGCTGCGCGCGATTGGGCGGCTTCTTTGGTGCGGTATGAATTATTATTGCTCTCCGAACTGGGTTTTGGCCTGAATTTGTCGGCCTGCGCTGTCACTGGCGCAGCCGATGACCTAATCTATGTCAGCCCCAAAAGCGCAACAGCGGTCAGCAGAATTGCCGGGGCCGCGCACAAGGATCGGTTGCTTCCCCTGCCCGCCTTCATTCGCGATGGCAGCGCAGCGGATTGGCCCGCACTCCTCGAGGGACTGGCGCTCAGCGGCTATTTTCTAAATCGCGATCTGTTGGGCAGTCTGCGCAACGATGTCATGGCAGCGCGCGAACGCTTGCTCGACCGGCTGAAAAGGGCAGTTGCATAATCGCGACTCTGGGGCCATCAGCGCGGCATAATGATGGAGTTTCACGCATGTTGATCGCCCTGCTGCCCGGAGACGGTATCGGCCCTGAAGTTGTTGCCGAGGCAAAGCGCGTACTGGATGCCCTAGCGCTGGATGATCTTACCTATGAAACGGCGCTGGTCGGCGGCGCCGCGTATAAGGCCACTGGCCATCCACTCCCCCCAGAAACGCTCGCGCTGGCCAAACGCGCGGATGCGATCCTGTTCGGCGCGGTTGGTGATCCAGACTGCGACGCGCTCGAACGACATTTGCGGCCAGAACAGGCAATTTTGGGTTTGCGCAAAGAACTCTCACTGTTTGCAAATCTGCGCCCGGCAACACTGTTCCCTGAACTCGCCGATGCCTCTGCTCTGCGCCCTGAAGTCGCCAGTCAAATTGATATGGTCATCGTCCGCGAACTCAACGGTGACGTCTATTTTGGTGAAAAAGGAATGCGCAGAACCGCTGATGGCAAACGCGAGGGCTATGACATCATGTCATACAATGAAGATGAAGTGCGCAGAATCGCGCGCGTCGGATTTGAAACGGCGCGCGCACGCGGCAAAAAAATGTGCTCGGTCGATAAGGCCAATGTGCTTGAAACATCACAGCTCTGGCGCGATGTCGTAATCGAAACCCATGCTGAATATCCTGACGTCGACCTCAGCCACATGTATGTCGATAATTGTGCGATGCAATTGGTGCGCAACCCCGGTCAATTCGATGTAATCGTCACAGGCAATCTGTTTGGCGACATCCTGTCTGATCAGGCCAGCATGTGTGCGGGCTCAATTGGCATGCTGCCAAGCGCCTCACTCGATAGCAATCAAAAGGGGCTGTATGAGCCCATTCATGGGTCAGCACCCGATATTGCGGGGCAAGGAAAAGCCAACCCGCTGGCAACAATATTGTCAGCGGCGATGATGCTGCGTTATTCCTTGGGTAATCCACAAGCAGCGGACCGCATAGATGCTGCCGTTGCAAAAGCACTGGCAGGCGGTGCGCGTTCGCCTGATCTGGGCGGCACAATGAACACCGCCCAAATGGGCGATGCGGTACGTGCTGCATTGACCTAAGCTCCCCTTCATCCGAAAAGCATCCTTATGAAACGCACCACCGGTCAGAATCGCGACATTACCTCCACTTGGCGGCCCGCCACACAGGCTGTGCGTGGCGGGACATGGCGTTCTGAACACGGCGAAACCAGTGAGGCCTTGTTCCTGACATCTGGTTTTACCTATGACGACGCAGAAACTGTAGCTGCGCGGTTCGCCGGTGAGGCCGATGGAATGACCTATTCCCGGCTGCAAAATCCGACGGTACAAATGCTGGAAAACCGCATCGCCCTTTTGGAAGGGGCCGAGGCCTGTCGCGCGCAAGCCACGGGTATGGCGGCAATGACAACCGCTTTGCTCTGTCAGCTTGAATCCGGAGATCATGTTGTCGCAGCACGTGCAGCCTTTGGATCATGCCGCTGGTTGACCGATCACCTGCTGCCCAAATGGGGCATCACGACAACAACCATCGACAGCCGCAACAATGATGAATGGAAAGCAGCGATCCAGCCCAACACCAAGGTTTTCTTTTTTGAAACCCCTGCCAATCCGACCATGGATATTGTTGACCTTGCCACTGTCTGCGGTTTAGCCCGCGAACACGGCATCACGACGGTGGTGGACAATGCGTTTGCATCTTCGGCACTACAACGACCGATGGATTTCGGGGCCGATGTTGTCGCTTATTCTGCGACCAAAATCATGGACGGTCAGGGCCGCGTGATGGCCGGAGCAGTGTGCAGTTCCAATGCCTTTATGGACGAAAAACTTCTGCCGTTTCAGCGTAATACTGGGCCGAACCTTGCGCCCTTCAATGCGTGGGTTGTGCTAAAGGGCCTCGAAACACTCGATTTGCGGATTAAGCGCCAATCGGAAAATGCGCTTGCCGTCGGGAAATTCATGGATGGCCGTGTACCAATCATGCTGCATCCCGGCCTTCCCAGCCATCCCCAACATAACTTGGCTCTGCGCCAAATGTCGGCGTGCGGATCAATCTTTTCGTTCATCTTGGACGGCGGTCGCAAACAAGCACACGCAATGCTCAACGCGCTGCAACTGGTCGATATTTCAAACAATATTGGCGATTCGCGCAGCCTGATGTGCCACCCCGCCTCCACCACCCATCACAGCATGGGGCCAGAGGCGCGCGCCGCAATGGGCGTGGATGAAGGCATGATCCGCATCAATATTGGTTTGGAAGACCCACAGGATGTAATTGCCGATCTCGATCAGGCCCTGCGCGCGGTTGGCCTGTGAAGGCGTTGTTCCCTTATGCCGAAGAAACACGCGGGTTCGTGGTGCGCGTCTCCGTCAATCTTATGCCTGAACAATCAGAGCCGCAGAAGAGCCGGTGGTTCTGGGCCTATCATATCCGCATTGAGAATGTTGGCGACATGGCCGCGCAATTGATCACACGGCATTGGGAAATTACCGACGCGCGCGGGACAGCCCATTTTGTTGACGGCGAAGGCGTGGTCGGCGATCAGCCTGTGCTAAAACCGGGCGGTTCCTATGATTATGTATCCGGATGCCCGCTGACAACGCCGACGGGCATGATGGTGGGCAGTTTTCAAATGATCGGTGAAGACGGATCGCGTTTCGACATTGCGATCCCGCGGTTCGCACTAAAAGAGGCTGTCACGGCGCAGTGAAACGTACCCACCTTCCCCTTAACGGCATGCGCGTGTTTGACGCGGCTGCGCGCCATTTGAGCTTTACCCGTGCGGCGGATGAACTGGCGGTCACACCCGCCGCCGTTGGTCAGCAAATTCGCGCGCTTGAGGATATGTTGGGGGTTGTCCTGTTCCGCCGGACACCAAAGGGGCTTGAACTCACCCCGGAAGCTGAAGGCGGACTTGATGCCCTGCGTGCCGGATTTTTGCAATTTGAAGAGGCTGTGCGCGCTATGCAATCCGGCCAATCGTCAAAGTCGCTCACCATCGCCGCGCCGCGTGATTTTACCGCAAAGTGGCTGGCCCCGCGTTTGGCAAAATTTGGCAAAAGTGACCCCGAACTGCGCTTTACCCTGATTGCAACCGAAGGCGACCTAGATTTCACCGAAGCCAATCTTGATCTTGCGGTTCGGTTTGGGGAACATGCTGGTGAATATGAAGGCGTCGCCCTGTCTTCTGGTGCAATCGTTACCGTAGCGGCGCCCGAAGGCGGCGGTGACACGCCTATTTCATGGCCCGGTTGCCCATCAGAAGAGGCAGGTGCGATGCTGCGGGTGGCAGACGGCGGGCTGGCCATTGATGCCGCTGCAAGCGGGTTTGGCCGCGCCTGCGTGCCGCTACTTTTGGCAGAGGCGGATATTACCGCTGGCCGTGTACGTGCGGTTGACAATGCTGTGCCATCGCCGCTTGCTTATTGGCTCATTGCGCCCTTGCCACAGTGGCGTCAGAAAAAGGTCAAGGCTTTGGTTGAGGCGCTGACCACCGGTTTTTAGGGGATAAGGTCAACCGCCCGACTGATCAGCGCAGTAAACACCGCCTGATCAACCGCCGCCGCGCCGTTGTTCCAAGCCCCCGTCACACTATACCATGCACCAGTTTTGGTCTGGATCAGCAGGTTCATTGCAATGACCCCCGTTTCGGATCCGCCCTTATATCCGACATAAGCAAAACGAGCCGCCTGTCCCGGCGCAATGCCAGGGTTAACCGCCATGATCGAACGCGCCTCAGACCCCTTTGCCCGCCGCAACCAATCAAGCGTTTTTGCCATATCCACAGGAGAGGCAAACCATTCGATTTGGTCGATATAGCGCGGGCCGGTTGCCAGTTCTTCACCCCGAATGGCTTGGGTGGTCAATCGCGCCGCATTGGCTTTCAACAAGGATTGGCGCGCTGCGAATGACCCCGCCGTCCATTTTTGCCGGACGTCAGCATTGGCCTCCATTTTCAGGGCAAACATTTCCACGGTCGTCAACAAAGGCAGGGTCTGCATCGGCGCGCCATGCCCCGTTGCACCCACCATCGCCCCAACCTTGTCGCGGCCAAGCGCGCGCAAGAGTGTATCTGTCGCGCTGTTATCACTGATCGATATCATCAATGTCGCCAGACTGTGCAGCGTCAACGGCGCAGCCGTGGGCCATTCTTGAAGGATACCAGACGGGGTGGAGGGAGGACCAAGGGGAATGACAGTGCGCCAAGTCCGTTCCCCCGCTTGTACAGAACGCACGGCTTCTGCCAACACCCACAGCTTAAAACCCGAACCAATCGCCAAACGTTGATCCGCGCTGACCCCAAGCACCGGTTTTGCGTTTGGATCGTCAAGCCGTGTGACCAAAAGGCCTGCATTTCCTGGCAAGGCGCGCAAATCTTCTGACACTTTATCCGCGCTGTCGCCGCGCGCTTTAACCGCAGCGATCAACAATCCGATCACCTGTTGCGGCGGCGTTGTGTCAATCGTCATGTTGACGGTGACCAGCGCCTTTTCATACCCAATCACAATCACGCCGCTTCTGGCATCAACATGAGTGATCGATTCCACCCCGATTACTGCACCGTTTTGGGCCCTTAATTGCGCAGCAATAGCCTCAATCTGTGTCGCAGGGATATGCGTGAGAAACGAAGGCGCAAAGAAACTGTCGGCCTTTGTTTGCGATTGCAGAACAGCAACCAACCCTTCCGCACGGGCGCGGAAGGCGGCACTGTCGGTTGTCACCTGTGCAAAAGCAGGTGCACCAGCGAAAACCAAAAGCACCCAAAGAACGAAATGGCGCGCCAGCGTGGACATTATCAATTCTTTTTGAGCCAAGCGATAATTTCAGCGCGTTTTGCGGCATCAGGCTGGCCCGCAAAAGACATTTTCGTGCCCACAACCAGCGCGCGTGGATTGGTGATATATTGATCAAGTGTTGCTTCATCCCACGTCAGGCCAGACGCCTTCATCGCCGGGGAATAGTTAAAGCCTGCTACTAAAGCTGCCTTTTGACCAACCACCCCGTGCAAGTTAGGGCCAAGACCATTGGGTGCGCCTGCTTCAACTTTGTGACAGGCAGCACATTGTGCAAAAGCGGCAGGGGGAGCATTTGGATCAGCAACAGACTGAGACACTTCAGTGTCCGTTTCGACTGTCTCCTCCACAGCGTCCGGTTTTGAACCACAGGCAGACAGCAGCGCCAACGTAGAAATCATGATCACTTTTTTCATGCGTCAATTACCTCTTCTTTTACCCGCGCTGCATTTTCCTGAATGAAAGCGAAGCGGTGTTCGGGGTTTTTTCCCATTAACCGGTCAACCAAATCACGCACACCGGCGCGTTCTTCATATTCTTGCGGCAATGTGACGCGGATCATGCCGCGCGTTTTGGGGTCCATCGTTGTCTCACGCAACTGCCCAGGGTTCATTTCGCCCAGCCCTTTGAACCGGCCGACTTCAACCTTTTTGCCCTTAAATTCATTGGCTTCAATCTGGGCGCGGTGCGCATCATCACGCGCATAAAGCGATTTTGCTCCAACGGTCAGGCGGTAAAGCGGGGGTTGTGCCAAAAATAAATGCCCGCGCCGCACAATATCTGGCATTTCTTGAAAAAAGAAGGTCATCAACAGTGTCGCAATATGGGCACCGTCAACATCGGCGTCAGTCATAATGACGATGCGTTCATAGCGCAGATTATCGGCATTACAGTCCTTGCGCACACCGCACCCCAGCGCGAGCGTCAGATCAGCAATTTCGCTGTTCGCGCGGATCTTTTCAGCCGTAGCGGAGGCCACGTTGAGGATTTTACCGCGAATCGGCAAGATCGCCTGTGTTTTGCGGTCGCGCGCCTGTTTGGCGGAGCCACCCGCGCTGTCGCCTTCAACGATGAAGAGTTCGGTTCCAGCCGGATCGTCTGACGAACAATCCGTCAATTTACCCGGTAGGCGCACTTTGCGCCCAGAGGTTGCGGTTTTGCGTTTGACCTCTTTTTCGGCCTTGCGCTTTAACCGGTCATCCATGCGGTCAAGCACGAACGCGAGCAACGCCTTGCCGCGCTCCATATTGTCGGCAAGATAATGATCAAAATGATCTTTCACCGCATTTTCAACCAAGCGTGCGGCTTCGGGGGAAGTTAAACGATCTTTGGTTTGGCTTTGAAACTGGGGATCGCGGATAAAGACGGACAGCATGATTTCGCTGCCGGTCATCACATCTTCGGCTTGAATCCCTTCTGCTTTTTTCTGACCCGCAAGCGCACCAAAGGATCGGATCCCTTTGACAATCGCCGCGCGCAGACCCGCTTCATGGGTGCCGCCGTCCGGTGTCGGGATCGTATTGCAATACCAGCTATAGCTGCCTTCGCTCCACAGCGGCCACCCCATGGCCCATTCGACACGGCCATTGGATTGGCCGTTTGCACTATCGGCAAAATCCTGATTGCCGGAGAAAAACTCTGCCGTGGCGCAATCACGATCGCCAATCTGGTCACGCAAATGGTCGGCAAGGCCGCCGGGGAACTGAAACACCGCCTCTGCCGGCGTGTCATCACTGATCAGGCCCGGCGCGCATTTCCAGCGGATTTCGACGCCGGCAAACAGATAGGCTTTTGACCGTGCCAGCTTATGCAGCCGCGCCGGTTTGAAATTCATGTCGGGGCCAAATATCTCTGTGTCAGGCACAAAGGAGACGCTTGTACCGCGCCGATTGTTGATCGCACCCAGCGCCTCTAGCGGCCCCATCGTGATCCCGCGCGAAAAACGCTGACGATAAAGCTCTTTGTTGCGCGCAACCTCAACCACCGTATCCGACGAGAGAGCATTGACCACGCTGATGCCAACCCCGTGCAACCCGCCTGACGTTGCATAGGCCTTGCCTTCAAACTTCCCGCCCGAATGCAATGTCGACATGATGACTTCGAGTGCAGATTTATCCGGAAATTTGGGATGTGGATCGACCGGAATCCCGCGGCCATTATCGGTGATGGTCAGGCGATTTCCGGCCTCTAATGTGATTTCGATGCGGTTGGCATGGCCTGCCACCGCTTCATCCATCGCATTATCGAGGACTTCGGCAGCCAAATGGTGGAACGCGCGTTCATCTGTGCCGCCAACATACATGCCGGGACGGCGGCGGACAGGTTCCAGCCCCTCCAAAACCTCAATATCAGAGGCATCGTAATTACCGGTCGTGGCGGTGGCAGAAGCAAACAAGTCATCAGACATTGTCAAGCTGTAGTGCGGGGCGAGTCAGCCGCGCAAGACCCAATTTGCGTATCGTGAGATTGTCGCTGTTTAGACCCTTGATCTTAACGAACGCGCGGACCGCCAAAGGGCAAGGGCGGCGGTGCGCGGCGATCACGACGCGGCAATTGCGCTTGATAAGCATGGCTGCAATGACCAACACAATAAGGGAAGCCAGGGTTTACTTTTTCACCGCAAAAATGAAAGTCGGGTTCGCCCGGATGCCCAAGGGGCCATGTGCACACACGCTCACTCAGATCGAGCAAGCTGGTTTTGCCAGCGATTTCAGGGCTTGGCTTGGCGGGAACCAAACGCCGCGCGGGTGCAGGTGTCGCAGGGGGAGCCTGATCACCGGGGCCCTGACGAATGAAACCGCCGGGTCCAATAGACCGCAATTGCGCGCCGGTTGGCGCGTGGGGATTTGTGGGTTGTGCAACAGGGGCTGGCGGGGCAACCGGCCGGGGCGCTGCATAAACTGGCGCTGGAGATTGCGGCGCTGGCGTTGTTGGCGCAGCCGTGACTTGCCGCGGCTTTGCCGCAGGAACGGGTTTGCGTACACCTGCGCGCGCGGGTTCGCCGTCATTGGCCTTCACGGGTGATGGGCGCGATTGCAGGCCCAAACGATGCGCCTTACCAATCACAGCATTGCGGCTGACGCCGCCCAATTCTTCTGCAATCTGGCTGGCAGTTAAGCCCTTTGCCCACATTCCCTTGAGGTCATTGATGCGTTCATCGGTCCAAGACATTCACAAACCCTATTCATTCATTGATCGTTGGCCTTGCGGCCACCACGCGCAGTCGATAGGCGATTAAGCCATGAACAGCGAGTCCGAAATTTCCACGCAAAACAGCACCCCAATTTTCGCCGCGCCGGGCGTGCCGGTCATAAGGTCGGTCAACTGGGGAGGCTTACGCGCGCTCTATATGAAGGAAGTGCGCCGGTTTTTCAAGGTGCAGCTACAAACCATCTGGGCCCCAGCGATCACAACCCTGTTGTATTTGGTGATTTTCACGGTCGCGCTGGGTCGCAGCGGACGATTGGTGCTGGGTGTTCCTTTTGCTGATTTCCTCGCACCCGGCCTCATCATCATGGGGATGATGCAAAATGCTTTTGCCAATTCCAGCTTCGCCTTGTTGGTCGGCAAAGTGCAGGGCACGATTATCGATTATCTGATGCCGCCTTTGTCGAGCGGCGAATTGCTCATCGGGCTCACCGCTGGGGCCGTCACGCGCGCGGTGTTTGTCGGCGCGACCATATGGGGCGCAATGGTCTTATGGCCCGGCGTTCATGTGACCCCCAAACATTATTGGGCGGTCCTTTGGTTTGGCCTGATGGGATCAACTTTGCTTGCCCTCATCGGCGTTTTGACATCCATTTGGGCCGAAAAGTTTGACCATGCCGCCGCCGTCGGCAATTTCGTGGTTGCGCCGCTCGCTTTGCTGTCGGGGACATTTTACGCTGTTGACAACCTCGCGCCTACCTTTGCCGCGATCAGCCATGCCAATCCGTTTTTCTATGCCATATCGGGATTTCGATACGGCTTTTTGGGCACAGCAGACAGCCCAGTGATGATCGGCGCGCTGGTGTTGCTGGCGATCAATCTGGTACTCGCCGGCCTGTGTTATGTGCTGCTGCGCAGTGGGTGGAAGTTAAAGGCCTGAATTTCATCCGCGTGCATGACGGGCTGCCAAGGCAATCCCGGCGAGATTTTGTGCACGGCCAATTTTGCGTATTTGTAGTCCTGTCATATCCTCACTAAGCAGTTTGAATGTGGCGTAGTGCGCTTGGAGTGCCGCTCCCCGACATTTCCAGACCCCGTTCGCCTGATTGATGACCAATGCGGAATCTCCAAGCAGCACAAAATCCTGCGCGCCCAATCGCCGCGCGATTTCAACGCCGTGGATCAGCGCAAGCCATTCAGCATCATTGTTGGTGCCCTGCCCGAGGTTATCCAAAAAATAAGGGACACCGCGCGCAACAACAGCGACCTCCAATGTCCCAGGATTGGGCCGGCAGCCGCCATCGAAATAGATTTTCAACCGCGCTGCCTTCATGAAGGAATGATCGCCTCTCTCGTTTGACCAACCATTTTTATCGGTGATTGAACCTTTTGGATCGGATGGTGAATATCTGTCGCACCTGATGTTGTCGATGATGTTGGTCGCTTATCGGTCATGATTTGACATTGATAATGCCATTACAATGCGGCATGTGCTTTTTAGAGGAGCAAAGTGTATGCGCACGCGGAACAAAATATTTTTGAGCATAGCAGGATTGGCGCTGATTGCGGGCATTGCAATCAAAGCGCAGCAAGCCCGAATTGGCTCAAATATGTTCACGCGCGCGGTCAACGAACGTGTTGGTCGTGATATCACGGCGCGCCTTCCCGATGGTCTTCATCTTGGCCTTTGCGGCACAGGATCGCCGCTGCCCAATCCAACGCGCGCGGGGCCATGTAATGTCGTAATTGCGGGCAAGCATATTTTTGTCGTTGATATTGGCGAAGGCGGCGGACGCTCTGTCACCTTGATGGGTATTCCCATGGGCCGGATTGAAGGCCTGTTCCTGACCCATTTTCATTCGGACCATATTGATGGGATAGGCCCTCTGATGCTCGGTCGCTGGACAAGTGGGACCAACACGGCACCGCTTCCTGTGCACGGCCCGATGGGCGTGGACCAGGTCGTCGCTGGATTCAACGGAGCGTATAAAATCGACAATGGATATCGCACCGGCCATCACGGTGCGGCCATCGCCCCTCCAAACGGCGCTGGCGCAACTGCCATGCCCTTTGCACTTCCCGAAGATGGTCAGGGCGACACCGTAGTGGTATATGAACAAAATGACCTAAAAATCACGGCGATCCGTGTCGATCACGGCCCAGTCAAGCCTGCCGTTGGATACCGGTTCGACTATAAGGGACGTTCGCTTGTCATTAGCGGCGACACCAAGAAATCAACTGCGTTGACCGCTGCAGCCAAGGGCGCAGACCTATTAGTGCATGAGGCGCTTCAACCGCGGCTTGTTAAAGCAATGACCGCCGGGCTTGAAGCAAAGGGCGTCAAGAATATGGCGCAAATTACGCGTGACATTCTCAATTATCATACCACACCTGAAGAAGCAGCAGAGGTCGCAGAGGCGGCAGGTGTGAAACAGCTGGTGCTCAGCCATATCGTCCCCTCTATCCCGTCAAAATTCTTCTACCCGGCCTTTCTTGGCGATGCTGAAAAACGCTTTGCTGGACCCATAATAATGGGCGAAGATGGGTTGATGTTCAGCCTGCCCGCAGGCAAAAAAGAAATTACACATAAAAAACAAATGTGAGGGAGAGCGATATGCGCATTTCAATTCGGAACGTGATGCTCATCAGCAGCGCGGCCATTGCCTTAACTGCATGCAACAAGACCGGCAGCATGAACGGCAAGACTGACGCTGACATCAAAGAAACCGCATATTCAGAGCGTGTTTATTGGGGTGACACCCATCTGCACACGAGCAATTCAATTGATGCCTTTGGCTTTGGTGTGAAGCTTGGGCCAGAAGAAGCGCTGCGTTTTGCGCGCGGTGAAGAAGTTACCGCGACATGGGGTCTGAAAGCCAAGCTGGAAAGGCCTCTCGATTTTCTGGTGATTGCCGACCATTCCGGTGGGCTTGGGGCCTTGCAAACGCTTTTTGATGCGCCGCGCCTGTTGATTCAAGATCCAACATTGCTGCGCTGGTACGACATGATGCATGAAAGCCCCGAAGGTCGACTGAAGGTCACCGGCGAATTGATCGATATGGCGGGTTCGAACACTCTGCCCGCTGCGCTGCGCGATCCCGAACGCACCCAGAAAAATACAACTAAAATCTGGACCAATCACAGCAGCATCGTTGAACGCTATAACGAACCCGGCAAATTCAGTGCCTTCATGGGCTTTGAATATACGCTGATGCCAAGCGGCGATAACATGCACCGTGTCGTCATGTTTCGCGATGGTAAGGATAAAACCGATAAAGTCCTGCCCTATGATCCAGGTCAGGGTGACACACCGGTCAGCCAGCTGTGGGACTATATGGATGCTTACGAAAAAGCGACCGGTGGTAAGGTGCTGGCGATCCCGCATAACAGCAATCTTTCAAACGGCCGGATGTTTGAAATGACGGGTCCGGGTGGCACGCCGATGACTGCGGAATATGCCCGCAGGCGCGCGTCGCGTGAACCACTTGTGGAAGCAACGCAGATCAAAGGAGATAGCGAGGCACATCCATTCCTTTCCCCCAATGATGAATTTGCAGATTATGGTAAGGCGGGCTGGGAACTTGGCAATTTGACCATGCAGCGCGCCACCAAGCCGGACATGCATGCGGGCAATTATGTGCGAGAGGCACTGAAGCGTGGTCTTGCCATCGAAGCGAAAACCGGCGTCAATCCTTACAAATTCGGCATGATCGGATCAACAGACAGCCACACCGCGCTGGCAACAGGCGATGAAAACAACTTCTTTGGCAAACATGCGGGCAATGAACCCAATGCCAATCGCGCGAGCCAACCACAGAATTTAGGCACACGACTTGGCCGTTTTGGCTGGAATTATCTTGCCGGTGGCTATGCCGCTGTCTGGGCGAAAGCCAACACCCGCAGCGCGATATTTGACGCGATGATGCGCAAGGAAACCTATGCAACAACGGGTCCGCGGATGACCGTGCGCTTCTTTGGCGGTTGGAATTTCGCAGCGGACACACTGAAGGGAGACTGGGTGAAAGCGGGTTATGCTACCGGTGTGCCAATGGGCGGAGACTTGAAGGAGGCCAAAGGCGCGCCAAAGTTCATCGTATCGGCAACCAAAGACCCAATCGGGGCAAATCTTGACCGCGTTCAGATTGTCAAAGGCTGGGTTGATGCAAACGGCAAGCTTCACGAAAAAATCTTCAACGTGGTGTGGAGCAGCCCTGCAACCCGCACACTGTCCGGCGACCGGCTGACCCCGGTTGGGGATACGGTTGATGTTGCAACCGCCAGTTATAAAAACAGCATCGGTGCACCGCAGCTTTCGACGGTGTGGGCGGACCCCGAATTTAATGCTGGGCAAAAGGCATATTATTATGCCCGCGTGCTTGAAATTCCGACTCCGCGCTGGGTGTTGTTCGATGTGCTGCGGTATAAGGCGAAGCTGCTCCCCGGGACGCGCGTGAAGGATCAGGAGCGTGCCTATACATCACCAATCTGGTATCATCCCAAAGCATGATAGGACGGATCGTCCCGCTGCTGCGTGAACCACTGGTCCATTTTCTGATTGCCGGTGCGCTGGTGTTTGCAATGTTTGGCGGGACTGTCGACCCCGCTGACCGTTCTATCACTGTTACAGAGTCCCAAATCCGCGGCCTTGCAGAACAGTGGGAAGCAACATGGCAGCGCCAACCCACGCCTGCTGAAGTTGATGGCCTGATCCGCGACTATATCAAAGATGAAGTCTATTACCGCGAGGCGATCCGGCTTGGCCTCGATACCGATGACATCGTCATGCGCAGGCGCATGCGGTCGAAAATGGAGTTTCTGGTCGCCGCTCAGTCCGAGAATGAAGCGCCGAGTGATGCTACACTTCAGGCATGGTTGGACGGGCACAAAAGCAAATATGCGACCAGCAAAGCGGTGAGTTTCGATCAGGTTTTTGTGGGCGAGGGCGACTCAGCTCGTATCAGTGCACAATTAAAAACGGGCATGAATCCGGCGACACTTGGCGCACCGCTCTCAGTGCCAGCTGCCCTGGAGGATAGCCAAGTCGAAGACATTGACCGTCAATTTGGTGAAGGATTTGCCAACCGCATCGCACAGTACCCCCTCGGTCAATGGCAGGGGCCCGTTGAGTCAGGATTTGGTCCCCATATTGTCCGTGTCCGCAAGGTCAGTGCGGGTTCTGTTCCACCCCTTTCCAAAATTCGGCAAAAGGTTGAAAATGACTGGCGCGAGGCCAACCGCAAGTCGCGTGAGGGCAAAGCCTATCAGGCGTTGCTCGATGGCTATACGATCCGGATCGCCAAACCTTAATGCTATGGTTGCGCTGTATTTTGACGCTCGCACTGTTGGCAGGAGCAACGCCAGCGGTAGCCGATGAGTTGCGACCGGGCTATCTCGAACTCACACAAAAGAGCGCGCAGGTGTGGCAGGTAAAACTCAAAGCGCCGCTCAAAGGCGGAATGGCGGCAAACGTTGCACCAGTCCTGCCCGCAGAATGTTCGCTGAACACACCGCGCCGCAACATGATCGAAGGATCCTTGATTTCCATGTGGGAGGCGACGTGCGCGCTGCCTCTGGTTGGGAAGGAAGTTGGGCTTTCAGGACTGGATATGACCGTCAGCGACGCGCTCGTCCGGATTACGCCGCTTGGTCGACCGGTGCAGGCGGCCCGGCTCACCGCCGCATCGCCGCGCGCAATTGTTGCGGCGCGTGCGGGGACAGCGCAGGTGGCGCGCACCTATTTCGTTTTGGGTATAGACCATATCCTCACCGGCTATGACCACTTGCTCTTTGTCCTGTCATTGGTGTTGTTGTTGAACGGCGGGTGGGTGATCGCGCGCGCTGTCACCGCATTCACCGTCGCCCACTCGATCACACTTGTCGGCGCGGCCCTTGGCCTTCTTGGCGTCAGTCAGAAACCTGTCGAGATATGCATTGCGCTTTCAATTGTCTTTCTCGCGGTTGAAGTCATCAAACGCGACCCCGTCCAGCCGCGCCTGTCAGAACGCATGCCTTGGATGATCGCTTTTCTGTTCGGCTTGCTCCACGGCTTTGGTTTTGCCGGTGCACTGGCGGCGATAGGGATGCCCGAAGGCGAAGTGCCAATTGCACTGCTGACCTTCAACCTCGGTGTTGAAGCTGGCCAATTGGCGATTGTGATTGCTGCGCTCATTCTGCTTTCGCTTATAGGGCGATTTTCAGCCAAGAGCCTTGCCCGCGTCAAACACATCTCCGCTTATGCGATTGGCATCATTGCAAGTTTTTGGTTTATCGACCGCATGATCGCATGATCGCATCTTCCGACCCACCCATCTGTGATAACTTCCATTGTCGCACCCACGATTACGCGCTAACCCCTGCATATGAAAGATTGTTCTCAATGTGTGGTTCGCAACCGCGCTATATGTGCTGGGTTAATGCCTGACGAGCTTAAAGTGCTTGGTCGCCTTGGGCGCAAACAAATGGTTGAGCGCGGGCAGACGGTGGTTTGGGAAGGAGACGAGTCCCTAATTGTGGCCAATGTGATTAACGGCGTTCTCAAGGTTTCAATGGGTATGTCAGATGGGCGCGAGCAAATTGTCGGGGTGGTTTTTCCATCAGACTTTATTGGCCGCCCCTTTGGGAAGGAAAGTCCTTATACCGTTACGGCGCTAACGCCCGCAGAACTGTGCATCTTTACGCGCTCAGCCTTTGACAATTTTGCGCAAGAACACCCAAAGCTTGAACATAAATTGCTGCGTCGGACACTCGATGAACTGGACCGTGCGCGCGAATGGATGTTGTTGCTGGGCAAGAAGTCTGCCGGTGAGCGGATCGCCACACTGTTGCTTGAAATGTCAGCACGCCTTGGAGAACAAAGTTGCCACGCGGGCATGGTATCACTCAACCATTTCGATCTGCCGCTGGATCGCCAACAAATTGGCGACCTGCTTGGTCTCACCATCGAAACTGTCAGTCGGCAACTGACAAAATTAAAAGGCAACGGTCTCATAGACCTGCCCGACCGCAAACATGTGATCATCAATGACCGTTCACGTTTAATCGAACTGGCAATGGCGGCTTAGCGATATCGTGCCTTGCGTCCATTTTTGATCAAGATCAAAGACCAAAAAAGCATTCTCCTGCATTAGCCCTTTGAACCTTTTCCATCGCAGTGGTAAGAAGTTCAGACGGGGAAAGATTATGGAAAATTTGTTGATGCGCACTGGCGCGTGGTTTTTTGTCGCGCTATTGGCGTTTTTTGGGATTATGGGGAGTGCTGACCCCGGATTTTCAGTCCATTTAACCATCATCTGCATTGCTGCATTGTTGGCCGCTGTCGCATCGATGCAGGGGTTTGACTTTGTGACGCAGCGCTTCCCGTCCCTTGGCGAACGCGCCAATCTGTCACAATATGACGATGATCCAGTCCGCTGGGGTGTGATTGCGACGTTATTCTGGTGCATCGCGGGCCTCCTCGCGGGGCTTTACATTGCGCTTGAGCTCGCCTTCCCGCTGCTCAACCTCAATATTGAATATATCAGCTTCGGACGCCTGAGACCGCTGCATACCTCTGCCGTGATTTTTGCGTTTGGAGGGAATGCGTTGATTGCAACAAGTTTCTATGTTGTTCAACGCACCTGCCGGGCGAGGCTCGCTTTCCCCAGTCTCGCCCGGTTTGTCTTTTGGGGGTATCAGCTCTTCATCGTGCTTGCTGCCACTGGCTATCTTATGGGTATTACCGAAGCCAAAGAATATGCAGAACCCGAATGGTATGTTGATATCTGGTTGACCATCGTTTGGGTGTCCTACCTGATCGTGTTTGTCGGCACTTTGGTCAAACGCAAGGAACCCCACATCTATGTGGCAAATTGGTTCTATCTGAGCTTCATCATTACGGTGGCAATGCTCCACCTCGTCAACAATTTGTCAATGCCGGCGCATTGGCTGGGATCAAAAAGCTACAGCGCGTTTGCAGGGGTGCAAGATGCGCTGACCCAGTGGTGGTACGGGCATAATGCTGTCGGCTTCTTCTTGACGGCTGGCTTTCTCGCCATGATGTATTATTTCGTACCAAAGCAAGCAGAGCGACCTGTTTACAGCTACCGCTTGTCGATCATCCACTTTTGGTCGCTAATCTTTCTCTATATCTGGGCGGGGCCGCACCATCTTCACTACACAGCGCTGCCCGACTGGGCGCAGACGCTTGGCATGGTGTTTTCGATCATGCTGTGGATGCCAAGCTGGGGCGGGATGATCAACGGGCTGATGACGCTCAACGGCGCGTGGGACAAAATCCGCACCGACCCCATCATCCGCATGATGGTGATGGCGCTCGCTTTCTATGGGATGAGCACATTTGAAGGGCCGATGATGTCGATCAAATCGGTCAATTCTCTGTCGCATTATACCGACTGGACGATTGGCCATGTTCATTCTGGCGCACTTGGCTGGAACGGGATGATTACCTTTGCTTGCCTCTACTATCTGGTCCCGCGCCTATGGGGTCGTGAGCGCTTATATTCGCTGCGGATGATCAACTGGCATTTCTGGCTCGCGACGATTGGCATTGTTTTCTACGCCTCTGCCATGTGGGTGGCCGGCATCATGCAGGGCTTGATGTGGCGCGAATACGGGGCCGATGGTTACCTCGTCTATTCCTTTGTCGAAACCGTCGCTGCGATGTTCCCGATGTATGTTATCCGTGCTGCTGGGGGCGCCATGTATTTGGCTGGTGCACTCATCATGGTCTTCAACGTCTGGAAAACGATCGCTGGATACCAGCGCCAGGAAAAGCCAATGACCGAAACGCCCCATAATGCAGAGGCTGATCGCCCCTTCATTGCCGTTCCCGCTGAATAAGGAGGAAATATAATGGCAAATTTGCTCCGCGATCACAAAAAACTGGAACGCAACGTCAGTCTTCTCGGATTGTTCGCCCTCATCGCCGTTGCTATTGGCGGAATCGTTGAGATTGCACCACTTTTCTGGATCGATTCCACCGTTGAAAAAGTACAGGGAATGCGCCCCTACACCCCCCTCGAACTCGCCGGACGCAACATCTACATGCGTGAAGGCTGCTATACCTGCCATAGCCAGATGATCCGTCCATTCCGCGACGAGGTTGAACGTTACGGACACTATAGTCTCGCCGCAGAGAGCATGTATGATCATCCGTTCCAATGGGGTTCAAAACGAACTGGCCCCGATCTCGCACGTGTCGGGGGTCGTTATTCAGACGAATGGCATGTCCAACATCTTAAAAATCCGCGAGCTGTCGTTCGGGAATCAATCATGCCCGGCTATGCATTCATGGCACAGCGTGACCTGAATGCCGGTGACATGACAGCGCATCTCACCGCGTTAAGTCGCGTCGGCGTGCCTTATACCCAGAAATCTATTGCGGCTGCGAACGCGGATCTGGTTGCTCAAGCCGATCCCGATGCTGATAGCGTTGATCTGAAGCTGCGTTATCCCAAGTCCCAGGTTCGTGATTTTGACGGCAATCCAAGCAAAGTTACTGAACTGGACGCGCTGATTGCCTATCTGCAAATGCTGGGAACTTTGGTCGATGTTGAGAAAGCGGCACCGATGGAGCAAGCGCGATGAGCTATGAACCACTGCGCCACTTCGCTGACAGTTGGGGCCTCGTGATAATGACCGTTATGTTCTTGGCCTTTGTTGGCTGGACATTTCGCAAAGGCGCTACAGCGCACCACGACACGGCTGCCAACATGATCTTCAAGGAAGACGAACATGTCTGAGAATAAACGCGTAGACGCACCGACCGGCACCCAGACCGTTGGTCATGAATGGGACGGTATTGAAGAACTTGATACGCCGATGCCGCGGTGGTGGGTGCTAACATTTTGGGCCTGCATCCTCTGGGCGATTGGCTATGTCATCGTCTACCCTGCCATCCCTATGATCAATGGCGCAACGACAGGGCTATGGAACTGGTCAAGCCGCGGGCAATTGTCCCGAGAAATGGCGGTCGAGACACAACGGCGGGCCCCAATAACGGCTGCGTTGGCGACCCTGCCTGTCGAACAATTGGCCGCTGAACCAAAGCTGTTACAAGCAGCCATAGAGGGTGGCCGCGCCGCGTTTAAGGTTCACTGTGTTCAGTGCCACGGATCAGGCGCGGCGGGAGGGAAGGGATATCCCAATCTCAACGACGATGACTGGCTTTGGGGCGGCGACTTGTCATCGATCCACTATACACTCACCCATGGCATTCGGAACCCGGATCATAACGCGACACGATCTTCACAAATGCCCGCCTTTGACGGTGTCCTTACCCCTGCTGAAATCACGGCTGTGGTTGCGCATGTTCGCACCATTTCAGGCCAACAAAAACCCAATGCCATGTCGGCGCGCGGGGCAACCTTGTTCACGACCAATTGCGTGACATGTCACGGCCCTGACGGCAAAGGCTTGCGTGAATTTGGCGGCCCCAATCTGACCGATCAAATCTGGCTCTATGGCGGAGACGCCAGCACGGTTTACGCATCGATTGCGAAAAGCAGATACGGCGTCATGCCGCGGTGGAACAACAGACTTGATCCGGTGACGATTAAAATGCTGACGGCCTATGTCCACGGACTGGGCGGCGGCGAAGCAACGCCCGCGCCCAAGGTGGCGACCAATGTCCAACCTTGAGGATTTGAAAGAACCCAAAACACATCTCTACGCCAAGCGCAAAGGGGTCTATCCCAAGGCAGTCGATGGCTTTTTTCGGCGGTTCAAATGGGGCATAATGGCGATTACCCTCGCAATATATTACATCACTCCGTGGCTGCGCTGGGACCGCGGCCCTTATGCGCCTGATCAGGCAGTGCTCATCGATCTCGCTCATCGCCGTTTTTACATGTTCCAGATCGAAATCTGGCCACATGAATTTTATTATGTGGCTGGTTTGCTGGTGATGGCAGGGATCGGTTTGTTCCTCGTGACATCTGCGGTTGGCCGCGCTTGGTGCGGTTATGCCTGCCCTCAAACGGTTTGGACGGATGTTTTTCAGCATGTCGAACGTTGGATCGATGGGGACCGCAACGCACAGATCAAGCTCGCCGCCGCGCCAATGGGGCCTGCAAAAGCAGCCAAACGCTTATCAAAATGGGGGATATGGCTGTTCATTGCCTTTTGGACCGGCGGCGCATGGATCATGTATTTCGCCGACGCGCCGACGTTGACAGTCGAGTTTTGGACCGGGAAAGCGGCACCCATTGCCTATGCGACCGTCGGCATATTGACCGCCATTACCTTTATCTTTGGCGGTTTCATGCGCGAACAGGTGTGCATCTATATGTGCCCGTGGCCGCGCATCCAGACGGCCATGCTCGACGAAAAATCGCTGGTCGTCACCTATAAGGAATGGCGCGGAGAACCTAGGACGCATGGCCTTAAAAAAGCTGCAGAAGCGACACTCAACACCGGAGATTGTATTGACTGCAATCAATGTGTTGCCGTTTGTCCGACAGGCATCGACATTCGCGATGGGCCACAAATTGGCTGCATCACCTGCGCACTGTGCATTGATGCCTGCGACAAGGTCATGGCACAGATCGGGAAACCACGTGGCTTGATCGATTATTGCACGCTTGATGACGCCGCGATTGAAACCGCAGGCGGAACGGGAACGCCTCTTCTTAAAACACTATTGCGCCCCCGAACATTGGCCTATTTTACAATCTGGGGTGGCATTGGTTTGGCCATGCTGTTCACACTGGGTCAGCGCACACGCCTCGACCTTGCGGTCCAACAAGACCGTAACCCTGTTTTTGTCCGTTTGTCCGATGACAATATTCGCAACAATTATACGCTCAAGATCCGCAATATGGAAACGCGACCGCGGACAATCGCCGTTTCAGTTGCGGGGCTTGCGGGAGCGCAAATGTGGACCGCGGATGGCAGTCGGGAAACGGCCCGTCAGCGGATCAATATCAATGTTGCCCCCGACAGTGTCACCAAGGTGCGTCTGTTCATAGCAGCACCTCCTGAAGGCCCTGAACATAGCGCGTTTACCCTGCACCTGAACGACGCGACCGGCGCCTTGGGCAAAGCATCGGACTCTGTCATGTTTGAACGGCCAGAGTCTGAAAATGACAGCGGAGATGCTCAATGATCAGGCGTTTTACAGGCTGGCACATGACCGCAATCCTTGTCTCCTTTTTCGGCATCGTCGTAGCGGTAAATCTGTTGATGGCACGCTATGCTGTTGGGACTTTTGGCGGCACGGTTGTTGATAACAGCTATGTTGCCAGCCAGAATTATAATCGCTGGCTGGCAGAAGCAGACAATCAAGCAAAACTCGCTTGGAAACCACATGTAGCGCTTGACCTGTCACGGCGCGTTCAATTGTCCGTGACGAAAGACAATGCACCGCTCTTGGATGTAACCGCAACAGGTGCTGCAATTCATCCGCTTGGCAAGGCACCTTCGATTACACTTACGTTTATGCCAGCGCAGAATGGTATATTATATGCCCAGCAAATACTGCCAACCGGGCGTTGGCGGGTGCAATTGTCGATCCGCAAAGGGAGCGATATACTTAAGCTATACGTGCCGGTTGAATGACCGCGCGCGCGGCCTTGACAGCTCCTGTGGCCTTACCAAAAAGTGATTTTTCGGTGCCAGGGATGCGCTGTGCCGGGTGTATTTCAAAACTTGAAAATGGTTTGCCGCTTCAGCCTGGGATTGTGACCGCACGTGTTAACCTCACGGCCAAACGCGTGACCATCACACATCTGCCAGAAATGGCAAAGCCTACACTCCAAGCAGCTTTTGTGTCGCTTGGGTTTGAGGCTATTCCCATTGATGACACACTGCAACGCGGCGCATCGAATGATAGCCATATGCTACTGAAAGCCATGGCTGTGGCCGGATTTGCGATGATGAACATCATGCTGTTGTCGGTCTCGATATGGTCCGGGGCATCAGGGGTCACACGCGATCTGTTTCATTGGCTGTCAGCGATGGTCGCACTGCCGACGATTGCGTATGCTGGGCGGCCCTTTTTCAAATCAGCATGGATGGCGCTTCGCCACAAGCGCACCAACATGGACGTGCCAATCTCTATTGGCGTTATCCTCGCCACCGCACTCAGCCTGTATGAAACGATCACACACGGTCCCCATGCCTATTTTGATGGCGCTGTGATGTTGTTGTTCTTCCTGCTCACGGGCCGTTGGCTCGACAGTGTCATGCGGGACCGCGCGCGCGATGGGGTATCAGCATTGCTTAAGAACACAGCATCGGGCGCACTGGTGTTAGACGCAGAGGGCCGCACCGCATGGCGCGATGCCAATGATCTGGAGCCAGGAATGGCAATGATCGTCGCTGCGGGAGAACGTCTCGCTGCCGATGGCGTCGTGACGCAGGGCAATAGCAGTTTCGATCTGTCGCTCCTCACAGGTGAAAGTGCCCCGCAATCCGTCGGTATCGGTAGTCATGTTCATGCTGGCACCCTCAACATGGAGGCGCCCGTTTATGTCTGTGTGACGGCGTCTGGGGCCGATACGGCCATCGCCGATATCGCGCGGCTGATGGAACAAGCCAGCCAGAACAAATCACGCTACGTCCGTATTGCTGACCGCGCCGCGCGTTTTTATGCGCCGGCTGTTCATACGCTTGCCGTGTTGAGTTTTTTTGGGTGGATGATGTCTGGGGCCGGCTGGCATCAAAGCGTACTCATCGCGGTTGCGGTTCTTATCATCACCTGCCCCTGTGCTTTAGGTTTGGCGGTTCCAGCGGCGCAGATTGTGGCTTCCGGCGCCCTGATGCGCGCGGGCGTTCTTGTAAAGGATGGGTCCGCTCTTGAACGCCTTGCAGAGGTCGACATGGCGCTGTTTGACAAGACAGGGACGCTTACACTGGGGCGGCCCGAACCTGTCAATCTCGATCAGGCAACACCCAAACAAAAGGCGGTCATGCTGGCCCTCGCCCGCGCAAGCCGCCACCCCCTCAGCGAAGCGATACGGCGGACACTGGAACGCGAAGGTACAACAGCAGCGCCAGTTTCGATGATATTTGAAACGCCAGGGACGGGCGTCTCAGGCGAAATGCATGGGGAAAAAGTGACACTTGGTCGTTCAAAACATGACCACGACACAAATGCAGCCGGCACTGAATTAACTATGACGGATGAACCACCTTTCATCGTCTCCTTTGATGATCCGCTCCGCCCCGGAGCTGCTAAGATGTTTGCAGAGCTTGACGCGCTGCATGTCCAGTCCGCCATAATTTCGGGTGATCGCGCCGCCGCCGTAGCGCCGATCGCGTGCGCTCTGGGCCTGACCGCTCAAACATCGATGACGCCGCAGGAGAAACTTAGCGCCCTTGCCCGTCAGGCCGCAATGGGCCACAAAGTGTTGATGGTCGGAGACGGCCTGAACGACGGTCCAGCGCTTGCTGCGGGTCATGCCTCTATAGCACCGGCATCGGCGAGTGATGCCGGGCAAAATGCCGCAGATATCGTGTTTTTGGGGGATAGCCTTGCCCCAATCTCCGCAGCCATCCGCGCCGCGCGCAGAACGCAAGCCATCGTCCGACAAAATTTTATTTTGGCCATTGGTTATAATGCAGTTGCCGTTCCGCTGGCTGTCCTTGGGATCGTGACGCCTCTGATCGCCGCGCTTTCGATGTCGGGATCGTCTCTGATCGTTGTTGCCAATGCCCTGCGGTTAAGGCGTGCTGCCGGGTGAACGGCGTTATGATCTTGATCCCAATTGCATTGGGACTTGGCTTGACTGGGCTTGCAGCATTTTTCTGGTCGATCAAAGATGGCCAGTTTGACGATCCTGATGGTTCTGCTTGCCGCATTCTTAGCGATGATGACGAGCCAATGAAATGAAACGAAACTATCCACTTTGGGTCATTATATTAACCGCTGTGGCATTGGGCATGCCATCCCCCCCGGCTCACGCAAATATGATGGTGATCGGCATGTGTGGGGGCACCACCAGAGTGATTATACTGCCGCGCAATCCAGCCGCTCCTGCGGACGAGGGTGACCGGAACTGCTGTAGCAAAGCCTGTCACGCCGGATCTGATCGCCGCAAAAGGATGGGTCAGAAAACCACATCTTGTTGCTAATTCAATAAAAAAAGCGGGGCAGACACGTATGTCTGCCCCGCAGGCAAGGAGCCCTCTAACCTCTTAAATCTTGAAACCAATACCGATACCAACGACGATAGGATCAAGGCTGACTTTTACACGCTGCGTTCCAATGGCTGTCGTCGTCAGACGCGCCGTTGTATCCATGTCGATATATTTTATATCGAAGTTCAGGAACGTCTTTTCGTTCAAAGGAATATCAATTCCAGCCTGTGCCGCCCAGCCAAAACTATTTTTCATTTTGACCCTTGTAGGCCCCACGGCAGCAACGAGTCCTTTGGAGGCATTTTCGGAATAAAAAATTGTATAGTTCAAGCCCGCGCCAACATAAGGGCGCAGCTTCCCCTCTGGCGCAAGATGATATTGCAGCGTCAACGTGGGGGGTAAAACCCATGTCGATGCCAGTTTACCAATCCCGCCGGTCGTTCCTGTCGTCCCTGATGCACGGTGCTTTGTCGTCGCCGCAATCAGTTCAAAACCAATATTGTCAGTAACCATATGCGTGATGTCAATTTCAGGC
>JBEBKH010000006.1:0-48157 GCA_040079575.1 Chakrabartia sp. | reverse complement strand
ATTGGAACCGGTTGTTGTCGCGGTTGCCGAACAGACGCACGCCCAATTGCTGATCATTGAACAAAAATCCGCGAAAGTCGGATTGGAAGGGCTGGATACCGACGCGGATCGAATCGAAATCATAGCGGTCGGATGTGTTGCGGATGTGGTAATCGACAAATGCTTCTTGCACGCCAAGAAAGTGGTCAAAGCGCCGCGATTTTTTTGATGGCAGCACCGACAAAACCCGCCGTTCGGGGACATCCACAAAATTGAGATTATAGGCGAGCGACACGCGGTATTCGATTTCCGGCGGCTTGAACGCCGTCATCCCCTTGATCAGTGCCGCGCCGACGATGAAGGTTTGTGACAGCACCAAACTGGTGTCTTTGCCGAACACGTCAAGGCTCTGCGGGCGCGCGGTGGTTTGTACGCCGACGGGAATGGGGAAGGTGCGCGGTTCGATCACCGTGTCGCTGACCGCATTGACGACGAAGAACCAATCTTCCCCCTTGATCGGCAGCCACGGGACCTTTGCCGGGTTGATTGGCCGGTCGCCTTTATAGGTGTTCTGGTTATAGGGATCGAACCAGCGTTCCTTGACGAGACCCAGAGATTGGATCAGCCGCCACCGGTCTGGGATGGGGAATTCGTCGGTTGGAAAGGCTTCCGGTGGCGGCGCCCGGACCGCACCGATATTATCCTGTTCGACCTTGTCGGGGAGCAAGGGTTCATAGCCCGGACGGCGACGGCCCTCCAACAGGCTATCATCAGCGTCGCCCTCTGGCGGGGCCGTGCTTTCATCGGGGGCATAGCCAGCAGCGATCAGCCGTTCTGACAGCCGCATTTCGATGACACCGTCAACAAACCCCATCGCCTCCAGCGCGCGCACCTCGGCTGGCAGGTTGATCAGGACGGGAAGATCAAGCGCCACAGTCCTAAAGCCCCTGACACACATTCTGCGTGGCACTGTCAAGGAACGGCGCAAAGGGGCAAGCGATATAGCGCAGACGCACATTCGCATTGCCTAGGTTGACGACGACGGTGTCAGACCGTGCCGCGAGCGGGGCATTGCTGATCCCGCCCACACGAACAGCAGCGTTGTTCAGGCCAAGGAAGCTGACCATGTCATCCTGATCAATCCCGTCGCCTGACACGCCAATCGCACCGATCAGGGCAGTGCCCCGGTAAATCGGGACGGCGCCGGGGAAAATTTGAATGCCGTTCTGAAGGCGGTTCTGCCCTGCCACGACATCAGGGGACTGGGTGCAGCGCGCGGGCGTGTCCGCACTCGTGCCGCCTGAGAGGAGGAAGTTGACATGCGTGGTCACATTGCCAACGATCAGCGCGGATTGCATGCCCGTGGAGAAGGGATTGAAACCATTTATGTCACGCGAAAAGGGGCCGGGCGGGCGCGCGACTTCGCCGTCAGGGAAATAGGGGCGCGCGATGTTGCCAATCGCGCGGTTGGGCCATGCGATAGTGCCGGTAAAGGCGTTGGCATCGTTAAAGAATGTTCGTGCGCGCGCCAGAAACGCGGCAATGTCTGGGTTAGGATTGGCAGTGAGTTCGGTCGCGGCGCGCGCGTTCGAAAAGAAAGCGGCGGTGCGCGCTTTCTGCAGCGAGACATCAATCCCGAACAGCGGTGCATCGGGTGACCGCACCAGTCCCAGCACTGAACCGTGGGTGTCAACGACTGAGATGGACACTTGGGCGCGGCTGTCGAGCGGGCGGCGGATTTGCGCGCGGGCGCGGGTCATCACGGTAAACGCATCCTCAAGCACTGCGCGCACTTCGGCTGCGGTCAGCGGTGTTGTGACCGACGATGCATCGGTCGCGGCGCGGATGGGAAAACGATTGGTCCCTGATCCGTTGGTCAGGATGAAGGCGTCGCGATTTGAAAACTCTGCCGCCGTCGATGCGCGGACGCCCGACGCTTCACTGCCGTAACCACTGCCCGCGATGATTGCGGCGCTGCTATATCCCGGGACTGCAATCAGATTGCCGACGACGCCAACCAAAGCGGCGAACGCCTGTGCTGTGCCCCCGCGTAAATCCGCAATCAATGCGTCACTATAGCGCAGCGATGTACCATCAACGCTGATCCGTTCGGCGCGGATCGTATCTGGCGCGTCAAAGTTGCGTGTTCCAGCAAGCGCGATAAATTCCTCTGCGTCACTGTCCACGTCGAGGATGTTGGGATCAAATCCGTATACCCCGTCGCCCATGATGCCAATGCCGCCCACGACAACGCCGTTCTTATACAGCGGAAACCCGCCCGCATCTGCCGACAATCCCAGCGGCGACCGCTTGGGGCCGATCAGGGCATCAGCGCCGCCGCCGGTAAACCGCCGTGACAGGTCTGAACAGGGGAGTTGGCTAAACTGCACGCCGTAGAGCGGCCCGCTTTCCAAACCCCGCGCCGTGGGGGCTGGTGGGAAATGTTCCTGAACAATCTGGCTCGCGGTACGGGTCGAAAACGCATTGCCCCCGCTCGACAAATAAGCGCCGGTGATCGCCTTTGCGATGGCCCCAGCGACAGCGGCGGGGGCGGGCAAGTTCACGCCCTGCAATTCTGTGTTTGAAGCAGTTCCGCCCGGTGCATCGGGAATCCTGAGCGCAAGGTTCGCGCCGTTCATCGCAAAGACACCCAGGACATTACCAACGCGGTCAACCACAGCGATTGTCACGGGAAGCGTGCGGGCCTGTGCTTCGGCGACGGACTGCGCGATGACCTGCTGAACGTCAGCGACCGAGAGTGTTTCCTGGGCTGGGACAGTGTAGGATTGGTTTGCTGGCGGTGGGGGCGCAGGAGGCGTTGGTGTCCCGCCGCCGCTGCTGGAACCGCCGCCACCGCATGAGGAGAGTATCAATGATACACCGGCAAGGAGCGTTGCACTTTTGCGCTTCATGCTCATTTCAAAGTCCCAATGCTGCGCGCCGCTGTGCCGAGGGCCGCGCGAAAATCAGCGGGGCGATAATCATTGGGATCCCGCACAGCGGCGTATGCGCGGTTGATGTTGGCGCGAATTCCTGCCGCTGCGCCGAGTGTGACAGCGCCTGATTTTACCAGCGCATTGAGCAGGGTATCCACCGCCATCACTGACTGAACGGACCCTTCATAGTCCGTAAAGCGCGCTGAAATGGCGCTGCTGGCGATGGTATCAATCATCGCAAAAGCCTGCCCATTGCCGAAACTTTGCGCGGAAAAGGACGTCGCCAATGCATCTGCGGTGGCCGAAAGTTTACGTGCTGCCGCAATTGATGCGGGCCGATCACGGGCGAGGGCCGCGTGGAAAGCGCGGCTGTTTGCGTCAAATTGCTTAGCGAGCGTGGGGGCCGCGACCTGCGCTGCGGCGGACAGCATGATCATATTTTCATCATTATAGGGCGGCATGCCAACTGGAATTGGTCGCGCAGGATTGTCGACGCCGGTTTTGACAGACTGTGCTTGATCATAAATGCGGCGGTGGCAACTGTGACAATCAAAGAAATAGGATTCTGGGAACACACCCTCCGTGCCGCGCGCTGGGTTGCTGTAGAGCGCGAGCGAGCGTTGCAGCGCCATCGCCTGACCCACAGCCCAGAAGCGAACGGTATCTGCCTTGCCTTTGCGCAGGGCATAATCGGCGTCGTCATTATGATGTTGTTGCAGGGTTGAAAACAGGTCGAGTTCAAAGGCGATGCGCGGATGCCCCGCCGCCATGATCCGGTGGTTGACGAATTGGCCTTCTTTGGCGCTACCGAAATGGCAATCGAGACAGACTGCGGCGCGCGCCTTTGGATTGTCGAGCGGGATCATGCCGTTGGCGACATTGACCTTATGATTTGCGCCGACGGCATAATGGGTGGCGATCCACCCCGATGCGCCGCCGTGGCAGCCTTCACAACCAACCCCGTCGCCGGTTTGGAACAGTGGTCCGCGTGATCCGGCGGGATCGGTATGACAGCCCAAACACATCGGGGCTGAAGTTGGGCTGCCGATTCCCAGAATGCGGCCAATTTTTGCACTGCGCGCATTGGAGAGCACGGCAAAGGCGCGGCTGTGTGCGCCGCCTGGGGTTGAGGGTTCCTGCCAGCGCAGCAATTCATCCTGACGCACCACGCGGCCATCAGCCTCCATCCGACCGTGGCAGGTGGATCCAGCACAGGATGCGACGCCCAAATGGGTCGCCGTTGGGGTGTCGCTGGCGGTGGCTGGTTTGCCAAGAAAAGCAAAGGCCCCCACCAGCATTAGACACAGCGCAGCAATCGCAATCGATGCAATTGTTTGTTTCCGCTGTTGATACCCCACGCCGCAATGCTCCCTATACTGCGTCACTCTAACGTTGAAGTCCTGCGCTGTTCAAGGGGTTTGCGTCGATTTATCACCTAAACAACCCCGTATGCGAGCATCGCATCTGCAACCTTTTTGAAGCCGGCTATATTTGCGCCTTTCACATAATCGCAATGGCCATCCTTATCCGTGCCATATTCGGTGCAGCGGCTGTGGATATTGTCCATAATATCAAGCAGAAGCTGTTGGAGTTCATCTTCTTTCCAACTGCGTCGTCCGCTGTTCTGGCTCATTTCAAGGCCGGAGACAGCAACCCCACCTGCATTTGCGGCCTTGCCTGGAGCGAACAGGATCTTGGCTTTTTTGAAGACATGAACCCCTGCCAAGTCGGTGGGCATATTCGCGCCTTCAGAGACCGCCATACAGCCATTTTTGATGAGCATTTCAGCGTCAACGCCCAGCAGTTCATTTTGCGTGGCACAGGGCAGGGCGACATCGCAGGGGACGCCCCAAGGCGTTTTGCCAGCGGTGAAGGTCGCGCCCTTAAATTCATCACAATATTCAGAAATACGTCCACGGCGTTTGTTCTTAAGGTCTTTGATCCAGTCAATTTTTTCCTGTGTCAGTCCGTCGGGATCATGGATGAAGCCTGCGCTATCGGAAAGCGTCAGCACCTTGCCGCCCAATTGCGTCACTTTTTCAGCGGCATGAGTTGCGACATTGCCAGATCCTGAAATTACGGCCGTTTTGCCATCAAGCGATTGCCCCTTGGTTTTGAGCATGTTCTGAAGGAAATAAGTCGCGCCGTATCCGGTGGCTTCGGTGCGGATGAGCGAGCCGCCATATTCCAACCCCTTACCCGTCAGGACGCCCGTAAATTCGTTGGTCAGGCGTTTATACTGCCCAAACATATAGCCAATTTCGCGCCCGCCCACACCGATGTCACCGGCGGGGACGTCAATATCAGCGCCGATATGGCGGTAGAGTTCGGACATGAAGGATTGGCAAAAACGCATGACTTCATGGTCGCTCTTGCCCTTGGGGTTGAAGTTTGCGCCGCCTTTGCCGCCGCCCATTGGCAGGCCCGTCAACGCGTTTTTGAAGGTTTGTTCAAAGGCGAGGAATTTCAGGACACTTTCGGTGACGCTGGGGTGAAACCTTATGCCGCCCTTATAGGGGCCAATCGCATTGTTGTTTTGCACGCGCCACCCGCGCTGGACACGGATATTGTTATTGTCATCTTCCCAGCACACCCGGAATGAGATGACCCGGTCGGGTTCGGCAATGCGGCGCAAAATCTGATATTCATGATATTGCTTTTTATCTGCAATGAAATCAAAAATATCTTCCGCAACCTCTTGCACTGCTTGTGAAAACTCCGGTTGTCCGGGGTTGCGTTTTTGTACGCCAGCAATGAATTTGTCCAAGTCTACATGATCGGATACGGCCATTTTAGCAGTCCTTTTCTATTGTTTACGCCTGATGATGAGGTTCCGGATTTCAGTCATATCTTCCATCGCGAAACGAATGCCTTCGCGACCAAGGCCGGAATCTTTGACGCCGCCGTAGGGCATATTATCGACACGGTAGGATGGCACATCGTTGATCACGACGCCGCCAACGTCGAGCCGGTCCCAAGCATCAAGAGATTTGAATATGTCGCGGGTAAAGATACCTGCCTGAAGCCCAAATTTGCTGTCGTTGACCTCATCCAAGGCGGCGTTGAAATCTGTGAATTTTGACAGCATGGCGAGCGGACCAAAGGCTTCCTCGCGGTATGCCTTGGTATCGCGGGCAACATTTTCGAGGAGGGTCGCTTCTAACATCGCGCCTTCACGTTTGCCGCCGCAGAGCAAGGTTGCCCCAGCCGCAACCGCATCCTGAATCCAACCGTCCAGTCGCGCCGCTTCCTTCACGTCGATCATCGGCCCGATAAAGGTCGCGCGGTCATGGGGATTGCCCGACACCAATGCTTTTGCGCGCGTGACAAGCATGTCGCGGAATTGATCATAAATATCGGCGTGGATGATGATCCGCTGCACACCAATGCAGGATTGTCCCGATTGGTAGAATGCACCGAAAATCACGCGTTCCAGCGCGTCATCAAGGTCAGCATCATGATCGATGATCACCGCCGCATTGCCGCCCAGTTCCAGCACGACTTTCTTCTTGCCCGATTTGGCTTTGAGCATCCAACCCACATCGGGCGACCCTGTAAAACTCAGCAATTTGAGCCGGTCATCCTCGGTAAACATGTCCGCGCCGTCACGGTGCGCGGGGAGGATTGAGAAAGCACCGATTGGCAAATCAGTTTCAGCCAGAATCTCACCCATGATGATCGCACCCAGCGGCGTGCGGCTGGCGGGCTTCATCACGAACGGGCAACCCACCGCAATCGCAGGCGCAATTTTATGCGCGGCGAGGTTGAGTGGAAAATTGAAGGGGGAAATGAAAGAGCAGGGGCCAATCGGCACGCGTTTCCACATGCCTTGATATCCGCGTGCGCGCGGGCTGATATCGAGCGGTTGGACTTCGCCTGTCATCCGCACGGATTCTTCGGCAGCGATGCGGAATGTGTCGATCAGGCGGCCGACTTCTCCCTCGGCATCTTTGATGGGCTTCCCCGCCTCAACACACAGGGCAAAGGCGAGTTCATCAAACCGCTGTTTGAAGCGGTCGACGCAGTGTTGCAGCACATTCTGTCGTTCATAGCTCGCCATCCGCGCCATGGGTTCGGCCGCAGCCACAGCGCCCGCAATCCCAGCATCGATGGTTTTGGCATCCGCCATCGCCACCCGGAAAGCAATCTCACCGGTATATTTGTCGGTGACAGCAAGATCAGTGTTGGGCTGGGCTGCTTTGTTGTTGAGATAAAGTGGGTAGATTGATTTTAACATAGTCACAGAGCCGCACTCAATTCCTTGATTTCATTGTTCAAAATCCGGTCATTGTCGGAATAATCAACCGGACATTCGATCAGATTGACCCCCGGTGTCTTCAGGCAATGGGCAAGCAATTCCTGCAAATGGGCCGCGCTTTCGACGCGGTATCCATTGGCACCGTAGGCTTCTGCATATTTGACGAAATCGGGATTACCGTAGGTCAGGCCCCAATCCTTGAAACCCATATTGGCCTGTTTCCAGCGGATCATGCCGTAGCTGTTGTCGTTGAGGATCAAGATCGTGATGTTGAGTTTCAATCGAACCGCAGTTTCCATTTCCTGACTGTTCATCATGAAGCCGCCGTCGCCGCAGATCGCCATGACCTTGCGGTCGGGGTAGACCATGCTTGACATCATCGCAGACGGCAGACCAGCCCCCATTGTCGCAAGCGCATTGTCGAGCAGCACAGTATTGGCATGATAGGCATCATAACCGCGCGCAAACCAGATTTTATAGACACCGTTGTCGAGGCAGATGATCCCGTCATCGGGCATCGCGCCGCGAATTTCGCGCACGAGGTTGGGCGGATAAATCGGGAAGCGCACGTCGCTTGCAACGCTGTTGGTATGGGCGACCTCAGCGGCGCGGGCCTTTAACATGAAATCAAAATCCCAGGCCGGATTGGGGGTAATGGCTTCCTTGATCTGCCAAATGGCGTTGGCAATATCGCCAATCACTTCGGTTTGCGGGAAATAGACGGGATCAACCTCGGCAGAGCGCGCCGAAATATGGATCACCTCGGTACCGCCATTTTTCATAAAGAAGGGCGGTTTTTCAATGACATCGTGGCCAATGTTGACGATGCAATCCGACGCTTCAACCGCGCGGTGAACGAAATCTCCGGCGGACAGTGCGGCACAGCCGACAAAGCGGGGGTGGCGTTCATCAATCACACCTTTGCCCAATTGGGTCGTGAGGAAGGGGATGCCGGTTTTTTCAACCAGTGCGCGGAGCATTTTTCCGGTCTGCGTGCGGTTTGCGCCTGCGCCGATAACGAGGATCGGTGATTTTGCATTTTGTAATTTTGCAACGGCTGCGGCAACCGCCTTAGGATCGGCACTGGGACGCCGCGCCACGCTACGTTTGATGGGGCGCGAGTCCGTTTGTTCGTCGGCAATATCCTCTGGCAATTCAATATGGACAGCGCCGGGTTTTTCTTCTTCCGCTAGGCGAAACGCCTCTCTCACGCGGCTGGGAATGTTGTCGCTGCTTGCCATTTGGTGGGTATATTTGGTGATCGGCCCCATCATCGCGACGACGTCGAGAATCTGGAAACGGCCCTGTTTCGATTTCTTGATCGGTTTCTGACCCGTGATCATCATCATCGGCATGCCGCCCAATTGGGCATAGGCCGCCGCTGTGACAAAATTGGTCGCGCCGGGCCCTAAAGTGGCAAGGCAGACCCCGGTTTTTCCGGTATGACGACCATAGGTTGCCGCCATAAAACCAGCACCCTGTTCGTGCCGCGTCAGGATCAGCTTGATCTTGGTTGACCGCGATAAGCTGTCCAAAAAGTCCAAATTTTCTTCTCCGGGAACCCCGAAGATATATTCAACGCCTTCATCCTCTAGGCATTCAATGAAAAGGTCAGATGCTTTCATATTCGTTATCCTGCTGGAGTTTGACAGGCAGCATCGCTCGCGCTGCAATCGGTGGGCCATAAATCATCATTGCCAGCGCCCGTGACGGGTTCGTCAATCAGCGGGGGATAGCCATAGGGTTCAAATTCTTTGAGTTCGAAGAGCGAGGACGGCAAAATCACACCAAAGGGATCATCATTGTCACGCGGGCCGGTGATGCTGTCACTGGGAAATGATTTTGGGTTATCCTGCGCACGGCACGCCGTTATACCGGCGATCAAGCAGCCATTGACGGTGGAAAGCGGGTCAAATCCAGTTGCAGACTGGCTCAATTGGCCATTGATTGTCACCAAGGGAATCGTCGCCAGCCCCGTTGCAAAGCCGGTTGTGGCGGTTGCGATCTGTCCGTTGACAATGATTTTGACAGCGGCGTTGGCGGAACGGATGTTGAACCCGCCGGTGCCCGTTGTAAATCCTCTGCGATCGGCAAAACGGTCGCTAATGCCCATATTCTGAACATAGATTCCGTTGGCCACTGTTGCATTGATTGTACCCGCGCGCAGTGTTCCAGCATTGGCCACGCCGTCATTTTGGTTCAGGCGCGTCGTAATGTCGCTCGCGGCGGTCATCGCGGAGACAGCGGTAATGGCGGCGCTTGTTGCCGCGATAATATCATCGGACGTGAGCGCAAGTGTGCCCGTAAGCCCGCTGCCAGCGTCACGCACCTCAAGAGAGCCTGTCCCAGAGATAATTTCCAACGCGTCGTCAGCATTTATACTGAAAACATTGCTGGCCCCAGCATTGGACAAAACAGCATTGCCAATCACTCTGATCTTTGGTGCGGTGAAGGAAAGTGTCCCTTGTCCGCCAATATTGCCAGGCGTTGCCCCCGCACCAGCGGTCAAAATAAAGCTATCAATGATCATGTCTGGTGCTGCTGCTGAACCGACCGAAGCTGGAGATTGTCCTGAGGATGTGTTTATATTGAAATCATCAAACGTAACGCTGATATCGTTTGAAAAGACGCGCGCGAACTCAGCTGCTGACAAGCTGTAACCGGTTGCAACGCCTGCGCCGCCTACAACCATTTGCCTGCCGTTTAGATTAGAAAGCGATACGCCGCGCGTTGTCCCTGCCGTGCCAAGACGACCTGTTGCAGCAATGGCAATGTCATTTGATCGGACTGTTATAGTGAGGCCAGATGCCGTTCCGTTGAAAATCGCTTGCCGATCTGCAGTTACGTTCAATGCTGTGTTGGCTGTAACGATGCCGTTAAAAACGACATCATTCCGGGCATTAGTGGTGATCGCGGTGGACGTTGCCCCGTTAAGGACGACATCGGCATTGCCACTGCGCAAATCAATGTTACCCGACACAATGGCGTCAGAAACGGCCACCGTTTGCCCCGCATTTGCGACCAAGTCCCCTTGCGAAATACGCACTTGGCCAACTGTAATCGCGCGATTTGTGTTTAGAATTGCGTTGTGCCCGTCGCCTTCACTGTCTGGGCCACCAGATGTTTGAAGGCTATCAGCGTCAATATCTCCCGCTGATGTTGTGATCCGGATGTCATCGCCAGCGCTGACATTCCTAACGCTAACGTTGCCAACATTGTTAATCGTAACATCGCGCGCGGCAGTCATATTCTCAGTAGAAATGATCCCATTCAGGTTATTGAGAATGATACTGCCACCTTCAGCACTGGCATTTTCAAATGTAATGCCTGTAGCCGCAGTGATCTGTATATCAGCATCCGTGGTGTCAAGGTTTCCGGCTGTGACACTGCCAAGGGCGGTGAGTGTGATGCTGGTACTTGCGGCCAAGTCTGCTGTGGAAATAGTAACGCCACTAAAATCCAGTGTCGTGTTAGCGAAGGCGCGGCCACCCGTAATGTTGCCGCCCGCGTTGATAAGTGTGGAGCCGGTTGATGTGAGATTGGTAAAGGTGGCGTTCGCACCAGAAATGACTGATAGATTACGACCCGTTGTCACTGTGCCTAAGGCCGCATTGCCAGCGGTGGTGACAAGAAAATCTGTAAAGGATTGGCCTCCCCCGATTGTTGCTGAACCCGCTGTAACTTCAATATTACTGAGGCCGCCCGTTGTACCCACACCGCGTGTCTGAAGTGTTCCAGAAAAATTTGTCGCGCCACTGACATTGATCAAAATGTCATCACCTGCGGTCAGGTTCGCCCCTGTCGCGCCGCCACCCGTTGAGGTCAGGCGAATGTCGCTGCCATCTGCGGGTGAAGCAAGGATGTCAAACGCAGCATCAAATACGGAAAAACCAGGTATGAACCTCAGTGTCCGGTCATCTCGCGCCGTCGCCCGCGCCGTACCGTTTGTGAGGGTGATGCCACCCGGCGCAATGATGTCAAGATCATCCCCCGCAGAGGCCCCATCGACAGTGGCAAGCCCGCTGGCGAGCAGGAGAATATCTTCGCCCGCAGTCAGTGTGGCTGTCGCGGAAATGTTGGTTGCACTCACGCCGATCATCGTCGCTGCGTTCGCGGATCCGAAATTAACATTTCCGTCCGCTAACATGTAAATATTGCCAATGCTCGCCTGGCCATTCCCATTGATATAGGTGCCGTTGGCCGTTGCCGTGCCAAAGGATATTGTTCCCCCAGAAAGGGCGACAATATCACCGCCAGCAGTTGCCGTGGTGGTTGAAATTGGCCCTGTACCATTATTCTGTAAAATTAGATCGCCAACCGCAGTGGCCGTGCCTAGGGTTAAATTCCCTGTGTTTGTAGAGGCAAACAATGAGTCCCCTGCGATGACTGTCGTCACGTTGACACCCGATGTCGCGGATAAATTGGCTACGCCACCCACATTCAATGTGCCGCCAGCGATAGTGGCACCAGCGCTCAAAACTGAATCAGTTCCGGCGGTTAAACTGTTGAAATTAATGAGGCCGTCGGCAAATACATTTGCAAACCCACCTGCCGAAGAATTGCCCAACAGCACGTCGCCTGCGGAGGTGATGCTGATATTCCCGCCTGTGATGATGGAGTTAAGGCCCGTTTCAACCCGCGCGCCCGATGCAGTGAAATTGCCACCGCTTTCAGAATGGCTGACCAAAATGTTACCGGTGGTTGCGATCGCTGTGTTGCCCGTGGTGATCAGGTTGTCAGCTGACAGCGCTGCTGCCCTGATAATCGTATCACCGCCGGTGTTGATCGCGCTTCCTGCCTGTATTGTGGCATTGGCTGTGGCGCTGGCATTTGCGACAGCCTCTGGCACGCCCGCGACAATGTCATAGCCAGCGGACAAAATAACAGCACTTTGTTCTTGCGTGACGCTTGCGGCGGGCGTGTATCCGATTGTTCCGCCCAAAAGCATCGTCATTGCCGTGTTTTTGGGTACAGCGACCATATAAATATGCTGGGTATCACCCACTTGAGGCTGAGTTGTCGGTGTTGACGCGGGGCCAGTGGTTGATCCGGTGGCCGTGTGAACGATCCCGTTTGCGTCTCCCGAACCCGTCTGCACACTTATGTCAAAAAGACCCTGATTGATCGATATGTCTGCCGCTTCTGCCGCGACGTAAGCAACCGATCCATCAACTGCGACGGTTCCGCCCTGCACAATGCGGGGTGCAACCATCGCGACATAGCTGCTTTTATCAAGAAGCGCGTTGATCCGCGCGCCGTTCTCAATGGTGATCGCTGAATTTGCCGTTGGCGCTCCAGTGAAATTGATCGTGCCAACATTGCCTGCAAAGAGGTTTTGGGTGTTGATGTCGCTGGTCGACAAAACCAAGCTGCCGACGTCGATCCGCGCACTTTGACCAAGAATCAGCCCGCCGGGCGAATAAAACCAAATGCTCCCGCGTGTAATGCCATTATTCCCGGGCGCTTGATAAAGGGAACGAATGATGCCGTCGAGGCGCACTGGGCGTGTGAGGACCGGAAAACTGACATTGATCGGAAGGATGCGGTTGAGCACAACATAATCGGTGAGGCCAGGATCGCCGTTAACAAAAGTGGCAGTTGTGCCTGCGTTTTGAAACAGCAGCTCCCCCGTCAGCGCCGTGTCCGTCGGCGTCCAATCCAGCACGACTGTTGGTGAATTGACGACCACTGTGGTTGCATTCGGGCCTGTAAATACATCGGCAGAACCGCTTGTGACAGCATGTGTCCCCAAAAACGATTGTGCACGCACTACTGGAGCATAGCCACAAGCTGCCCATGCCACCGCAATGGCACAGCCTGAGAGCAGTCGTGATGTTGTCGCACGCTGGGTTCTCGTGGGAGTGGGGGTCATCATGGTCATTATCGCTTCCATGGGAATAATTGCGTTGTCAGCGAAAAGAGCAGGCGTGTGCCGCTCCGTTTGGTTTGTAATCCGGCGCGTTCAAGCGGGACAGCAAGCGTGAGATCAAGCCGCGCATGGTTGCCCCAGACAGCACGAACGCCGCCGCCCGCTGAATAAAGCCGTGAACGCCCCGGTAAATAGAGCGGCGTGAGTACGTCTTGGTTCCAAACGCGTGCGCCATCCACATAAGCAAAGGGTTGAAGCGCAATCGAATTGGGTCTGCGGGGTTGCAGGCTTCCAACACGCACTTCAGCTTGAAGGCCAAGACCTGAATCGCCCAAAAGAACGCCCGCGTCATAACCGCGACCGACCGTGTAATTGCCTACCGAAAACTCTTCAAAGCTGACCAGCGGCTTGTTCGCATATTGTGCGCGCGGGGTCAGGCTGACGGCGATATTGGGCACAGGGCGATATTCTGCGATGTAAGAGGCGCGCATTACGAGCGCGGTTGGATCCCCTTCAATTCGGCTGAGCGGCGTTCGGGGCGCAAGACAATTCACAAAACCCGCGCCGCACGGTGCACTCGCGCCAAATACTGAAATGCCCTGACGCATTTCAACCGATCCCCCAAACCGCCATCGCGGCTCGCTCGTTGAATATCCGACCGTGCTCGAAATGCTGCGCGGATCAATACCGTCAAAATTGATGCGCGCATAAGCGATCCGCAAATGATCGCTGGTGAGCGCAACCGCGCCGAAACGGACATCTTGGTTGATCAATTCAAACCCGATGACACCGCTCAAATTTCGGGCCTGACGGCGCACGAAGGGGTAGGCTGCATTCAGCGAGGCGATCAGTGTTTCAGATTTTATCGGCGATACAGGCACAAGCGTGGGTTGTGTCCAAGCATAAGTGAAATCACCGGAAATGCGCAGGCCATTCTTACCGGCAAGAAAGCTATGGCCTGCTTGCAAAATGGTCTGCTCTTTTGTATCTATGGTGTTGAAAATACTAAAATTTGTGCTGTCGCCAAGGCCGGTAATGCCGTTGATTTGCCCGCGGAGTAGGCCGCCGATACGGCCCACATCGTGCGAACCCAAATTTTGGATGTTGGCATCAATTTGAAAGCGCTGGTGGGTGACGGTGACTTCACCGATGACTTCACCTGGAACCGTGCCCGCTGGACGGAGGGTGAGGCGGACGTCATAACCGGGAACGTCCCGTGCGAGCAAAAGTGCGCGCTCGGCCTCACGCGCATTGAAGGCAGGTTGATTTGTAATCGCTTCAAGATAGCCCGCAATTTTGCGTTCTGATGCGCCGGCATCGCCGCGCACCTGCACCGCAATGACCTTTGCCATCAGCACGTCAAAATGCACAACGCCGCCATCTTCGATACGCTGTGGGGGGACCTGCACCGCAGCCAGATAGCCTTGCCGCCGGAGCGCAGTTGCTGCGCGGTCTCTGATTTCGCAAACGGTTGCGATGGGCAAAGACTTTCCAGCAAATTCGCGCCATGACCCGTCAAGCGATGCAGGATCAACACTCTTCAAATTGTCGAATGACACAGTTGAGAAATTCACGACAACATTGGCAAAACGGGGATCAGCAAGCGGGCAGGGCGCGCGTTCGATATCGCCGTCAATGGTTAAGCGGCTTTTTGTTTGCGGAGCGATGGTTGGAATTTGATCGCGCTGAAGCTCATCGCGGGTGGGGGCTGATACGGTTTGCGCATTTGCCGAATCCGCAAAATAAGGTTGGGTAACAACCATTGCGGCGAGCAAAGTGTTGCGGTTGCACAAATACATCAAAAATCCCCTTTGCCATGTTTCCACCAGACGCAGCGGTCAGTGGGCAACATGCTCCCGTTACATTCAAACGTTACGCCTGAGGCAACGTCTTCCAACACATCGAAACATTCCGTTTCCGGAAATTTCTTTGGGCCATGGTGCGATCAAAAGGGACTGTGAACCGAATTTTTCCGGTTTCATTTGTCCCGATTTCTATCAGTCATGCCAATTACAAACAAGCGCAAAGGGCATCTTCAACGTCATCCCCCAATGACGGGGTCAGGTTGAGCCACAGTTTCTATGAGCAGGTTGAGTTGTGCCTCGCACCCTTTGGTGATGAGCGACGATGCTGTGCTTTCAAGGCCCTCAACATTATTGCCCATCGGGACAATGCGAATGCCGATAGGCTTGGCAAGACCTGCCCAGCTTAAGGAATAAGACGTGCCGTCAACAGCAGCCAATGCACCTGTTGGCCATACCGCAAGCGATTGATTTTTCTCGTAAGTGACAAGAGCATTCGCCCCTGTTTTGATGTTGCTGATTTTGACTTTCAGCGCCTTCGCTTGGTCTGGACGCCAGAGTTGGATGTTGGCCATATCATTGACGCACACAGTTGAGCTTTGGCTGATGTCAACGAACCAAAGATTGGGGCTGCGGGGCGTTTTCGCGGTATCGCCAGACGTCACTGTGCGGACGGCCCCTGTGCGCGCACGTCGTGCGCGGTTTGTTGTCAGCAATGAGGATAGGCTCGTGCGTGTGTCTACGCCAGAACTTGTCACACTTGATGTGCTAAAGCTGCTTGGACCACGTAATGTGCGCGTACCTTTGCCGTCCAATATCGTCAGCACATCGCCAGATTTGAGCGTGATTGTCGACGCTGGAGCAAGCTTTTTCCCAGGGGGGTAGGTTGATGCAGACGGACCACTGGATTTAACAACAATCGGTTCGGCATTGGCCGAAGTGGCGATCATGCCGGTGAACAGGGCAATGCCCAATGCTGTGCTTTTGATCATAGTTTCAGTCCAAAACATAAAACCCTCCGGGGTCAGTGTGCTCAATACGGTGGAGCAGGTTTGCCAATGGTTTGTCGTGCGGATTCTTTGCAACCAAGACCGCGAGACTGGCTCTTGCTCCCTTGGGATCTGTGTTTAGCGACTCAATGATGTCGCGTATGTGACTAAGGTCACTGGCAGCCATATTCGGCATCGGTTCAAAAATATCAACAGGTTGCGCACGTCCGCGCAATTGCACGCGGCCCATTGGACGCCACCAATCCAAGCCGGATCGTTCCATTGCCTCACGGCTAACGACGATGTTTGAATCAAGTTTCTTGTTGGCGCTTTCAAGGCGACTGGCGGTGTTCATACTGTCACCAAGGGCGGTATATTGAATGCGGCCCTCACCCCCGAAATTACCAATAACGGCCTCCCCGAAATGCAGGCCAACCCGTGTTTTGCCAATGGCGGGTACATCGGCGGGGGCCGTATTTCTAAACTCTTCACCGGCTTCCCACATAGCATAGGCTGCACGTGCCGCGCGTTCACCGTCATCGGGCCTTGAAATCGGCGCCCCCCAAAACGCAACAACCGCGTCCCCGACAAATTTATCAATCGTGCCGCCATAGTCGAGAACCACAGTGCACAGCATATCAAGATAGCGATTGAGCAGGGTGGCGACCATTTCTGGCGCGATCTGGTGTGATAATTCTGTGAAGCCTTGCAAGTCCGTAAAGATAACGAAAATTTCCCGCTTTTCGCCGTGAAGCGCAAGACGATCTGGTTCGTTTAGAATTTCATTGGCAATGTCACGGGGGAGGTATTTTCCAAGCGCAGACTGGGCAAATTTGCGTTGTTGGGTGCCGACCTGTTGTGCCGCAGTGCCCACGGCGGAAAACGCAATAATCCACCCAATGATCCACCCAAAAGCGGGCAGATATTGGGTGTCCGACCCATGTCCCTGCAACCAGATTGGCAGACCGCCAAAAAAGATGATCTGTACAATGACAAAAAGAGCCGTGCGCCAGACCTTGCCTTCAATAAGGCTGGTAACTCCGCCTGCGATGACCACAAGCATGGCGACAAGCCAGGATGCCCAGCGCGGGGTTGCGGCAGGGCGGTTATTGTCTAACAGCTGTGCGAGCATATGCGCATGGACCTCTAAACCGATCATTTGCTTGCCAATGAAAGGGGTTAGCGGCGTATCAAACTGATCAATATCAACAATGTCTCCGCCAATTAGGATGTGCCGGCCCTTAATCTGATCGGCAAATGCAGCAGCGGTTTGTGGATCAGTAAACAGGTCGATTGGATAGGATGCAAAAACCGGACGTTCTCGGTCAACCGGCAGGCGGTAAGCAATGCTGCGCGTATAATCTGCAAATTCGCTATTTTTACCTGCCATAGCGCGGGCAAGAAACGGGGGAAGAGAAGGTTTAATTTCCGGCCAGCTGCGCACAACATTATCCGCATCGGTTTCAACGCGGATGCTCGCGGGGGATGCTTTAGAGCCGGCGAGATTGGTCATAAATCGATCAAGGAACTGCTGTTGACGATTGCCAATCTGATCTGCGTTGGTGGCAATGTCAGCATAAGCCAAATGCGTTGGCGTTTGCATCGATTGAAACGCGTTAATCAGCGCGCTGTCTTCATCCTGTGGTTGATCTATCAAAATATCGATCCCAATCGATTTTGCACCCATTTTATCGATTGATGTCAGCGCCTTGGCCAACGTCGCGCGGTCAAGCGGGGATCGTTTTTTGGTGTTGATCAACGTGTCATCTGTATAAACGATCATCGCAATGCGCGCGTCTTGTTCAACTTGGGGCGCCATCAGCCTGACGCGTTGATCATAAAGGGCGCGTTCTGCATTTTCGACGAACCACAAATTCCAACTATACCGCGCAGCGATGAGTGCGAAAACGAGGAAAATCGCTGTCGCAATCAGGCGACCGGTGCCCAGTTCACCGACCAGCCGCATCCCCCGGCGCCAGATGGAGGCCCTCGGCTTAGTAGAAGCAAGTGAGGAGGTCGGTTTCATTCTCAGTTTATTTTGTTAGCAATTGTCGCGCGCCGTCTCCAACCACGGCGAAACCGGCCCAATAATAGGGATGTGATGTTTCGGGATCATCCATCAACGTCCGTTCTGCCATTTGCATAGCACCCGCAATTGTATCATTTGCGCCGGATACAAACAGGCCGGAGATCAGCCTTTGGGTTGCATTATAATCATCCGGGGCTGGCCAATGGCTGGCGATGACACTGCGTCCGCCCGCACCAATGAAGGCGCGAACAAGGCCGTCCATTGCCGAGCCGCCACCGCTGGTCAAACCAACTTCGCGCGTCGCGTCAGTGCCGGCTTTTCCCGCTGTGTCACAGGCAGAAAGGATGACAAGGTCGGCATCAATATGAAGGTCGTAAATTTCCCCAAAATTGAGCAACCCGTCGGATGTACTATCGCCAAATGATGTCAGCAAAGCAGGGCGGGCTGGGCAACCCAAACGCGGGGCTGTCACAAGACCGTGGGTCGCAAAATGCAGGATGCGATAGTTGTTCAAATCACCCTGCGCGCGGATGGCCGTGTCGGTAAATTGACGGCCAGTAATCACTGACGATCCTCCAGCGCCAACCAGTGACGCTGCCAATGTCAATTCGGTTGCTGGAATGGGTTTGTTCCATTCGCCCAATGGCCAACTGCAATCTGCCGCATTGATCCCCGTCGCGGCGGGAACGGATGCTCGGATTACTTTTGATAAGGCAGGGGCGTTATTGCCAAAGCCCAAATATTGAAGCTTTGCCGAAGACGCCGGGGTTTGTCGCGCATCACGGAAACTTCGCGCCGATACCGCCGTGCTGACCGCTGTGTCTCTGCCAAGCCATTTGACGCCGCGAAAATCAAATTCATCAAAATTGGGGTCTTTTATCTTTGCCGCATAGGCATCGGCCCCAGCCTGTTCCGCAACCAGCAGGTTGATTGGCAAACGCAACATCGCGCCGTCTGGTTCAAATATCAGATGCTTTGTCGCCGCCACTTTATCAGCGACCGGCCCAAAGAGATCGAGATAAAGGCTGCGCGCCATCGCGACATCAAAGGGATAGGTTGTGACTTGACCATTGACGTTTGTCGCAATCGTTTCGCGGATCGTGTCGACCTTTGTCTCAAGTGCGCGCCCAGAAATGGGCAGACGATAACCCGTTGATGTCAGTGCATCAGTATAAATAGCATAGAGCCCATCACCGGCGCTGGCGAGCTTGAAATAGGCATCACCAGGTTTGAGTGTGGCCCGCAATTCAGCCAGTGTCAGGGTTTGTTTTGACACTGCACGAAACTGGGCAAATCCGGATAAAGCGGACTGTGTTGCGACGTGTTGATCAATGAGAGACTTTAGGTCGCTTTGCTGCGCCGCAATCAGCGAAACCGCGCTGCTGTCTTCCTTTGCAACCTGAACCAGTCGTGCCAATTCGATCCGAGCGCGTTCAATATCGCGGGATAAAGTTGTCGACTGGCGAAAAAGACGCGCGGCTTCACTGTCGCCGGATTGTAGTTCGCGGGACAATGTTTCCATCGAATCCGCAGCGCCCGGACGGATCAACGTCTGGGTTGCAAGGAACAGGTCATCGATCAAACTGGGTTGGGTCGGAATTTCCGCACTCAACAAATCGAAATAGGGTTTCAGTTGGTTGGCAAGCCCTGTGGTGCTAGATTGGTTTTCGGCCGTGCTGGTGATGACCTTGCGATAAAGGCTTAACGCTTCCGTGCGGTCCCCTCGTCTCACAAGATAGGCTGCAAGCCGGGCACGTGCGCCGTTCATCGCATTGGTTTCGGGATATGTTGTTTCCAGCAGATCAAGCGCGCCTTGCAACAGCGCACGTGCAGAACCAAAATCGCCTTGATCTTCGTGTGTGAGGGCAAGTTCAGCCATGATTTGGGCGCGCAAACGCGCAATAGATGTCACGCGGCCATCTCTAATCCGGATGGCATCATCCATCGCAGTCGAAAATAAGACACGTGCCTCATTGGGCTTATTTTGCAAGCGCAGAATCGTGCCGCGCAGTTGTAGCGCCTGAGCATCGATAATCGCGGCGCGTTCATCAGGCGTCAGTTTGGTGCTTTGTTTGACGTTCAGAGTTTGGCTCGCGCGCACGCCGCTGTTGATTTCGGACGTGATTTGGGGGCCAAGGTCAACGCCTTGCCCTTTGACTTGGACGACTTGATCGATTGAGGCGACAGGGCGATCAAGCACCGCGCCTGCTTCTGTCAAACGCTGCTGATTCAGCTGATGCATCGCTTCAAAATTGCGCCGTAAACGCACCTGGACGCGGTCAATTGTCGGGATCGTTGCGGCTTCTGCAAATAGCGCATCGGCTTGAGCAAATTCACCAAGGTTAGACAATTGCAGCGCGCGATTGATCGCATATTCGTGCAAACGTTGTTGGCGCTCGGTTGCCGTTTCTTGCGGAACAACCGCTGTGCGTTCGTTTGTTTTTTGCTGCAACGTATCAAAAAATTGCGCTGCTTCAGCATAGTTCCCGCTATTGTTACGACGATAACCTTCGGCAAGCGTGGTTTGGGGATCAAGCGCGCTCGCCTGTAACCGCGCAAAACCGTCGGCGTCTCCTGTCCCCGTCGACGCGACAGACACTTGGCCAGCGGCGATTTTATCGGTCATTATCGTTTTGAGACCAAGGATTAGGGCACTGTCATAATTTGCAAAACCTTGAGCAAAATAGCTGACTTTGCCCTTGTCGATCCGGTACGTCGTATAGCCCAATTTCAGTGCATCTATAGTGCACTTTGCCACAGAAACAGAACCGATCCCTTCGATCATTGACGGGGTTGACGGCGCACAGCTGGCGGCATCCAAGCGAGACTGGATCAGGGCACTTTGCAGATCATTTTTACCTTGGCGTAGCGCATAAAGCTGCCCAACAGGTTTGGCAGCGTCGCGGCAAACGAGGGTCCATGCCCTGTCAAACATTCCCTTGATTGCGGGATCATTTGATCGGCTTTGCGCACGGCAAAGCGTTCCACCCCCTGATCCGATCCGAAAACTATCAGCGAGGCTTGGTTTTGAGGATTGCCCCAATGCTGCGCTTGGCAAACATAATGCGAGTGCGAGCGCGCTAACGCTCAAAAAATCTTCGGTGCGCATTTTTCCTCCTGATGGGTGAAGAGCCAGAGCAATTCCCCGTAATTTTTTATTTTTTGCGGCCATTATTTTTTGAGTCGCCTTACCATACGACACTATTGTGGAATTAATAAGCAGGCAAATAAGCGTATATTGGATTGCGTGAGGTGATGCATATCACACTCGAATTGAAGAAGGTTAATGTGACATTAACCATAAACAGAAACCATCTTTTTATCCAATCTCTTTAAGACTTAGATGAGAGTTTCCCTAATTTGAGCGCGTATCCGCGTCCTCAAAACTGGTCGTTTGGCTGTCTAATCAAGGATGCGTTATGATAGAGTTGTCGTCGCTGAATATGCCAATCGATCCACTTGAATCTTCCGTCGACATCTTAGAGCGCGAAACACCACCAGCAGCAGCCTCGCCGCTTCCAATCACCTTTACAGCCCCATTGCTTGCGCTTGGTGTCGCTGCTTGCGGCGGGGGTGGAACAGGCGCTGCGCCCAGCGCGCCGCAAGCGCCCCTCGTGGTGAAGCCGCAGTCGGATGCAGAAGCTGCGCGTTTTTTGCTCCACACGCAATTTTCAGTGTCAGATGAACAAATCACAGCATTAAAAACGCAAGGCTATGAACCTTGGCTCGATGCAGAAATGAGCAAAGCGCCAAGCCAAACGGGCATTGCCTGGCTCTCATCACGTGGCTTTGATCAGGTGAATGATCAGCAATATTACAACAACACCTATCCCGGCCAATATATGGCGTGGCAGCAATTGATGGGCACCAATGATCCCGTGCGTAAACGTTTTGCTTTAGCCTTGTCGGAAATGTTTGTTGTTTCGCTAAACGCACTTGATTTTACGTGGCGCAGTCAGGGTATTGCGCATTATTGGGATCAGCTCAACAGCAACGCATTTGGCAATTTTCGCACCTTGCTTGAGGATATTACACTCAATCCAGCGATGGGATATTATCTCAGCACACGTGGCAATCAATCCGAAAATCTGCGCACAGGCCGTCGCCCTGATGAGAATTATGCGCGGGAAGTGATGCAGCTGTTTACGATCGGATTGAACCAACTCAATCCTGATGGAACGGTAAAACGTGATGCGCAGGGAAACACACTTCCCACTTATACGACAGCGGATGTCACAAATCTTGCCCGCGTTTTTACTGGATTTGATTGGGATGCAACGGGGAATGTGACCACGCCCGCTCCAGGGAATCCACAATGGCAGGTCGATAATGATCGATATACGCGCCAGCCAATGACGCAAGATGCTACGAAATGGCGTTATCCGCGCACGAACACGACACATTCTATCCCCGAAGCAACGTTTCTGGGTGTAACAATTGCGGCCAACACGAATGGAACAGTTGCACTTAAAACGGCGCTCGACACATTGTTCAATCATGCCAATACCGCGCCATTCTTTGCGCGTCAGATGATCCAGCGCTTGGTGACCAGCAATCCAAGTCCAGCCTATGTGCAACGCGTTGCCGCAAAATTTATTAATAATGGCGCTGGTACGCGCGGGGATTTGCGCGCTGTCTTCAAGGCCATAGTGATGGATGATGAAGCACGCGGAGCGTCAGGGCTATCGTCACAGACATTTGGCAAGATCCGCGAACCTATTGTTCGATTGACCCAGTGGGCACGCACATTTGGCGCAACGTCTGTGACGGGTGAGTGGAAAATTGGCGATCTGAGCGGTGCCTCAAATGGTCTGGCGCAAAATCCTTTGAGTTCACCTTCTGTCTTTAACTTCTTCCGGCCAGGTTTTGTCCCTGCCGGCACCGCCATAGCCTCCAATAATTTGGTGGCCCCAGAATTTCAGCTGGTGAACGAGGTGACGACCGCGGGCTACGTCAATTTTATGACCGGTGTTATCCAAAATGGTCTTGTCAACGGCGATATACGCGGCGTTTATACTAAGGAATTGGCAGTTGCTGCGGATGCTGCGGCGCTGGTCGCACGCGTCAGTTTGATCCTGACAGCAGGGCAAATATCCGCCGCAAACCGAACAGTTATCCAGACAGCAATCGAAGCCATTAGAATTACCGGAACCAATGATGATGCCGTCAAATTACAACGGGTGTTGACCACCGTGTTGTTGGTCATGGCCTCCCCCGAATATTTAGTTCAGAAATAGGTGATCCCATGCATATTAGCCGCATCGAAGACTTAAGTCGCCGCGCGTTTTTGACTCGTTCAGGTCAACTTGGAATGGCTGGATCGGCGTTACCTTTTGCCATGAACCTCGCAGCAATTGGCGAGGCTGCTGCCTTTACGGCCACCGATTATAAAGCCTTAGTCTGCATATTTCTGTACGGCGGGAGCGATCAAGCAAACACACTCATCCCTGTCGATTCCGCTAATTATGATCTGTACAGCACCATTCGTGGCGGCGGCGCAGGGCAGACCGCGGGCGGTATTGCACTGGCGCGCAGCAGCCTTGCTGCGACAGCATTAACGCCCTCAGGCGGTCAAATCTTGACTGACAATATGCAGCTGGCACTTGCCCCTGAAATGACGCGTCTCAAAGCGCGTTTTGATCAAGGCAAGATGGCGATCCAGTTGAATGTAGGGCCGCTCATCGCTCCGCTGACTAAGGCGCAGTATGAAAGTTCGGACCGGGTTGCCAATCCTATTCCGCCACAGCTTTTTTCGCATAATGATCAGCAGTCAACGTGGCAGTCGTCTGCACCTGAAGGTGCCGTTATCGGCTGGGGTGGCCGCATGGGTGACCTGGCATTGTCGGGCAACACCAACGCCCTGTTTACCTGTATTTCTGCGACTGGGAATGCAGTGTTTCTGTCTGGGCAATCGGCCTTATCATATCAAATTGGTACAACTGGTGCCGTGTCAGTCAATGGTGTGAAGAACCCATTGTACGGCGCGCGGACCTCCAGCGACGCTCTCCGCACTTTGGTAACGCAAAGCAGCAATCATATTTTGGAAGGCGAATATAATCGCGTGACTCAGCGGTCGATTGATTCAGAGGCTGTTTTTTCGGCGGCTATCAATCCGATCACGCTGACCACATCGTTCCGACCAGCAACCGGATCCAATTCACTTGCAGACCAGCTGAAAATTGTAGCACGCACGATAGCGGCGCGGAGTGCGCTAGGGACGAGGCGTCAGGTCTTTTTCGTTTCGATGGGCGGATTTGATCTTCATGACAGCCTGATTGCCAGCCAATCGGGACTGCTTGCTAAACTTGATTTCGCAATGGACGCTTTTTACCAGGCAACATTAGAATTGGGTGTGGCGGACAAAGTGACCACATTCACAGCCTCTGATTTTGGGCGGACGCTCAGTTCAAACGGCGACGGGTCTGATCACGGCTGGGGCAGCCATCATTTCGTTATGGGCGGCGCTGTGCAGGGCGGAAAATTCTATGGCACTGCGCCTAAAATTTCTGTGACGAGCAATGATCAGGTTGGTCAAGGGCGCTTGTTGCCAACAACATCGGTTGATCAATATGGATCAACATTGGCGTTGTGGTTTGGGGCCGGTGCTTCTGAGCTTACGGGATTATTCCCCAATATCGGTCGCTTTGGATCTGCTAATTTAGGCTTTATGGCTTAGGGCCAGTGCCTTAACGCGGGTTAAACGCAATTTCATCGACAACACGGATGCCGTCGCGCCTGCTTAACTGAACCACCACATCAATCATCGTGTGGGCATGCGCCAATGTTTCATCGCGTGACAGGCCAAGGCCTGCTTGCAGGCACATAAGCGCAATTTGTTCAAACGCGCCGCGCGTCGAACTTGCGTGGATCGTGGCGAGAGAACCTGGATGCCCAGTATTGATCGCGCGCAAGAAGGTCGCAACTTCTGGCCCGCGCAATTCCCCAACCAGCAGGCGGTCAGGCCGCATTCTGAGCGAGGCGCGCATCAAATCATCAATGCTCACGCGTGCCTCACCCTGATCGCCGTGCACGGCAACCAGTCCAAGAGCATTGTCGCGACCGAGGTTGATTTCAGGTGTGTCTTCAATAACGATCACGCGTTCATGCGCAGGAATATCCTTGAGCAGCGCGTTGAGTAATGTTGTTTTACCCGAGGACGTTCCACCCGACAGCAGGATTGTTTTACGCGCAACAATGGCGCTGCGTAAAAATCCTAGCGTATCGCCAGTATCAAGCTGCGCACTGAGCGCGGCATCAATTTCACTCTTGCCCGTGTCATCAGAACGACGCGTTCTCGAAAACGCGCCTGTCGCCGCATAATCATCAAGCGAAATATCTGTCAGAACATGTTTGCGAATGGCAAGTGCCATGTGCTTACGCGTGGCAGGGGGTGCAATAATTTGGACACGTGCGCCCCCAGCAAGAACAGCAGAGAGGAGCGGCGTCTCTCGGTTGATTCCTTGGTGGTTGGCGCGTGCTATCTGATGGGCAAGCCTTTGCAACAATGTCGCATCAACCTCTGGCGCGTCATAACGCTCCATTGAAGCCGCGCCTGCGCGTTCAATCCACACTTCGCCGGGCGTATTGACCAGAATTTCGGTAACATCTGCGCTTTCCAGCCAGACGCGAAACGGTTCAAGATAAGTGCGCAGATAAACGTCATCAAACGCAGCTGCATTGGGCATGATATTCATGGCGCGGCAACGCCTCCGGTTCCGGAAAAATCAAGATCGCGGGCGAGGAAAATACGGATGGGTGCGCCTTGGGGTACTTTGACTGTGGGCGGGATGTTAATGTCGCGCTCTAACGTTGTCGATGCGACGCTTTTGGCGTCTTCGGCGCTGCGCACAATCACATCTGCACCGTTATTCTGCAACCGGCCCAGTCCCGCCTCAACAACGGACAGCAGGATCGCTGAACCAAAACGTTTGAGAAAATGGCTATCCACTTTACCACCAAGACCTGCGCGGCCAAGCGGGTCCGTAACCGGTGATCCAAGTTGAACAGTAACGCCGTCCGGACGCATTAGCCGTGTCCAGACGATGAATGCGCGGCTCTGCCCTGCAGCAAGGCCAGAACGATATTGACCAATCAAACGGCTGCCGCGCGGGATGAGTATCTTGCGACCATCAAACCCTTTAACGTCGCGGCTTACCACTGCGCGGACATAGCCGGGGAGGTCAGAATTAATCGCGGTTTCAAGAACCCCTGCTATGACCGCGCCTTGCGGGACGGTATCACTGCTGTTTGTCATCCTTACCGCGCGGGCGGGACGGTTTTCCTGTTCAGAAATGCGGTCTGAAAATTGTTCCTCTGCACTGCTTTTCATCCCGGGCTTGTCGCCTGTTTTTGCATCTGTCACGGCGACCAATGCAGCGGTTTTGGTCAAATCAACAACAATGGCTGGCGCGCGCAAACGTGCGCCATAAGCTGACACGTGTGTGTTCGGCGTGCCCTGAAGCGTTTGCGGTGCTGCGACCAAAACCGGGGGAGGCGTGGGGGCGAATGGCTTTACAAGCACAGGAGGCGGTGTAGGCGGGCCAACGGGGATGATCTTGGCGGGCTGGGCAAGAGCCGCTGGCGCTTGCGCCGCCTCTGTGCGGCCATTGGCAAGGGAGGTGAAGGTTATAACACCAAGCAAACCAACCCCCATCACCCCTAATGCCATGCTGGGCGTGAAAGCGCTGGCCATAGCAATTTGGGGCGATGCGCGGCGATTGGCCTCCTCAAGTGTATCAAGGGGCAGATCAGCGCGCGGATCAGTTGCGGAAGGTTTTATTGGTTTCATTTCGGATCCATTCTTGCCGATGTGTCAGACTTGCCGCGCTTTGTCTTAACACGCAGAGTCGGCGCATCCGGCCCGGGGACGGGGTTTTGAAAGCCATCATTAAAGATGCGCGTTACATTCTTCCCCTGCCTTAAGATGAATTGCTGGGCGACCTGTTCGATCACCACATAAGGCCCGCGTACCGCAAAATTGACCAGACTTTCGCCAGCATCTGCCGTGACGATGAAAATCGCAGGCGATGATGCGTCTTTTGAAAAGCGCAAATAGGTTGATATGCCATCGTCGAAAATCTCATCAGGAATGTTCGATGCTGCCCCGTCATAGGAGTAAGCACGGTTCCATGTATCGGGGGATGAGGTGATGAGCGGCGGGGGCGGCTCTGACAAAATTTCCGCCGTGGGTTCTGCTGGATAACGAAACCGCAGGGCAAAGATTATTTCACCGCGCGGTGCCCGCAGACCAGAGCGCGTGACCAATTCAAAATTATAACGTCGTTTCGATGTCACAATGGTCATGTTGGTCGGAGCAACAAGCCCCATTGGCTTTACAAACAAAAGGTTTGCGGCCGCATTGGGCGTGATTTGCCATCCACTGGAATCTCCGACCGCGACAGTTTCAACCTTTTCCCCGGCACCAAATTCAACCACCATTTGGTAGCCTGTGTGGCCGGTTAAGCGGGTGATACGGTCAGCATCATAATCGATAACGCGGATGCGTGTGTCGAGCGGGGTTTGCACGTCTTGGGCAGCAAGTGGTGCTGCCGTGCAAAGGCCGACCAACAGTATAGCAAGAAGCGAAGATAGTTTCATGCCGCACTCCTCACTGGACGGAGGGGCGCACGATTGGAGGCCGAGCGCGCATGGTTGATCCGCCGAGAGACGGGAAGAGTTTGAGGAGCGTCACTGTCATTGCGTATCCATAAGGGAGACTGTGCCATGCTGTCACTGCGCAGCATAGTCGTCGTCGGTGTAGATGTGATGGCGCTGCGTTCCATTGCGTTGACCAAAACATCAATGCGCGGGTTCATTGTTTCGGATGGCTGCAGTGCGGCCGCATTGAATGAGATGTCAGGAGACGCAGCTGCTTGAACGGATTTCGATCTGGCAAAAGATGTTGTGCCGCTGGTCGTGATGGTCATCGCGATTTTGAACAATTGGAAACTGACCGCGGCCATCACCAGCACCCCGACAAACAGCGCAATGGCACTGCGCAGTTCAAAGATACCGGCCTGTGCTTCAATCGCCATATCAATGACCATCGGTTCAACCAGCGCCAATGCGCCGGCGGTCGTCATCAGCGATAGCAGAGGCACCAAAGCCAAAAATACCGAAACGCGCGCCCAGCCAATTGTGAGCGCCCGGGTTGTGGTGAATAGCGATAAGGCAACAAAAATCGGACCGAGCGCCAACATCAACCCGAGCAAAACTTTTGCAACGGCGAGGACGCCGGCTGAAGCCAAAACCAGCAAGAGTGCGGTCAGGAGCATCAAATTTGGACCCGGTGATGTTCCTGCGGCGGCGCGCGGAACCAGACTCACTGCCGTGGTTGCCGTTGGGGACGGCACGGCGGTGGGGGAGGTGTCAGCTTCTGTTGTCGTGTCTTTCGACCAACCATCTGCAATATCCGCAATGCGCCCAGACACGGCATCAACCCGCGCGGTTAGGCCTTGGGCATTGCCGCCTTGAGAGCCAATTTGTGATGCAATTTCTTCTGGGCCGTCAGTCAAGACGTCAAACACAAGAACCTGATACGCCGCCCAATTGCTGGACAGCGCAAGCACTGCGCCAATCAGAATGACCTTTGGCGCGAATTCTCCTAAACTCAGTGTGGAACGGCCAAACATCAGGCGGTAACCGATTATTGCGACATAAAGTGTCAGCGCAATCGTTAGGGCTTGGCTGAAGATACTGCCCGGTCCAAGCAACGTGGCATAGCTTTCCTGTACCGACGATTTCACGAAGCAATCAATCGCACCGACAAGCGTTTGTGCGCCGCCCGCAGCAGCGTCAATGGCCGGGCAGGGTGTCATCGCCGCGCGCCCGCCCGAATGGATTGTGGCCCTTCACGGGCAGCCTCAACAATTTGTGGCAGCCAGTTTTCGGGGTCATCACCTTGTTCACGGCGTAGCTCATCCAAATGACGAACACTCTTTTCGCGGCCTGACAGGATTGTGATCACGTCAGGCATGCCGTCCATATCGAGCCGTGCAACAACGCTGGTCGCCCCTTGCTTGATAAGCACACAGCGCAGATGTTCAGGGAGCGACCGGATCAGTTCAAATTCATGCGCAGACAATCCAAAACCATCGCAGTAATCGGCAGCTTGTGCCTTAGGGTTGCTCATAAACAATTGGGTTGCGGCCTGTTCAATGATGGTGCTGGCAATGCGGCTGTCGAGCGCATCGCTGGCGCTCTGTGTGACAAATCCGACCACGCCATTGCGTTTACGGATGGTCTTCATCCAATCTTTCAGGCGCTGCACAAACACATCATCGTCCAAAGCTTTCCAGCCTTCATCGATCACGATCATCGCGGGGTCACCGTTCAGCCGCTCTTCGGCGCGGTGGAACAGATACATCATCGCAGGGGTGCGCAGGATCGCCGTATCAAGCAGCGCCGTCATATCAAAGCCGATCGTTTGCGCACTTAAGTCGAGACGGTCAGCCTCATTGTCAAACAGCCAGGCATGTTCGCCGTCCCCAATCCAAGGGGCCAATCGTGATGCAATGTCACCGCGTGTGGGGCGTGTGCCCCCCGCAAGCAATTCGACCAAAAAGCGCAGCCGGCGATAGGGCGCAGCCTGATCAAAATTGCCGTCAACCGCATTGGCGATTGTAGCATTATCCTCTGCGCTCAAAACGCCTTCAACCGGTGCTGCAAGTTGCGACAGCCATTGCCGCAGGAACGCGCGGTTGGCCTGTGTGTCTTCCAATGCAAGGGGGTTAAACCCTGTTGGCGTGCCCGGGCGCAGTACATCATAATGCCCGCCCATCGCGCGAATGAAGATTTCAGCGCCGCGATCCTTGTCGAAAAAGAAGGTGCGCGGCGCAAATTTTTGGGCCTGCGCAATCAAAAAGTTCAGGACAACAGTTTTCCCGGAACCTGATGGGCCAATAAGGGTAAAGTTACCCAAATCGCCATTGTGCAGATTGAAGAAATAGGGTGTGCTTGATGTTGTTTCGAGGACCGTGATCGGTTCGCCCCAAGGCCCGCCCGCAACATTGCCAATGGGAAAACTGTGGAGCGAAACAAGCCCAGACAGATTGCTGGTGGAGATCATAGCTTTGCGCGCGATATAATCTGCATTGCCGGGAAATTGTGCCCAAAACGCAGGTTCTAGGTTCAAATCTTCGCGCACTGCAATGGCCCCAATATCGGCCAGCGCTGATTGTACGTCTGCAACGGCAATATCGAGCGCCGCAAGCGTTTCTGCGCGCACCAGCACCGTCATATGATGTTCGCCGTAGGCAGACACGCCTGCAGCAAGATCATCCTTGGCGGCCATCAGTCCGCGGCGCAGGGTGACGGTTTCATCCGATGCCGCGCGCAACCGTCGCAGTGACAGGCCAATGCGTTCATCTGCAATTTGCCGGTCAACAAAGGCAAAGCTCTCTGTCAGGGTCAATTCGTGGGGCAGACGTAGCAAATTGTCGAGCAAACCTGGTGCCGTTGCTGCTGGATAATCTTTGATCGAAAGGATCGCGCCAACGCGGCTAAGGTTTGGGGTCGCTCCGCGCAGTTCGAGGGTGTCCATACCAAAACTGACGCGTTTATAGGGCAGATATTGTCCGACGTCGCCATTTGGCACCAGCACGGGCTGGGTTTCGCCGTTGTAGAGTGCGGACAGCAATTCAAGGGGTTCGGAACAGGTGCCGCCCGCGCCTTCATATTGGGCCATCAGCCTTGGGCCATAACGGGTGAAGGCGGATAAAAGGTTTGTCCGTGCCGCATCAAGTTCACGCAGAGCCCGACCTTCTGCCGCTTGACGTTCAACGTCGGAGCCAATGCCGCGCCATGTTTTGGCCAGCCGTTCAAAAAAACCAACCTTACCAACCGGGGGACGACGTACGAGGGTCAGGACCGTGTCGTTGACGTAAAGCCGCTTGCTGGCAAGCCGTGCGCGCCATTGGTCATCAATGTCACGCGCCAATCCGGCAGGATAGACCTCTGCCAAATCTGCGGTCACGCGCCGCCGGACGACGTGGCAATAGAGCATCAGTTGGGACGTTGCGATCCCGCGTAAAATAACATCACGTGCGTTCTGCAGGTGATTGAGCATGTCTGTATCGGCGGTTTCGAAGGGGAAACCTTCCAACTGGATCATCTGAATCAAATCGCCGTCGCGTGTCACAACGGTGTGGTCATTCAGGTGCCGGGCATAGGGCAACCGGTCACCCGCACGCGGATCGCGCGCGGTCAGTTTTTGCATGTCGGGCTGTTTGGGCGCTTTGGTCATGGACGGTAACTGTTACAGCGCCATACGCCGTGCGTCTTGGTCCGGCCGCAGCGGCTGACACGGGTAATCCAAAGGTCGAAAATGCGTGGTTCTCTTAGCGACGCCATATATCCGATGCCGTGAATGATGAGGGCCGCTGGAATGGCCCAAAAAGAGCGGGTGATCAGGAAAAGCTCTGTCGTCAGCACAGCATTGATGACGAAATATGTGTATGTCACGCCAGCAAACATTTGCGGCTGGGTGAGCGCGCGAAAGACAGGGGTGCGGGTCAGACCAGTCACTAACTATCCCGCCATCGCAGCAGATTGGATGCCAGCAACAATTGCAGTGGCGCCGAACAATACGAAACAGCCAAGAATGACCGTCGCACCAAAGCGCCAGTTCATGCGGCCGGTCAGCATCATCAATCCACAAACAGCCACAGCAATAACTGCCGCGGTGGTCGCCAGATTGCCAAGCAACGTGCCTTGCATCCAACTCATCGCGGCCAAAATCGGGCCGGATCCTTGTGGATTGACCGCAACGCTTTGGGCAAAGGCCGCACTTGGCGTCAGGGAGCTGATCACCGATGCAAATTTGGTTTTGAAAGTGATCACAGCATTACTATCCTATTTTGTCGGTTGAAGTGCAGTTTGAGCGAGCCTATCCATAATGCTGCGCACATAATTTTGCGTCTCGCGGTAGGGCGGGATGCCGCCATATTTGCTAACAGCGCCCGGCCCAGCATTATAGGCCGCGAGCGCGAATTCCACATTATTGTCAAACCGGTTGAGTTGATGGCGCAGATAGGCTGCACCCCCTGAAATATTCTGTTGCGGGTCAAGCGAGTCAGTCACGCCCAAACTGCGCGCGGTTGCGGGCATGAGCTGCATCAGCCCAACGGCGCCAACTGGAGACACCGCATTCACGCGGTAGCGCGATTCCTGCCACGCAACGGCATCGATAAGCGCGCTGCTGACATTATAGCGTTCTGCAGCAGCACTCACCATGGCGTGATATGTCGGACTTGGTTGTGTGCCTTTGCGCATCACGGGTGCGATTGCTGGAATAAAAGCGGCGACAGGCGCTTCACGCCATACCGCTGTGGTCGTTTCAACCATCTCTCCATTTTGCCGGATTTCAAACACCTCGGCAAAAGACGGCGATGCAAATCCAAAAATGGGGAGTAACGCTAGCAAAGGTGTTTTGTTCATTTCGGGCTCCGAGCCTGAACGATTATCTGTAAATGGTTAACAGAGCATTATACTGATCCCGTGATAAGCAGCTTCGAACGGGACAGCAACCTTATTACAAGCACCACTCAGCGCCTTTTTTCAGAGTGTATCTCTCTGATAAAATGCTTTTAAGCGAGGAGTTCAATATCCCAATATAGCCAATCCCGCCATGTATCATGAAGGAAGTTGGGTGGGTATCCGCGGCCATGGTCCTGCAATTGCCATGTTGTGGGGCGGATCGGCTCAATATGGATATGCATATGGGCTTGTTTTGGTGTCCGCCCGCCCTTTTTCAAATTGCAGGGTGAACAGGCCGTTGTGACATTTTCCCAAGTGGTGCGCCCGCCCTGAGAGCGCGGGACGACATGATCAAAGGTAAGGTCTTTGCTGATCCCGCAATATTGGCACTGAAAACGATCACGCAGGAAAAGATTGAAACGTGTAAATGCGGGGTGTTGGGATGGGCGGACATATTGTTTTAGCGCGATTACCGAGGGGAGTTGCAATCGCGCGGTGGGACTTCGCACTTCACGCTGATAATGGGAAACGACATCGACACGGTCTAGAAACATTGCTTTCACTGCGGTTTGCCAAGGCCATAGCGACAGCGGATAATAGCTAAGCGGCGTGTAATCAGCATTGAGGACAAGCGCTGTACAACTGTCCGGATGGCGGATCAGATCGGGATGATACATGCGGAGCCATTTCCCCTTTTTGCCGTGCAGACTCATTGCCGTCTGATCGTTGCAATCGCATGACAGCATTTACCATAGTCAGGGGCAAGAGAGAAATGCGCTTGGACACGCTTTGGGCACTTTTCACGTTACAAAAGAAAGCGTAGGATACTGAAATGAACACATTCCTCATCATTCTCCTTATCGTCGCGGTCATCGCCACGGTTGTTACCCTCGTGCGCGGCGTCATTGCCTTTTTGCAAACGACCGAAGCAGATTTGAAGGGGGAAGGCGGCGGGCCAAGCGTGTCTGGGGTCAAACAGAATAAGATGATGATGAACCGCGTTCTGTTTCAGGCGTTGGCCATCGCCATTGTCGCGATATTGCTGATGTTCAATCGCGGATAACTGCCTTGGTAAAATTGAATAAAATATACACCCGGACGGGTGATGACGGCTCAACGGGCCTTGTTGATGGATCACGTATTGCCAAGGATGCACCGCGTATGGCGGCCATTGGCGATGTCGATGAACTTAACGCCACGATGGGCGTTGTTGCGCTTCATCTTTCTAGTGAAGCCTTGGCACGGATACGCATGATCCAAAATGACCTTTTTGATTTGGGTGCTGATTTGGCGACGCCCGGTGAAGATTTTACGCCTGGAGAAATGACGTTGCGCGTTACCGCGTCTCAGGTTGAGCGGCTTGAAGAAGAGCTGGATTCGATGAATGCCGATCTTTTGCCATTGACGAGCTTCATTCTGCCGGGAGGTACAGCTGCAGGAGTTGCGCTGCATGTGGCGCGGACCACCTGTCGCCGGGCAGAACGAACAGCAGTGTCGGCAGCGCGCGATACGCCGCTCAATCCTGAAGCGCTCAAATATCTGAACCGCTTATCGGATTATCTGTTCGTTATGGGGCGCGCGGTAAATGAAAATGGCGCGACCGATATTCTTTGGGTGCCGGGGGCTTCGCGTTAAATGTCTAAGACTATCGGTGTTATAGGTGCGGGCCAAATGGGGGCGGGAATTGCCCAAGTATCTGCTCAGGCTGGCTATCATGTGATGCTGTCTGACGTGGATGTCGCCCGCGCTCAAAAAGGCAAGGATGCCATCGCCAAGGGATTGGCGCGGCTGGTTGAAAAAGAAAAAATCACAGGTGCTGCGCGTGATGCAGCGTTGGCGCTGATTGAACCTGTGGCGGGATCATCTGCTTTTAAGAATGCCACCCTCGTTATTGAAGCAGCAACAGAGCGCGAAGAGATCAAACGCGCTATTTTTGCAGATGTTGGCAAGGTTCTTGGCGCGGATGCCATCCTCGCGTCCAATACTTCGTCGATTCCGATCACACGTTTGGCGCAAGCCGCCCCGGATCCCGCGCGGTTTATCGGCGTGCATTTCTTCAATCCCGTGCCGGTGATGGGTTTGATTGAGGTGATACGCGGACTTGCAACTTCTGATGTAACGGTCGCAGCTGTCGAGGCATTTGGCCAGTCGCTCGGAAAGCAGATTGTCCATGCGAATGACGCGCCGGGGTTTATCGTTAACCGCATCCTGATGCCAATGATCAATGAAGCCTGTTTTGCACTGGGCGAGGGCGTGGCAACGATCAGTGACATTGATACCGCGTGTCAGTTGGGCCTCAATCACCCAATGGGACCATTGACGCTCGCGGATTTTATCGGCCTCGATACTTGTTTGGAAATTTGCCGTGTTTTGCACAGCGGCACTGGCGATCCCAAATTCAGGCCCGCGCCTTTGCTCGTCAAATATGTCGAAGCGGGCTGGCTCGGCCGCAAAACCAAGCGCGGTTTCTATGATTATTCAGGTGCAGAGCCGGTTCCGACGCGCTAGGCACAGGCTTATCACTGCTGGAGAACATCATGCCACGCTCACTTTTCATATTCTCGCTGATTTATGGCGGCCTTGTTTGCATGGCTGGGGTGTTGGGCACGAAAATCATTGCTTTGGGACCACTGACCGTTGAGGCAGGCATCCTTGCATTTCTGCAACTTGTTGTGATTTCGAGCGCTGTATCAGAACTTCACGGAACGGCGATTGCCAATAAATTGGTGCGATACGGCTTCATTCCACTCATATTGTCTGCGGTGCTCATTCAGATTGTCATTGCATTGCCTGCTGCTGCGTTTTGGGAGCAGCAGGCGGCGTTTGCCGGGATATTGGGGCAGGGGTCACGGATGATGTTTGCCGGGCTTATTTCCTATGGTATTTCACAGACACTCAATGTCGCGCTCTTTGACAGATTGAAAAGCGGTACTGGTAAGATGGTGTGGTTGCGCGGTATGATTGCTGCTGTGGCAAGTCAGATTGTCGATACATTGTTGTTCGTTACGATTGCATTTTACGGCGTTTTTCCAATCACGCCGCTGTTGATCAGCGCGATCATCGCAAAAATGGTGCTGTCGGTGATCATGGTGCCGTTCTTCATCCAGGGCGCAGTTTCTCTTGGCCGCTGGCTCGACCGTGAAAGCATAACTGTATGAGCCGTTACGACCCCAACCAATCCTTGCTCAACAAAGCGGAAACGCTGACCGAAGCGCTGCCTTATATGCAGCGTTATGCGGGACAGACGTTTGTCGTTAAATACGGTGGCCACGCGATGGGCGACCCAGAGGCAGCGCGTGATTTTGCCGAAGATGTGGTCTTGCTCAAAGCGGTTGGGATCAACCCGATTGTTGTCCACGGCGGCGGGCCACAAATTGGCGCGATGCTCAAGAAACTGGGTGTTGAAAGCGCGTTTGTCGACGGGCTCCGTGTGACCGATGCGGAAACGGCCAAGGTCGCCGAAATGGTTTTATCTGGTGCGATCAATAAGGAATTGGTCGCATGGATATCAAAAGCAGGTGGCAAAGCTGTTGGCATTTCAGGCAAAGACGGCGGGTTCGTGACCGCTGAAAAAGTGACGCGCACGACCCGCGATCCCGATAGCAATATTGAAAGTGTTATTGATCTCGGCTTTGTTGGAGAACCCAAATCGATTGACCGAACGATCCTAGATACAATTTCATCGGCAGGAATGATCCCCGTTGTTGCGCCGATTGGTGTGGGGGAGGATGGTCACACTTATAACATCAATGCCGATACGATGGCGGGCGCAATCGCCGCTGCCATGGGAGCAGCACGTTTGTTTCTGCTCACCGATGTTGCAGGTGTGCTGGACAAAGAAGGCAATTTGCTGACCGACCTCAACCCAGCGCAGATTAAAGTGTTACGTGATGACGGCACTGTGACGGGCGGGATGATCCCAAAGTTGGAAACCTGTATTGCAGCGGTTGAAGGCGGGGCAGAAGCCGCCGTTATCCTCGACGGACGTGTACCTCATGTCGCCCTATTGGAAATTTTTACGAAAGGCGGCGCCGGCACATTGGTGCATCGTTGATTTCTATCTCTTTTATCCGCTATTGATGGCATCAACGAAACAAGGGCGCACATATGAATTTGGTTATCGATATTCTCCGCATTCTCCTTCAGGCTGTCTGGTGGGTGATTATTGTTCAGGCGGTTCTGTCTTGGCTGATCGCATTCAATATCATCAACACGACCAACGATTTTGTTCGGACCATTTGGCAATCGCTCGATAAAATGACAGAGCCGCTTTATCGTCCGATCCGCAAGATTCTTCCGGATTTTGGCGCACTTGATCTGTCTCCGCTGGTGGTCCTTATCGGTCTTACGGTTGTTGACCGGATATTGATCGAGTTTTATTCACCGTTTCTTTGATGGCACATGCGTGGCAGCGCGTTGACAGCGGGATCATTCTCGCCGTGCGGGCACTACCTCAGGGCAGTCGCAACAGGATTGAAGGTATTTGGCAGGACGCAGCGGGTGCACGCTGGCTTTCAGTGCGTGTTGCTGTTCAGCCCGCAGATGGGGCGGCTAATGCTGCGATAATAGATTTGCTTTGCAAGTATTTCTCTGTGCGGAAAGCTGACATAATGCTCGTTAGCGGAACGACATCTCGGTTAAAGCGGTTCAATATTGGCGGTGACCCAGATCTATTGTGTGCCTTGGCACAAAAATTTCAGGAATGACGCGATGACGGCAGCAGTAATTGACGGAAAAGCATTTGCGGCGGGATTGCGCGCGCGGATCACAGAAGGCGTCGCGGCGTTTCGCTCTGAAACGGGCGCGGTGCCTGGGCTTGCGGTTGTACTTGTCGGCGAAGATCCTGCTTCGGCTGTCTATGTGCGCAGCAAAGGCAAGCAAACCGTTGAAGTCGGGATGCGCAGCTTTGAACATAAATTGCCTGAAGATACGACACAGGTTGATTTGCTCGCCCTCATCGAGCGTTTGAACGCAGACACTTCAGTCGACGGGATATTGGTGCAATTACCATTGCCCAAACATTTGGATGAACTCGCGGTGGTGAGCGCGATTGACCCTGACAAGGATGTCGACGGCCTTCATGTTGTCAGCGCAGGGCGATTGGCGTCGGGGCTTCCCGGATTGGTCAGTTGTACGCCCTTGGGCAGTATGATGCTCATCCGCGATACTCTGGGCGATGATCTGTCGGGGAAGGATGCGGTTGTCATTGGCCGGTCGATCCTTGTCGGAAAACCGGTCGCTCAGCTTCTGCTCGCGGCAAATTGTACGGTGACCATTGCGCACAGTCGTACGGTGAACCTTCCTGATGTGGTCAGACGTGCTGACATTGTTGTGGCGGCGGTGGGGCGTGCGGAAATGGTCAAGGCTGATTGGGTAAAACCAGGAGCATGTGTCATCGATGTTGGGATCAATCGTATCGCGGCATCCGAAGAAGGTAAAACGCGCCTTGTTGGCGATGTCGCCTATAGCGAAGTCGCACAAGTCGCCGGATCGATTACCCCTGTACCGGGCGGCGTTGGGCCGATGACCATTGCCTGCCTCCTCCACAATACGTTACAAGCGGCAAGAATGCGGCGTGGAATGGAACAGGATAAGCGATTTTGAGCGAACTTTTCATCTCTGCCCTTATTACCTTTTTTGTGGTGATTGATCCGCCGGGCTGCGCGCCAATCTTTGCAAGTTTGACGGCTGGAACCGACGCCGCGCACCGCCGGACAATGGCCGTGCGGTCTGTTTTGGTTGCCTCTGCCATTCTTTTGATTTTTGCCGTTTTTGGGGAAGATTTGCTCGGTTCACTTGGCATTAGTCTCGATGCGTTCCGGATCGCGGGCGGGATCATGCTGTTCCTGATCGCCCTTGAAATGGTGTTCGAAAAACGCACGGAGCGCCGTGAAAATCGCGCTGAAGATGTCATTGCGTCACCCGAGCATGAAGATATTTCAATCTTCCCAATGGCGATCCCCATGATCGCAGGCCCAGGTTCAATCGCGTCCGTGATGCTGCTCATGGCGCGCAGCGATGGCATGACTGAAAGTCTGATTGTGCTGGGTGCGCTTGCCACGATCTTAATTCTGACGATGGTTGCACTTCTTCTCGCGGGCCCCTTGATGAAGGCGCTTGGTTATAAGATAGAGGCGATGATTACCCGTATTTTGGGGGTGTTGCTCGCCGCACTTGCCGCGCAGTTTGTCATTGACGGTCTGAAAGCCAGCTTCCTCTAAATCTTTCTCTGGCTTGCCTTCTTTGCCTGAGAATTTGTGAAAGCTGGGCATGCGCTGTTTCGGCTTGTGTCTGTGCTCTGATGATTTTCTTGATCGTGCCCAGACTTTTTTTGCCACCAATATTTGGTATCAGCGCGGCGACCGCCGTGCGGACATGGGAAAGGGCAATTTCAACGCGATTCAGGTCATTGGCGGCGACCGCGACTAACATTTCCCGCTGACAGAGAATTAACCGATCCAGCGCCGCTTTCTGTGTTTTTGGGGAGGACTTTATTGGCGCATCTGCTGGCATTGCATTTCCTGTCCCTATACAGCCCAATGCCGATCGAGAATGAATGCCTTCGTTTTAACAATAGCCTGACCAACCAATTCTTAAAACAAGACGAACAGATTGATCCGCTCTGGATTAGTCCATCAGCCAGTCGGGAATACGTTCGGCGGCAAGGATTGTTTCAGGGGCAATCCTGTCTGCAACGACCGCATATTGATCCCCGTCAACCATAACCTCTGGCACCAAAGCGCGGCTGTTATAGGTGCTGGCCATGGTGGCACCGTAGGCACCCGCAGTCCGAAAAATGGCAAGGTCGCCAGATTTCACAGCGTCAATGTCGCGCCCCATGGCAAATGTGTCCGTACTTTCACACACTGGCCCTGCGATGTTGGCAATCATCCGTTCGCCGGTTGGTTGTACGGCAGCAAAATCATGCCACGCGTCATAAAGTGCGGGTCGCGCGAGATCATTCATTGCAGCGTCGACAATAACATAGGGGTTGATAACACCGGGCTTTACCCAAATGACCTTGGTCAAAAGCACGCCAGCATTGCCGACAATGACCCGGCCCGGTTCAAACATCAGGGTGACATCCCAGCCTTTTGTCACGCGTGCGACCATTTGTCCGTAATCGTGGGGAGAAGGCGGCGCTTCATGTGATTGATAGGGGACACCGAGACCGCCGCCTAAATCAACACGGTCGACCACATACCCCGCCGCGCGCAGCCCTTCGACCAGCTTACCAATCCGCGCATATGCAGATTCAAGGGGGGACAGATCAAAGACTTGACTGCCAATATGAAGTGCAACACCCCGCATATCGAGGCCGGGAAGGGCGGCAAGCCGCATGTAAATTCCCGCCGCCTGATCAATCGGCACGCCGAATTTATTTTCTTTCATGCCAGTTGAAATTTTGGCGTGGGTTTTGGCGTCGACATCGGGGTTAACGCGCAAGGTTGCGACGGCACGTTTACCGGCTGCTGCTGCCAATGCGGCAAGCGCCTGTCCTTCCTCTTCCAATTCCAAATTAAACTGGCCGATCCCAACGTCGAGGGCATAGGCAAGCTCTGTTGTCGTTTTGCCGACGCCAGAAAAAACAATATCTTCGGGCTTCATCCCTGCGGCAAGTGCGCGGGCAATTTCGCCCGCCGACACGACATCACCGCCGTATCCCTGTTTTGCTAAAACGCGCAGCACAGCACGGTTGGGGTTGGCTTTGATCGCATAGGCAATATGTTTTGGTCCGACATCGGCCAACGCGTCGTGAAAAACGCGGGCATGGCGTTCCAATGTCGCCCGCGAATAGACATAAACGGGGGAGCCGACTTCCGCGGCTATCGTTGTCAATGAAACGTCTTCGGCGTGCATGACACCGTTACGGATTTCAAAATGGTCCATGATATTATCCCGTTGGGGGAAGGTCGAAAGCGTCGTCCTGACGTTCTTCTGATCGTTTTAGCTGTTCATCGCTGCGTTTGGGTTTCGCCTGCGACGTTGGCGTCATCAAATCATCCGGGGTCGGAACCTTCTGTGCGCCTTCAGGGGCGATAGGCATTGCCGATCCGCCTTTTGGTTTCAATTCAATGCGTCCGCCGCACGCAGAAAGTGCGAAGCCGAGGATGATGATCAATGACAATGTACGAATCATGCTAAATCCAATAGCATTTTTGCGGCATCAATGCGCGCTTTGACTTGCGACGGCGCAGTGCCGCCGTAGCTTGTTCTGCTCGCAACCGAAGCATCAACACTCAGGACATCATAAACGGCGAACGTGATCCGCAGATCAATCTCCATATAATCGCCAAGCGACAAGCCAGCCAAGCCGCAACCTCGTTCTTCAGCCAGTTTAACCGCGCGGCCCGTGACATGATGTGCTTCACGGAATGGAAGTCCCGCCTCGCGGACCAACCAATCTGCAAGGTCCGTTGCGGTGGAAAAGCCAGCTTCCGCCAATGCGCGCATACGATCAGTCTGGAAATTCAGGCTTTCTGCCATGCCGGTCATTGCGGCAATCGATAAAGCCAACAAGTCATGCGCTTCAAATACCGGCGGTTTGTCATCCTGCATGTCTTTTGAATAAGCGAGCGGTAGGCCCTTCATGGTGATCATCAATGCGGTCAGGCAACCGATAATCCGTCCCGAATGCCCGCGCACCAATTCTGCTGCGTCAGGGTTGCGCTTTTGCGGCATGATCGACGACCCCGTGGACCAAGCGTCGGGCAGTTTAACGAAACCAAAGGGCTGGCTCGCCCAAATCACGATCTCCTCGGCCATACGCGATAGATGGAGCGCACATTGGCTGGCCGCCATCAGGTAATCCAAAGCAAAATCGCGGTCCGAAACGCTATCGAGTGACTTGTCGGTCGGTTTGGTAAAGGCGAGTGTATCGGCTGTCACTGTGCGGTCAATGGGAAAACCAGTGCCAGCAAGGGCGGCCGCTCCCAAAGGGCATTCATTCATGCGCGCCCTCGCGTCGGCAAAGCGCGAACGGTCCCTGCGGATCATTTCATACCAAGCCATCAGGTGATGGCCGAGCGTCACGGGTTGCGCGCTCTGCAAATGGGTAAAACCGGGCATGACAGTGGCCATATGTTCTTCCGCGCGCAGAACCAGCGCCATCTGCAAGGTGCTCAGCCCGACTTCAACGGCGTCAATCGCATCGCGGACCCAAAGTTTGAAATCTGTCGCGACCTGATCATTGCGCGACCGTGCGGTATGAAGACGCCCAGAAACAGGGCCGATCAATGACGTAAGCCGTGCCTCTGTCGCCATATGAATGTCTTCAAGCGCCAAATCTTCAGAGACACCATTTTTTGCATATTCAGACGCAACCTGATCCAATCCGGCGGCGATTGCTTCTGCATCTTCGGCATCGATAATGCCTTGTTGACCCAGCATAGCGACATGAGCCTTTGATCCGGCGATGTCTTGTTGCCACAAACGCTTGTCGAATGGGATGGATGCATTTATCTCACGCATCACCGACGCAGGCCCTTCTGAAAAGCGCCCGCCCCACATGCTATTGGAGTCTGTCTTGCGCCCTGTAATTGTCCCGCTCCTTGGTCTCGCATTGCTTACCGCTGCGTGCGATAGGCAATCCGCCCCCGCACCGCAACCCAAAGCCACTGAAAACGCGGCTGAAGCATCGCCTTCTGCGCCAGCAGAGCTGGGTGTTGTTGACCGTACGCATGCTGGTAAAGCCATGCCGGGCAATAGTTTTGAAGCGCCAAATGGCGATGTCATCACGCTGGAAAACTTCAAAGGAGAGCCTGTTTTGGTCAATTTGTGGGCAACCTGGTGTGGGCCGTGCGTGGCAGAAATGCCGACATTAGAAGCCCTTGCAAAACGGGAAGTCGCACGGGTTCAGATTGTGGCAATCAGTCAGGATATGAAGGGCCGCGAAAAGGTTGACGCATGGTGGAAAGATCAGAATTTTTCTGTCCTGCAACCCTATGTTGACAAAAAAGCCGACCTGAGTTTCGCAATCGGCGGCGGCACACTACCCACAACCATCATGTTTAACGCTGCTGGCAAAGAAGTATGGCGCGTCTCTGGCGCACTTGATTGGATGGGGGGAGAGGCAAAAACGCTGATCGAAGAGGGGCTGGAAGGATAAGCCGATTCTGGATCAGGCGCGGAGCAATGCCTTTGGAATATGCGTAAATATGGCGCGGTCTCGCCCCGTTGCCTTGGCGTGATAAAGCCGTTCATCCGCTTCTTTGAGCGTGATGCCGACAAGCGCAGTCTTTTTGTGAAATGCCCCGCCAATGCTGACGGTCAACGGGATAGATTTGCCGTCAATCAGCGGCCTTAGGTTGCGAATCGATGTGCACACTTCATCGGCAATGGAAAAACCATAAGCTGCGGTTTTATTTGGCAGGAAAATCCCAAATTCTTCGCCGCCCAATCGACCGACAAAACCGTTCTGGCCGATACAGAGCGCCATGGCATTGGCCAATATCATCAATGCTTCATCACCAGCTGCGTGGCCATATTGATCGTTGATGGATTTGAAATGATCCGCATCGACGATCATGATGACGCCGCTCGTTTTGCGAGACCGGACGCTATCCAAAAAGTGATCACGATTAAGCGCACCCGTTAGTCCATCAAATTTAGTCTGAGAATCAACCTTGTCGATGGTCAAGGTTAACATTTTCAACATCGTCAGACCAGAATAAGCAATGGGCGGCGCAATCAAGAGCGGGATTAAACCAGCCATCAAAAGCGCCGGAATCAGCACAATCATGGGTATATGGGGAATCATTGACAGGACGCAGAAGACCACGAGCAAAGGCGCCGCAACCGCAACAGCAGTGACCAAAAGCGTATAGTAAAGAACCTGACGCTGGCTTTCAACGCGCATAAGCATTTCAATCGGTTAGCATGAATTGGTTATTAAGTCATGAGTGCGCCTATAGTGTGATATTGACAGGCTGCTGTGATCTGGCGCACCGGATATGAATGGTCGATTACCCAGCTTTACCTGAGGATGCCTTGGAAGAACGCTTTCTTGCCGCAACGGGGCCGGGGGGGCAAAATGTCAACAAAGTGGCGACAGCTGTTCAAATGCGTTTGGATGTCTTTGCGCTGCGTCTTGCGCCGCCGGTTTATGCAAGGCTTAAGACCTTAGCGGGCAGCCGATGGACCAATGACGGAGAAATTGTTTTAACCGCGCGCAGCTTTCGGACTCAAGACAGTAACCGCAGTGACGCGCGTGCGCGGCTTGCCGCTTTGGTGTGGAAAGCGCATCAGGCCCCCGTGCGGCGGATCAAAACCAAGCCATCAAAAACAGCCAAGGAAAAGCGGTTGGTGGGTAAGGCGATACGCGGTGATGTTAAAAAAGGGCGTGGGAAAGTGGATTTTGAATGATGTTTGGATTTGAAGTCAAGACAGAGTCAAAAGCGGCGCTCTACCATGATCTTTTCGGCGCGATCGATGCGATCACAGCAGATGAAAGCGATGCGATTGCCAATATGGCCAATGTTGCCGCGCTGATATGGGAATATTTGCCTGATATTAATTGGGTGGGGTTTTACCGCATGATCGACGGAACATTGGTGTTGGGCCCGTTTCAGGGCAAGGCCGCATGTATCCGGATTGCTGTAGGGCAGGGCGTGTGCGGCGCGGCGGCATCATCCATGACGACGCAGCGTATCGACGATGTGCATGATTTTCCCGGTCATATTGCCTGTGACGTTGCATCAGCATCAGAATTGGTGGTGCCGGTGCTGCACAATGGTCGCTTATTAGCTGTATTGGATATTGATAGTCCGCTGCGCGCGCGCTTTGACAGCGACGATCAAGCAGGCTGTGAAGCGATCATCGCGCTCTTGGGACCGCGCCTTGCCGGATGAAATTTGCCCCTGAATGGGACAATTTTTAACCATCCTGATCATGGCAATATGGTTATTAAACTGTTAATAAAATCCTGATTTTTCGGCGATCCTATGCGCGTTGTTTCAAAGCATGGTTGCCAAGTACAGGAGTATTCATGATGCAAAGCCTTAAATTTTCGGGACTTGCGCTCGCACTGTGTCTGATTCCTGCGACTGCATTTGCAAGCGACTCGGCAGCGCAAAATGTTGACTCCGCAGCGCAGGCGGCACGGAGTGCCGCAGGGCAGGTTGTGTCTGGAACATCTGTCAGAACGCGCGTCGCAAACGGTCGCAATTGGGGCGGTCGTCGCGATGGTCGCTGGAACGCCGGATACCGAGCACCCGGCGGATGGAGCGCCTATCGTCGTCCGTTTGTGGGCTATGTCCTGCCGCGTTACTGGATCAATCCCAGCTTTTATATCGGCAATTATGCCAGTTATGGCTTTGCCGCGCCGCGCACAGGATATGGCTGGTCGCGTTATTATAATGATGCCGTGATGACGGATCATAACGGCCGTGTTCAGGATGTTATTTCGGATTACGACTGGGACCGCAACGGCGGCAGTTATGACGGTGACGGCGAAGATTACGGTGACAGCTATGGCTATGATGAAGGTTCATATCGCGATGACCGCCGCGTAACAGGCAAAGACCGCGACAACGGGCTTGGCGGTGCGCTGATTGGTGCCGCTGTCGGCGCTGTTGCAGGCAATGTCATCGCAGGCAAAGGGGACCGTCTTGCCGGTTCTCTCATCGGCGGCGGTCTTGGCGCACTTGCTGGGACAGCGGTTGATAAGGGGGACCGTAAGGGACGGTCAGTTGAATATGGCCATGATTATGATCAGGCGGAGGATAACGTTACCCACCGCGACGCCCACGATCAGCGCGGACCGCATTGGCGGCATGCGGGACCGCAAAATGGCCAGCATTATTATTCTTACGGATACGGTGCCCCGGTGGTGACAACAATCACGTTCCAAAGCGTGCCTGTGACAACGACGACCACGACGACAGAATATGTCACTGAATATGTGTCCGCGCGCAAACGTGTTTATCGTGCCCCGAAAAAGCGGGTATGGCGTTCAAAGGCACGCTGCGTCTGCGGCAGTTAAAACATTTGCTCCGGGGGGAGGAGAGGCCTGGTCGCTGAACAAGCGATCAGGCCTTTTTTATGGGTGATCAGCTGAGGCGATCGAGCGCGTCGCGCGATAATGATCCCGGGATGACCATGACAGGGCAAGGCAACGTCCCAGGCTCAGCACCAGCAAAGTGAGCAACCAAAGGTCCGGGCGCGCCATCTGCTGATGCGCCGAGTACGAGAGCAGCAATGTCTGGATTTGCGTTTAGAGTTTCGCGGATCGCGGTCAATGCATTGCCTTGTTTGACGTTGATCAGCGGCTTGATAGCGCCTTCTTCGCCCAACATATCAAGCGCACGGCGGACAACATCTTCGGCGTGTTCGCGGGCTTCATCTTCAATCGTTGCCTGAACGCCCCCCCAGGCGACAAATTCCTGATGTGGGATAATCGCGAGAATTTCAACCGCGCCACCAGTCTTAAGCGCCCGCCGCGCGGCAAAGCGCAACGCAACCTCTGCTTCAGGCGTTTCATCAATAACGACCAGATAGGTCCGCATGCCGGCTCCATCTCCCATTTTACGACCCCTTTTTCACCTGTTTGGCTAAACCTGCTTTATTCGTATGCCATAAGCAAGTCTTACCCTTGACCGCGACGGTCAAATTGCCCGAATGAAGCGATAACGTAACGTCATCATGCCCCGGGGAACATCGCCATGGCCATCGAAATCAAAATGCCCGCTCTTTCGCCGACGATGGAGGAGGGGACGCTCGCCAAATGGTTGGTCAAGGTTGGTGACGCAGTAAAGTCTGGCGATCTGCTCGCGGAGATCGAAACGGACAAAGCCACTATGGAATTTGAAGCGATTGATGAGGGCACGGTGACCGCCATATTGGTTGCTGAAGGCAGTGAAGGTGTGAAGGTTGGCACGGTGATCGCGGTGATCAGTGGTGAAGGGGAGGCTGTTGCTGCTCCTGCAACTAAACCTGTCACCTCAAAAACCGTTCGTGCTGAGCCTGTCGAAGCATCGTCCTTTTCTTCTGAAATCAAGAGCAGCCCTTCGACAGGCTCAGGACGAACGGAAGTGGTGACAGCCATAAATGGCGACCGCATCATCGCAAGTCCGCTGGCCAAACGTTTGGCGGCAGCGCAAGGCATTGACCTGAGCAATGTTACGGGATCAGGCCCCAACGGCCGGATTGTGAAGGCTGATCTTGGTGATTCCGTGCTCCTTCGAAAGCAGGAGCCCAGTCAGCCTAGCGCCACGTCTCCAACGCTCCTGCCTGCGCAGGAGCACAAGGTGGCAGACTTTGGCATCCCTCACGAAGCAATCAAGCTGTCCGGCATGCGTAAAACCATTGCGCGGCGCTTGACCGAATCGAAGCAAACGGTGCCACATATCTATCTGACGGTTGATGTCCGGCTTGATGCTCTGCTCAAGCTGCGCGGAGAATTGAATGCATCGTTAGAGAGTCGTGGGGTGAAGCTGTCGGTCAATGACATGTTGATCAAGGCGCTCGGTCTCGCGCTGGTGATGGTACCAAAATGCAATGTCAGTTTTGCTGGTGATACGATGCTGCACTATAGCCGCGCCGACATCTCAGTCGCGGTCAGTGTGCCGAACGGCCTGATCACCCCGATCATCGTGGACGCGGGGACGAAAAGCATCTCCGCCGTGTCGGTTGAAATGGCGGCGCTGGCTGCGAAGGCGAAGGACGGCAAACTCCAACCCCACGAATATCAAGGCGGCACAGCAAGCCTTTCCAACATGGGCATGATGGGCATTAAGCAGTTTGAAGCCGTCATCAACCCGCCGCAGGGCATGATCATGGCGATCGGTGCGGGCGAAAAGCGGCCCTATATCGTCGATGATGCGCTCGCGATTGCCACGGTGATGTCAGCCACGGGCAGCTTTGATCACCGCGCGATTGACGGCGCGGACGGGGCGATGCTGATGAAGGTGTTCAAGGAATTGGTGGAGAAGCCTTTGGGGTTGGTGGCATGAGTGCTATTGCGAAGGTAAACTCGCGTCTTTTCAGTTTTAATGCCGTATCGGCAATTAAATGACTGACGATCCAGGAATGAAAAAGCTCACGCCGAGCTTCCAAGTCAATCTGGCTCTAGCTTGTTTGTCGATCGTTTTTTATTCGATCTTGTCATACGCTCTGCTTCTTGGTGTATTGCATTTAGATTATCTGATGGGAAATGAAACGGATTTCTTCAGCTACGCCATCTTGTTGCTATGGGCCATTTGGGTTGTGGCCAGTGCACTGGCAATATTTATTGTTTCATGGCGCCGACCGGCGAATTTCTTGGGGGTAGCGTTTGTGCTGTCCGGAGTACTGCTCGTGGCGCCGATCTTCTAATGCGTAACGGAGAAAATCATGTCGGATAATTACGACCTAATCGTCCTCGGTTCCGGCCCTGGTGGCTATGTCTCCGCCATTCGCGCCGCGCAGCTTGGGCTGAAAACCGCGATTGTCGAGCGGGAGAATCTCGGCGGGATCTGCCTCAACTGGGGGTGTATCCCGACGAAGGCGCTGCTGCGTTCAGCGGAGATATTCCACTATATGCAGCATGCGGGCGATTACGGGCTGACTGCGACGGGGATCAGTGCGGATATTGACGCGGTGGTCAAGCGTTCACGCGGGGTGGCGAAGCAGCTTAATCAGGGCATTGGCCATTTGATGAAGAAGAACAAAATTGCCGTCCATATGGGTGACGGCGTGATCACTGCGCCTGGAAAACTGACCGTCACCAAAGATGGCAAGTCCGAAGCGCTGACCGCCAAGAATATCATCATCGCCACCGGAGCGCGGGCCCGCGATCTGCCATTTGCGCCTGCGGACGGGAAACGCATCTGGACCTATCGCC
>JBEBKH010000005.1:0-54544 GCA_040079575.1 Chakrabartia sp. | reverse complement strand
AGCCAGTTTGACAAACGGCTTACCTTTGCAAGCTTTGTGACAGGTTCAACGAACGAAATCGCCCAGCGTGCTGCCCAAACTTTGGCCGCTGGCGGTCCGACGATGTTCAACCCGCTCTATATTCATTCGCAAACTGGGCAGGGGAAGACGCATCTTCTCCATGCCATTGGCCATGCTTATGCCGCCGCCAATCCATCGGCGCGCATTCAATATATGTCGGCCGAACGTTTCATGTTCGATTTTGTGAGTGCGATGCGCGCGCGCGATACGCTGACATTCAAGGCGCGGTTGCGCTCTGCTGATCTGCTGATGATCGATGATGTCCAGTTCATTGCTGGCAAGGAATCGACCCAGGAAGAATTCCTCCATACGGTTGATGAACTGATGTCGGGCGGTCGGCGGCTGGTGATCAGTGCGGACCGCGCCCCCCATGCCTTGGAAGGGGTTGAGGGACGGATATTATCGCGTTTGACGCAAGGCCTTGTCGCAGATATCGCTCCTGCTGATTTTGCACTGCGTCAGGCGATCTTGACGGCAAAGGCCGCTGCGGTGACGTCTGTGCATGTTCCCGCCGATGTGGTTGAATTGTTGGCCGCTCGCATCGTCAGCAATATCCGTGAACTGGAAGGCGCGCTTAACCGCTTGGTCGCCTACGCGCAGCTGAACAACCGTCCGATTGATATTGCTTTTGCCGAAGACGTGCTGGCCGAAATGTTTCGTGCCAGCAAACGGCGGGTTACGATTGACGAAATTCAACGCCGTGTTTCGGATCATTATAAAATTCGTCAGGCTGAAATGGTGTCCGCCCGCCGTGCACGCGAAGTGGCACGCCCACGTCAGGTGGCGATGTACCTTGCCAAGCAACTGACGCCGCGGTCATTACCAGAAATCGGCCGTAAATTTGGCGGGCGCGACCACACGACAGTGATCCATGCCGTGCGCCAGATTGAACGCCTGCGCGGCTGCGACACGGACATCGACACCGATGTCCGCACGCTTATTCGGCAGCTTGAAAGCTAAAACTCAACGCTTCTTTTTGGGCGGCGCGATGGTGATCTTGACGGTTTCGCCGGAATTTCCGGGAAAGCCACTGAACATCGCTTCCACAAGATTTGGCACGAGGTAAGTCAGGTTGTCATTGAGCGACATGGCCTGTGCCTTGCCTTCAAAAATCCGCTTCCCGTCTGTCCGGTTTTCGATTGTCATGTTGAGACCACTGGTAAAGACCGTGTAATTCTCTTGCTGGTCATAACCGCTGCCAAACATGAAGGGGTCATAGAAGCCACTGACATAGCCATAACGGCCGTGGCGATAGCTGCGGGGCCAATAGCCAATGGGGCGATACCACGGGTCGAAATAGCTATAGCTTGGTCCAAATCCATAGCCAAATCCGGAGCCCGGAACGGTGCGGGTTTTTTCCTTGCCTTCATCAACACCGTAATCGACGCTGACGATGAGGGTTGCGCTGTCCGATGCAGAGGCCGTCTGATAGCCAAGCGCAGTCAATTTCTGACTGACGAGCGACGCATAATGATCAAATTCAAGGCTGTTCGCCAGCTTGGCATCAGCAGCCTTGATGATGAACGTCTGACCTTGCGCAACAGGCATCGCCTGAAATCGGTTCACTTTGGCGTTAAACGTTGGCGCGCACGCAGTTGCAGAAAGCAGAGTGAGCGGCGCAACGATTTTTAGAACAACTGAAAAACGCGACATGGAAAAACCTTCCCAAAAAACGACTCGGTACTGTGGCCACCGATATAGGAGCCTAGGATCGACGGAATGTGCTGAACAGGGGTTGAATGGTTATGACCGGCACAGCCCCAACGCAGCATAGGCACCAGCCAGTGTTGGCGCCGCCAATGATGCCGCACGTTCAGCGCCTTTGGACAAAATCGCATCAAGGGATGTGGCGTCGGATTTCAGCGCATTGAAACGCGCCGAAATCGGGGACAGCGTTTCAATCAGTACATCCCCCAATGCGGGTTTGAACGCGCCAAAGCCCTTGCCTGCGAATTGGTTCAACACAGCATCAACATTTTGGTTGGTGAGTGCAGCATAAATGCCCACCAAATTTTTCGCTTCTGCCCGACCGTCAAGGCCCTCTGCGGTATCGGGCAAGGGTTCAGGATCGGTTTTTGCTTTCTTGACCTTTTGCATGATCGTGTCGGCATCATCGATCAGGTTGATCCGGCTCATATCGCTGGGATCAGATTTTGACATTTTGGTCGTGCCGTCACGCAGCGACATGATCCGCGCAGCAGCGGGCGGGATGATCGCCTCTGGCTGGACGAACAAATCAGTTTCATAATCAGTGTTGAATTTTGCCGCAATGTCGCGGGCAAGCTCCAAATGCTGTTTTTGATCATCGCCAACGGGCACATGCGTCGCGCCGTAAATGAGGACATCGGCGGCCTGCAGCACGGGATAGGCGAACAAGCCAATGCTCATACCTTCGCGGTTTTTACCGGCCTTGTCCTTGAACTGGGTCATGCGGTTGAGCCAACCAATCCGCGCGGTGCAGAATAACAACCAGGCAAGCTCCGCATGCGCGGGAACGCGGGCTTGGTTGAACAGGATCGAGCGTTCAGGATCAATCCCGCTCGCGATCAGCGCAGCCGCCATTTCGCGGGTGTTGGCGGTGAGTTCAGCCGGTTTGTTATAAACCGTAATCGCGTGCAGATCGGCAAGGAAATAGAGGCAATCGCCATCAACATTGTCCTGCATCGCCACCCAGTTGCGGATCGCGCCAAGATAATTGCCCAGATGGAGATTGCCCGTAGGCTGAATACCAGAAACCACGCGCATTAATCAGAAGCCTTTTTGCGGCGGAGCAGGACCATCACGTCGTCGCGGTTGATCGCACCGATGATCCAGCCGACCCCGAAATAGACAAGACCGCCAGCGCCCACCAGCGCGCCGATGCTCATCAGTCGTTCAATCGCCGATCCGGCGAACAGCCCAGAAAGTTGATGGACGAGTAACCACAGAACCACGCCCATTGCCGTCGCAGCAATCAACTGTCGGATAATGCGCGACAGCAGCCAGCCTTCAATTTTGAAGTGGCCGCGTTTGTGGAGGATGGCATAGAGGATCAGGCAATTGCCCCAAGCGGTGAGGGCCGTCGTCGCTGGCAAAGTCGCAATCCCAAGCGTGCCTAGCAAGGCGAAGTTCAAAACCACCCCGACCATCAACATCGCAACCGCGATCCAAACGGGGGTCTTCATATCCTTCCGCGCATAAAAACCCGGGGTGAGCACCTTGATCAAGACATAAGCGGGAAGACCGGCCACGATGATCGACAAGACCATACCCGTTAACCGCGCATCTTCTGCACTGAACGCGCCGCCTTGAAACAAGGCAGCAGCGACTGGCCAGGCAACGATTGCCAAGGCAACCGCAGCGGGCAGGGTGAGAAGCATACCCAATTCAATGGCCTGGCCCTGAATCTTTCCTGCTTCAGTGCCGTCTCCAGTATCGACCGCTTTGCTGACCGCAGGCAAAATCGCAGTGCCAAGCGCAGAGCCGATGATGGCGAGCGGCAGTTGGTTCAGCCGGTCGGCATAAGCGAGATATACCAATGTACCTTCAGGAAGGCGTGTCGCAAAAAAGGCATAGAAAAACTGGCTAATGTAATAGATACCCCCTGCGAGCGTGGCGGGCAGGATCAGGATGAACAATTCTCTTACCCTATCGGTCATGCGCGGCAAGCGGAACAGATTGAGTTTCACCCCAGCGCGCCGCACGCTGATCCAGCAAAGAATGAATTGCAATATGCCGCCAATGATAACAGCGGTTGCCATGGCGCGCGCGGTGTTTGCGCCCGCCCTTGGTACAAGCAAAAGCGCGCCGACCAGCGCTATGTTGAGGAGTGAGGGCGCAAATGCCGCTGCGGTAAAGCGGGTCAAAGAATTGAGAACGCCAGACAAAAGCGAAACGAGACAGATCAGCACCATATAGGGCATCGTGATCCGTGTCAGTTGAATGGCGAGCTGGGTCTTTTCATTGCCGCCGCCCCAATCATCAGGCACCATCAGCCCGATAAAGGCGGGCATAAAAATCATAAACAGCGCGGTGATCAACATCAGCGCGGGTGCAAAAACGGCCAGCACCTCATTGGCGAATTCCTGAGCGTCTTCAATTCCCCCTTCGCCGTTCAACCGCTTGCTGAACAAGGGCACAAAACCGCTTGAAAACGCACCCTCACCGAACAAGCGGCGAAAGAGGTTGGGGATCAAAAATGCAAGCTGAAACACCTCTGCTGCTGCCCCAGCACCCAGATAACGTGATGCAATCATTTCCCGGGCAAAGCCCAGCACGCGGCTGACCATCGTCAGCCCGCCGATCGTGCCAATGGCTTTGCCAAGTTTCATGGGCGGTTAAGCGTTGCCAACGGGATCAAGCGAGAGTGCGCTATCCGCCTGCGCTGCGGCCGTTTCGGCTTGCTGCATATAGAGTGCCGCAAAATCAATCGGTTCGAGCATCAGTGGAGAAAATCCGCCGTCGCGGACAGCATCAGCGAGGACACGGCGCGCGAAGGGGAAAATAATCCGCGGTGCTTCGGCAAGAAGGAAGGGTTGAAGCTGGTCTTCAGGAATGTTGCGCAGACCAAACAGGCCAGCGTAAGAAAGTTCAACCTGAAACGCTACTTTATCCGCGCTGGTCGCTTTGACTTCGATTTTCAGGACAACTTCATGCACGTCATCGCCAACCTGATTGGCACCGATGTTAAATTGAACGTCAATCTGGGGTTGCCCCTGCCATTGAAAAACCTCTGGCGCATTCGGGTTTTCAAATGACATGTCTTTCACATATTGTGAAATTACACCCACAGCTGGGGCAGTGTCTTCACCGTTGGCAAGTGGTTCATTGGTTGCGTCGTCGGCCATCTGTTTATCATCCTGTCTCTTGGAAATTTTTAGGTTCAAATCTGCATAAAAACCCACGGGCGCGCGATTAGCAGGCGTGATGTCGAAGGGCAATGCCACAGTTCTGAAGCAAATTCATAAACCAAGGTTTGAAAGCGCGGCAACACCCCCTATATGACTTGTAATCGAAAGGTTGGATTGATCGTGGTTGAAACAATTATATTTGCAATGATTGCAGCATTTTTGGGCTTACGCCTCTATTCCGTGCTTGGAAAACGCACCGGGCATGAACCAACAATGGGGAAACCAGCCGAAGAACCTGTTTCAGTCGGGCAAAAACCTGCACAGAACGAAGAGGCCCGTGATACAGGGCCTGCGCGCATCACCCAAGTCGATCCTTTTGATGCAGAGGCGGCTATCGGTATCCGCGCGATTGCCGCTGCGGACGGCCAATTTAATGCAGCCGATTTCATCGGCGGGGCCAAATCTGCTTATGCCATGATTTTGGGCGCTTATTGGAAGGGAGAGGAAGATGTTCTCAGCCCCTTCGTCAATGAAGATGTCCGTGAAGCCTTTAGCGATGCGATTAAAGCACGCCAAGATGCTGGCGAGGTATTGGACAACCGCCTTGTTTCGATTGAACGCGCGATTATTTCACACGCAGAACTCGACGGCAAAACCGCACGGGTGACGGTGCAGTTTGACGCTGATATTGCGGCGGTAACCCGCAACAGCGAAGGCACTGTCATCGCTGGGTCACTGACCGATGCGGTGGCCACGCATGATACATGGACGTTTGAACGTCAGGTGCGGGCATCCGACCCCAACTGGATTTTGGTCGACACCGACGAAGCAGCGTGATGATGCGCGGCACCGCTGGCCTGATCCTTGCGCTCACGTTGAGCGCCTGCGGGGCTAGGATTGTGCCGCCTGCCGCCAATGGCACAGTGCGGCCTGCATCAAAGCCTGTGCCAGCTGTGCCGGTGAAACCGGCGGATGTTGCCGCAGTGCCTGTGGGGCCGAATGCCAAATCCTTTGGTGTTGCCGCTGGGCCTGCGCTGTTAGAATTTAATATTAACAAAGATGCGGCAGCGCGCGCAATTCGGGCATTTCGTCTGTCTTGTCCGTCGGTGATGCGCCGCACAGACACAACGGGTCTGACAAAGAATGAAGATTGGCGCGCGGTTTGCGCAGCGGCCACCCAAGCTAAAGACAGTGATGCCAAAGCTTTTTTCGAAAGCAATTTCGAATTGGCACAGGTCGGCGACGGGAAAGCGTTTGCGACAGGTTATTATGAACCCGACAATCGCGGACGCAATCAGCGGCTTATGCCGTGCCCATTTATAAGCGGCCTGCGGATTTGGTTGATGTCGATCTTGGTCAATTTTCCAATGACCTCAAGGGCAAGAAAATTCGCGGTCGCGTGAAAGGCACGAATTTCATCCCCTATGCAGACCGTGCCGAAATTGAAGAAGGTGCGCTGGCGGGGCGCGGACTTGAACTCGCTTGGGCTGCCGACGCCGTCGAATTCTTTTTCTTGCAAGTGCAGGGTTCTGGGCGGCTCAACCTGCCCGACGGGACGGTGATGCGGATTGGCTATGACAGTCAGAATGGCCGCGATTATACTGGTATTGGAAAAGTGATGAAGGATCGCGGGCTGCTCGGCCCCGGACAGACATCAATGCAGGGGATTATGGCCTGGTTGCGTGCCAATCCGGAAGAAGGCCGCGCGATCATGCGTGAAAATAAAAGCTGGGTGTTCTTCCGCGAACTGACGGGTGCTGGTCCGCTGGGCGCACTTGGTGTCGCGGTCAGCCCGCGCGGCACTGTGGCGGCAGACCCGGCGTTCGTGCCGCTGGGCGCGCCTGTGTTCCTGTCGATGGACCGCGCCGACGCGACTGGCCTTTGGGTGGCACAGGATACTGGCGGGGCGATTAAGGGCAGCAACCGGTTCGATACATTCTGGGGCGCGGGGGATGAGGCGCGCACAACGGCAGGCGGCATGTCTGCGCGCGGCACGGCATTTGTGCTGTTGCCGAGGGGCGTCTTGGCGCGGATTCAGGCAGAACAATCCAGTGTCACGCCGCCTACACCCTGAAGAACATGCGGTCTGGGGGCAGGTTGCAAAAACTGTTCGCCCAGCGAAGGGACGAGTGGTCGTCCCTATTCAGACCGCGACCAATGCAGTGCCCAAACGAAAGCTTGGCTTTGCTCCCGTTAGGGAGACTATAGCGCCGCCGGTGTCGGTGAAGCGCGGCGTCACGACACCGTCCAACACCCTCGACGCTGGATGGGATCGCCGCCTGTCTAAAGGGATGGTTGGCCCCGATGCAGTGATCGATTTACACGGAGAAACGCTGGTCAGTGCGCATGCACGGCTTAATTTTGCGCTCGGCGATGCGGTAATGTCCGGCGCGCGGTTGATCCTTTTGGTGACGGGCAAGGCCGCGCGCGAAAATCCACGGCTTCCGCCAACCAGTCGCGGCGTCATTCGCGCGTCAATCGCGGACTGGCTTGCGTCATCCCCCCATGCCAGCCGGATTGCGGCGGTGCGTAACGCTCACCCGCGTCACGGCGGGGCAGGGGCGCTTTACGTCGTGCTGCGGCGCACGCGTTAGGCCCTGACCCTAAGCCAGCGCGCGGGCGATGATGTCTGCGTAAATCCGCACAAGCATGTGCAGATCATCAATCGCCACCGCCTCATCCAATTTATGCATTGTGCCATTGTTCAGGCCGAATTCGACCACGGGACAGATTTTGGACAGAAAGCGCGCGTCTGACGTGCCGCCGGTGGTGGAAAGTTCGGGTGCGATGCCAGTTGCGTCAGTAATCGCGCCTGCAATCATAGCGCTAAAATCACCCGGCGGCGTCAGGAACGCTTCACCCGATATTTTGGCGAGAACCTCTCCATTTGGGGATTCGGCATGAACGATGGCGGTGATCATGCTGACCAGCGTTTCACCGCTATGCATATCGTTGAACCGGATGCTCAGCCGTGCTTTGGCGGCGAGCGGGATGACATTGGTCGCCGGGTTGCCGACATTGATATCGGTGATTTCAATGTTTGATGCCTGAAACCAGTCATTGCCTTCATCAAGAACAATGCCTTCAATACGCGACAATATCCGCACCAATTTGGGAATCGGATTGTCCGCAAGATGTGGGTAGGCGACATGGCCTTGCACGCCGGGGACTGTGATCCAGATGTTGACCGAACCGCGCCGCCCAATCTTCACCATGTCGCCCAGACGGTTGACCGATGTGGGTTCACCGACAAGACAGAGGTCGGGGATAAGCCCCTGTGCCTGCATATAGTCGATTAGCGCGACTGTGCCGTGGACAGCAGGGCCTTCTTCATCCCCCGTAATGATCATGCTGATACGGCCGGTGTGCGTGTCAGGAAGGGCGGCAACGAACGCGGCAATGCTGCCCTTCATATCAACCGCGCCGCGTCCGTAGAGCAGATCGCCGCGCACTTCAGGCGTAAAAGGATCACTGGTCCAGCCATCACCGGGCGGGACGACATCCAAATGTCCGGCAAAGGCAAAATGCTTTCCATCGCCCGACCCGCGCGTCGCGAACAGATTTTCCACCGGACCATCAGGCGCATCGCCCGCGATGAAGCGGTGGACAGCAAAACCAAGCGGGGTCAGTGCAGCCTCCAACACGTCAAATACGGCACCCGTTGCGGGGGTGATGCTGGGGGTCGCGATCAAGCGGCTGGCGAGGGCGATGGGGTCAATTGCGTTCATATCCTCAGCGGACTAGCTTGCGCGCACCGTTTTGCAAAGCCGGAGCATGAAATGCCCAAACTCAATCTTGACGAAATTCCGCAAACCAACGCGACAGGTTATCCGCCACTCTATGCGGGGCAGGTCAAAGAGCGGTGGTATCGCCGCCTTGCGCCAGCCTCGGGTCTGACAGATTTCGGGGTCAGCCATGTTGTCCTCAAACCCGGCGCATGGTCAGCACAGCGCCACTGGCATGAGGATGAGGACGAATTTCTGGTGATGATTTCGGGGGAAGCAGTTCTTGTTGACGATGCAGGCCGACACCTGATGAGTGCAGGAGACTGCGCCAGTTTCCCAAAGGGAGAGGCCAATGGTCATTGCTTAATCAATGAAAAAGCAGAACCCTGTGTGTTTGTGGTGGTTGGCAAGGCCGCAAATGGGGACTGCCACTATCCTGACGTGGATATGCACAACCATGCCGATGGGCGGAAAACCCGCAAGGATGGAAGTGCATTCTAGCCGTTAAGAAATCCGGCTTCTCGGCTCCAAAACAATGGAAACGAGAAGCCGAAGATCAACCAAATTACATCTTGTAAGACAGGCGGACATAACCAAATTGTCCGGGGACATCATATGTTGTTGGATCAAAATTGTTCAGACTACAGCTGCTGCAGGCTGGTGGATCCTGGTTAAAGACATTGTTGACCCCGAGGGTGAGGGTGGTCCGGTTATCCAACCAAGTTGGAGAATAGCTGAGCTGCACATCACCGTAAAATCGGCTTGCCATGCGATTGCCATTTTGGACTTCGGTCACCGCACTCACATAACGACCGGTGAAGGACGCTGCTACGCCGCCGAGGGACCAATCCAAGACTGCGGTTGATTTGAACTTTGGAAACGCCTGATCTGGGCTACCACGTTCCGTCCCGCGACGATTAATAACCAAAAAGCCATTGGAGGCCGTCAGTTGGTATTTCAGCAGGAACGTGCTGTTGACCGACAGGCCAAAGCTACCAACAGATGTTGAGGGCGTCCGGTAATTGAGCGCAATATCAACCCCTTTGGTCCTGATGCCGTCAACATTTTGCAGGCGGCCACCAATTTCCTGAACAAATCCATTTGCGGTGCGGATCACCAAAGCACAGCTCGCCGCATTGCCGGTTAGAGCGCATTGGTTCAGAGTGACATTGGCATCAATTGCCGCGATTGCATCGCTAACACGAATGTCATAATAATTGGCTTCGACGCTGAGCGCGCTTGCGAAACCAGATCCTCGGACCCAATCAGGGCTGTAAACCGCGCCGAATAGGAGCGTTCGTGATTTTTCGGGTTTCAGCGCGATGTTGCCGCTGGTGATGACCGGCAATTGCCCTGCGGGTTCGGCATAGCTCCCATTTGCTGGTACACCGTTTGCGATGCAATTGGCGCGAACAGTTGCTGATGTTGCCCAAGGAGACCCCGCAACGTTTGAGCATGGGTCGGTTGTCGGTTGATCAAAACGGGTGCGCCCGCCGAACAATTCACCAATGCCCGGGGCACGGAAACCCTGCGCGTAAGACCCACGCACTAAGAAGTCCTCGCTTGGTTTCCAAAGCGCACTTCCGGTAAAGGTCGTGCTGGAACCGCTGATCGAATATTTTGAATGACGCACGGCACCATCCAATTCAAGCGAATAGAAAAATGGTTTTTCCTTCAAAAGCGGTACACGGACTTCGGCATAAAACTCATCAGCGCTAAATTTACCAATGGCTGGGTCAGAAGGAATATCAGAACCAAGGCCAGCGACGATCACTGGATCAGGTATAAACGACCCTGATTGATAGCGGTGTTCATAACCGATGGCGACACCCACAGGGCCGGCTGGCAAATCGAACAAGTCACCGCTCAGGTTGGCCGTATAATCGTTCAGTACTTGTCGGCTCTTATCGCGTTCATCAAACCCGACGAAGGCAAGCATGGCAGGTGTTACCGACCCAGCACCGCCGAAAATGTTGAAGGGGACGCAGGTTCCCGTGCAATTTGCAACAGGACCAAGGGCTTGCGCCAGTTTTGCGGCGTTGATGTTTCCTGTAAACAGTTGATGGGCATCATTCAGGCCAACGATTGCGTTGACATCCCAATACCATTTATGGTCGCCTAATTTGAACGTACCATCAAGTGTCGCTGTCACAGACATTGTGTCGACAGTTTGATTAAAGGTTCTCTGTCCAGCCTCGACAAGGCGGCGGGCGACAAAGCTGTAATTTGCAGGAGGATTGCCAGCACCGCCCGCTGACAATGTCACGCCAAACGGATTGAATGGGTTGGTCACGTCAATAGAGATGCGATCGAGCAGATTGCCATTGCCGGCATCTGGCCCAACGAACAGCGGAATGAATGCGGCCTGATTTTGGGATTTTCTGTGATTGTAAACAGCTTTGACGCGTAAATTGACGTTCTCACCAAGCTCCTGCTTCGCGCTGACGAAGAAGCCGTAGCGCTCTGAAGGTGTGAGTATGTAGTTAAGCGGTGCAAAATTGAAACGGTCTGCCGATGTGAAGGCCTTAAAATCACTGGCCGGGTCGGTTGGATTGAGAGGATTGAAGCGCGGGCGACCAAGAATGGGTGAAGTCCGCAGCGTTATGTTTCCAAAATCACCAAGGAAACGGCCATTGGGCGTTGCGCTACTGCACCCGCCGACAGGATCAGTGCAACTGCTTTGTCCTGGATTAGGGAAAAGTGAGATCGCACGATCACTTGAACGCACGGAATTTTGTTTGACATAGCTCGCGCCGAAAACAATCGATGTCGTCGGCCCTTTGATCCCATAGCTTAGATTATAATCCTGCGTATGTCCGTCACCCTGGCGATATGTGCCAAACTGCGCAGAGGCCTGAAGGCCTTTTTGCGATGATTTGGTGATGACGTTCACCACGCCCGCAATCGCATCCGAACCATAAAGCGGTGATGCGCCATTTTGTAGCACTTCGATCCGCTCAATCATATTGGCTGGAATGGTGTTGAGATCGACCGTGGAAGGAATGCCGCTGCCCGAAGATCCTGCGACATAACGCAGACCGTCAACCAGCACGAGTGTCCGTTTTGAACTGAGATAGCGCAGATCTATTTCAGCCGACCCAGCGCCAACACCACCGCCGTCAGGTGGGTTGCCAAGATTGCCGCTATTGTTGACTTTGCTGTTCAGTCCACCGCTGGAGCTAGGCAAATGCTGTAGAATATCTGCGACCGATGAAAGTCCCGTCCGCGCAAGTGCTGCTTGATCGACAAGAACGATAGGAGAATCTTCTGAGAGCGGGTCGCGGCGAATGCGCGATCCGGTGACGATAATAGCGTCTGAGCTTTCAGTCGCTTCGGCCGCCGCTTGGGCTTGGGCCATGCTAGGGTTAGAAAGCAAAATGGTCGAGAAAATGGTGCCAACCAGATAGATTGATTTTTTTGTCATGAATAATCTCCATTCTTATTGGAGCAACGTTGCGCGTCTGGTTAGGGGCACGCAATAGATATTGGCATGAATGGGGTCATGGGATGGCGAATTGTACGCCAGTGTTGCCTCAATACAACGGCACAAGATATTGATATTTTATGGAACTGTTGCGCGAATTTAACTTTGAACTGGGCCTTCAAACTTCTCGATCACCCAGTCTTCTTCTTGTGCGGCGGCTATCCAATCTTGCATGAAAGGATGTGCGACCACGGCCTGCATATAGGGCAGGGCAAATTGCGCGACGGGGAGAGAGTAAGTGATAAGTCGCGTGACGACGGGCGCATACATGATGTCCGCAGCCCCGAAGGCGCCGAACAGAAAATCACCGTCGCTGCCATAGCGTGCGCGTGCCTGCGCCCAAAGCTCCATAATCCGTTCAATATCCGCCTTGACTGCGGGGGACGGGATTTGCGGCGGGTAAATTTGTTTGATGTTCATCCCGTGTGCGCGGCGAAGGCTGGCAAAACCGGAATGCATTTCGGCCGCCATTGACCGCGCCATCGCGCGCGCGCCTTCATCAGCGGGCCAGAATTTGTCGCCGCCCGATTTTTCATTGAGATATTCGATAATGGCCAAGCTGTCCCACACAACAATATCGCCGTCCCACAGGATCGGCACTTTGCCCGATGACGGCGCGAACTCATCGCCTTCGCGGCGTTTGTCCCAGTCCTCGTTGTAAAGCGGAACCACGGCTTCTTCAAAAGGCTGGCCGGATTGTTTGCAGGCGAGCCAGCCGCGGAGCGACCAGCTGCTATAGGTTTTGTTGCCGATGAAGAGTTTGCGCATGCCTCAGCTTATGGCTTCGATCACAGCGGCGCGCAACTCGGCCATGCCCAACCCTTTTTCGCTTGATGTCGCGATGATGTCAGGGTGGGCGGCAGGGCGTTTGCGAATTTCTTCGACCGTCGCCGCCATCACAGCATCCAATTCGGTCGCTTTGATCTTATCGGCCTTGGTCATGATGACCCGGTAACTCACGGCGGCTTGGTCGAGCATTTCCATGACGTCGCGGTCGACATCCTTCACGCCGTGGCGGCTGTCGATCAGGACGAGCGTGCGTTTGAGCACCTGACGCCCGCGAAGGAAATCATTAATCAGGAAACGCCATTTCTTGACGACATCTTTGGGGGCCGTTGCAAAACCGTAACCGGGCATATCGACCAACCGGAATTTGATCGGATCACCAACGTCAAAAAAGTTAAGCTCCTGCGTCCGCCCCGGTGTGTTGGATGTGCGGGCGAGGCCGTTGCGATTGGTCAGCGCGTTGAGCAAAGACGATTTTCCAACGTTTGACCGCCCGGCAAATGCCACTTCATTCACAGTCGCATCTGGAATGAAGGCGAGTGATGGAGCCGATTTTAGAAAAGCCATCGGCCCGCTGAAAATCTTGCGTGCGGTTTCAAGCTCTTCTTCGGTAAAGCTCATTTGGTCACCGGCGCGGCCATGCCGGGATGGCGGCTGTACAGCCATTTTTGTTGCAGGATTGTCAGCGTGTTGTTGACCACCCAGTATAGCTGAAGGCCCGCCGCAAAGGGCGCCATTACAAACATCAAAATCCACGGCATGATGCTGAAGACCTGCGCCTGTACAGGATCAACCGGGGCAGGGTTCAGTTTGAACTGCAGATACATGGTGATCCCCAGCAGGATCGGCAGCACACCAAGCGCGATCATGGACGGCGGAGTGAAGTTGAGCAGGCCGAAAAGGTTGACGGGGGTCAATGGATCCGGCGCGGACAGATCCTTGATCCACAGGGCGAACGGTTGATGCCGCATTTCAATTGCAACCAGCAGCACTTTATAAAGCGCATAGAAAATCGGAATTTGAATGAAGACGGGCAAACAGCCAGCGGCAGGATTGATTTTTTCGGTCTTGTACAGCGCCATCAATTCCTGTTGTTGGCGCGGTTTGTCATCTTTGTAACGTTCCTGCATCGCTTTGATTTTTGGCTGCACGACCCGCATGGCGGCCATCGAGGCAAATTGCTTTTGCGCGATGGGGAACATCAACAATTTGACGGTCAGCGTCAGCAAGATGATCGCGACACCGAAATTGTTGGTGAGTTTGAAAAACCAATCGAGCAAATAGAAGATTGGCTTGGCAAAAACCTTAAACCATCCCCAATCAATTGCGTTGCCAAAATTGGGAATGCCAAGTGCATCCATATAACCATCAAGAACGGTTATTTCTTTGGCGCCAGCGAAGAAATGGCTGCTCGTGGTCAGGCTTTTTCCCGGACCGACAAGGGAGGGCGACAAGGCATATTCAGCCTGATACGCGCCGCCACCTTTTCGGAAACTGGCGTCGATCTGCGCATTGTTGGCGGGAGCGAGGGCCGTCAACCAATAGGTATCACCAAAGCCGATCCAGCCGCCTTTGGTCGAGAATTTTGGACCATTATCGCCTGCTTCATCAAGCGTGCTATAATTAACATCATAATTGGTCGCACCATTGAAAGTGCCAATCGGACCCACATGCATGGTCCAGCTATCAACATCATGGCTGGGGCCAGCAAGCGAGCTGCCCTGACCAAGGGCGGCAAAAGAGCGGCTGATATAGCCATATCCGCGTACACCAATCGCGGCCGCACCGGCGTTGGTAACGGTCTGGTCAACCGTGAACATATATTCCTTGTCGAGCGACAGGCGGATGGCAAATGTCTGTCCCTGACCATTATCCCATGTCAGCGTGATCGGCGTTGTTGGGGTTAATTTCGCGCCATCGGCTTTCCAAAGCGTGTCTGCTGCCGGCGCAATGAGGCCTTCACCAGACCAGCCAAAGCCCGCAAAATAACCAAGCTTTGATCCGCCCGGTGACAGAAGTTGCACAGGGCCAGAGTTTTTCTTGACCGTTGTCCGGTGGCTGATGAGGACCAGATCATCAATCCGCGCACCTTTGAGTGCAATCGACCCTTTTAATTTGGGCGATTCGATCTGAATGCGCGGACTGTCGCCAATTACAGCTTCACGATTACGAACGATCGGCGCAGATGCGGCTGGTGCGGTCGTCGTCGCGTTCTGTTTTGCCGCCTGCGTCGCTGTGGGCTTTGGTTGCGGGAAGAAGCGATCACCGATCACAGTCCAGCCGACCAAAACCAATGCGGACAGGACAAAGGCCATGATCAAATTACGCTGCTCGTTCACTATTATTCCCCCAAATCATGGAACAGGATCATAACCATGTGCACCCCAAGGATGACACCGCATGATCCTTTTGACTGAAATCCAGCCGCCTTTGAGCGCGCCATAGCGCCCTAGGGCCTCAATTGCATAGGCCGAACATGATGGTTGATACCGACATGTTGGTGGTAAAACAGCTGATGGACCCATCTGCCAAAGCCGGGCAACGCCAATCAGGAGCCGAGCTATCACTGAACAGCTCGCTTTACGGCCTTATCAAGTTCGCTGCGAATGAGTGCATAATCGCGCTCTATCCCGCCCAAGCGCCCAATCAATATGTGATCAGCACCAGATTTTCCGGACGCAGCAATGACATCATTTGCCAAAGCGCGAAACCGGCGTTTCATCCGGTTGCGAATCACAGCGTTTCCAATTTTTTTTGTGACGGTGATGCCCAAGCGCATCGTCGTGTCTAAATCACCACGATCACGCACGAGTAAAACAAATCCCGGAGTCGCGAATCGCCTCGCAGAATTAGCTGCGAGAAAATCTGACCGTTTGCGGATCGGTGTTAGGCGGACAGTTTTTTGCGGCCGCGGGCACGGCGATTGCGAATCACGGCGCGACCGCCCACTGTGGACATCCGTGTCCGAAACCCGTGCCGGCGCGCGCGAACCAGATTGCTCGGCTGAAAAGTGCGCTTCATCGCTCATGTCCTCAATACGTCTTGAATAGAAAAGGCCGCCATATGCTGGCGACCATGTTGTGATTGGCGATAGGCAGAAAGGTCTGCCAAGTCAATCATTACCCGATATTTCCCGCTTTGCATTTTTCACACGCCGTTTGGCACTGGCACGTCTTAGGCCCCAATCCGCCCAACCGCCCTGTTTTGGATAGCGCCGCTTGAACCGGACATAGCGCCGCCGAGCCCATGCAGAGGTTTGCAGCACGAGGCCAAGACCAATGGCGAAAGTGAAAATGCCGCCAGGGCCGGGAAGTGGGCCCAAAAGCGGCGTAATGATCAGAAAAATGCAGCCAATCACAAAAAGCACCACCCGCACGGTTGGATTTTGTCGCAATCGATTCCAAGTGTCGCGCATGGCCATCATGCGCATGTGGGGTGTCTGTGTTACCGTAACAAGACGGTCACGCAAATTTCGTTCAATTGAGCAGACGATACCGCGCGAGTTCATTGCCCGTCATATAATGAATGCCATTGGCAGGGGCAGCGGTATTGGTGAAGGAATAGAAATTGCGCGCTGTGTCGCGGTCAAAGCCCATATCGACATAATAATTGACATAGGCAGCGTGGACCGGATTATTCGCAGCATAATCACGCGCTTCACGTCCATCTTCATCCTGCCAGCTGTGAACGCCAAATTCCGCGCCGGGTTCTTGTGTCCGTTTGACCCCGGCAAGAAACAATTCAACACCGCCTGAACGGATCGAGCCATTTGCGGGTACATGCGTGTTAAGCCCTGCGCGCCGCACCATGCGCGCAAGCGAAAGATTAGCGTCATCATTTTCTGTGCCCGGACAATCGACCATGCGCAGTATTTTGATGGTTGGATACTGCGCCATCAACTTTCGGAATTGCGCTGGTGTCGTTTCATCAACGATACCGTTCATTTCTATAGTGTTGGCGTCAATAACAAAAAATGGACCAAATTGTGCGACGAAATTATTTGGTGCAGGAATCGAGGCGTCATTTTCAACCTCTTCCCATTCTTCATATTGCGTATTTTGAATGGTTGTGGAAAAATTGCCTGCTCCAAGTGCAGGAACAGTAAAGACAGCAATCGACACAGCAGCGAGTGCAGCTATAGTATGAAGCATGGATGTTGATCTTAATTTCATCGAACAGTCTTTTTCCGCAGTTTTCAATGCTGCGTTTGACGTTCTGACCCCTTCAAATGTGCTGAAACATTTGGTTAAGGCTTTATTGCCTGTGTTTTCCGCCTGATGGTCGCAACTGTCATGACCGTCGCCTATCTGGGTTTGGAAGCGCGCAGCATTGAGGTGCAATGTCAGGTTGCACCAGGTGTGCCGAGTTTTGTCGTGGTTGGGCTTGCGGATAAAGCCGTTGCCGAAAGCCGTGAACGCGTGCGCGCCGCGATTTCAGCCATTGGTCTGTCACTGCCGCCCAAACGGATCACGGTCAATCTTTCGCCCGCTGATCTGCCCAAGGAAGGATCGCACTATGATCTGCCGATTGCGCTTGCACTGTTAGGCGCGATGGGGGTGGTCGATGCGGAAACGCTCGCATCCTATCTGGTCGTTGGGGAATTGGGCTTGGACGGTCGGGTTGCGTCTTCGCCGGGGGTTCTGTTGGCAGCACTCCATGCTTCTGAAAATCAGCTTGGGCTCGTCTGTCCTGCCGCGCAGGGGCCAGAGGCAGCATGGGCGGGGATGGTTGAGGTGATTGCAGCCCCAGACCTTTTGACTTTGCTCAATCATTTTAAGGGTCAATCGCTGATCGCGCCGCCCATTTCGGGAGAAGTCGAGGAGCGCACCCACGGGCCAGATCTCGCGCAAGTCAAGGGACAGGAAACCGCCAAACGCGCGGTTGAAATTGCCGCAGCAGGTGGCCATAATCTCGTGATGGTCGGCCCGCCGGGCTCAGGCAAATCACTGCTGGCTTCTTGTGTCCCTGGCATTTTACCTGATTTAACGGCTGCGGAGGCGCTTGAAGTATCAATGGTGGCCAGTGTTGCTGGCGTCTTACAATCTGGCCGCTTGGTGCGCACGCGCCCGTTTCGATCCCCGCATCATTCGGCGTCGATGGCGGCCTTGGTTGGCGGCGGATTACGGGTGCGGCCCGGCGAAGTCAGCCTTGCCCATTTGGGTGTCTTATTCCTTGATGAACTGCCAGAATTTCAACGTGCCGTGCTCGATTCGCTGCGGCAGCCGCTTGAAACGGGGAAGGTCAGCGTGGCCCGCGCCAATGCCCATGTCACCTTTCCCGCCCGGGTGCAGTTGATTGCGGCGATGAACCCCTGTCGCTGCGGGCATTTGGGTGATGCATCACTTGCCTGTGCTCGTGCGCCGCGCTGTGCGGCGGATTATCAGGCCAAGGTGTCGGGGCCATTGCTTGACCGGATTGACCTTCATGTAGAGGTTGCTGCCGTTTCAGCCGCCGATCTTGTTTTGCCACCGCCAAGCGAAGGGTCTGCTCAAGTGCGCTCGCGCGTGGCGGCAGCGCGTGACATCCAAAGCACGCGCTATGAAGGGCAGGGAGTACGCACCAATGCAGAGGCCGACGGCGCACTGTTAGACATGGTCGCAACGCCCGATGATCCGGGGCGCAAATTATTGGCCCAAGCAGCAGAGGCGATGCGGCTTTCAGCGCGGGGATATACGCGCATCCTCCGCGTAGCCCGCACCATCGCTGATTTGGCGAACAGTGATGCGGTTACCCGGATTCATGTGGCAGAAGCACTTTCCTATCGCCGGCAAGCGCCTCGAAATTAATTTTTTGTCCTTGCCAGTTGGTTTTGGTTCAGCGTAACGCTCGTCACTATGAGGGAGGTATAATATGCACTGGATCATCGCGCCATTTAAGAAATATGCTGATTTTACAGGACGTTCACGCCGCGTTGAATTTTGGTTATTTTCCGTGTTGTTTGTTGTCCTGACTCTCGCTGCAAATTTTATTGATGGCATGGACGGTGTGCGAGTGCCGGTGGCGGCAGGGATGGGGGTGATGGAACTTTCCATCTCGCTCGTCCTGCTTCTGCCCTTTCTGTCTGTTGGTGCGCGCAGATTGCATGACACTGGCCGGTCTGGATGGTGGATGATGCTGCTTTATTTCCCTTATCTGGGGTGGATCGTTTCCCGTGATAACCCGAGAGCAGAGTTAATGTCGCTGGGCGCTTTGACCATTGGGTTTGTTGCCTTGGTAATTTTCTTGGCTTTGCCCGGTTCCGAGATGGAAAACCGCTATGGTCCCAATCCGCGCGGGGTAGGCGTTTAGGGTTTGGCCCTAATGTTTCCTATGTTCGGTCTTGCAGAGCAGTTCAGCCTAGGCTAGGCGACGTTTCCGTTGCCGAAAGGCATGTGCCCCTGTGGTGAAATTGGTAGACGCGCTCGACCCAAAATGTTGAGGCAAATGGAGTAGCTGAGGAAACGTGCTGAAAGACAGCACGCAAATATATCGATCCAGACTGTTTTCGTTGTCTGTTTCAACCGGACGCGCCAAGCTGTGTGAAAGACAAAGTAGGTGTGGCTGGTAGATTGGTACTGAATATGCGGGCGTGGTGGAATTGGTAGACGCGCGGGATTCAAAATCCCGTTCCGCAAGGAGTGTGGGTTCGATTCCCACCGCCCGCACCATTCTTTTTGTATGATCCGACCACCCCACCCACAGGGGGGTGATGTTGCGGTCAAATTAGATTTGGGTCAGAACTGATCTTAGGTTGAATGAGGCAAGCACTGTATACGGATATGGGTGATTTCGGATATGATTATGTCGGCAAACAGATATTTAGTCCGACACAAACCACGCCAAAACATGGACGGCAATCATCGCCGCTATCCCGTCAGGCGCAAGCCGGTCGCCAGAAACCGCTTACATTTTCGCTGAAGCGGGCCGCAATCGGCGAAGAAGCCTAGCCTGTGTCAAGCGCGGGGCGACGAGCGTTGGGATGGCAGGGAGCAGCAAAGACACTAAAGCGACATGCCGCTTCCCACCATTTTTCGCCGCTCCCGTGCCGTCAATTGGTGATAAGCACCTAAAAGCGGACATCTAATTGGTATTGTGTCCCCGGAATTGATGCAGGCGCAAAGTGACTGTGTAAAATGATCGGGATAAAAAGATCACGCAATTCCAGCACTACAGCAGTCGGCATTTCAGCAAAAGGCAACAGAATATGACCCGCACAATCACTGACCTGCTTGCCGAATTGCCCGAGGGAGAATCGCGGCTTTTCAAGGCGAAACACCCTTCTGCCGATGATGATCGTTTCGTCGAGGTGTGGAGCAACTTGAATTACGAACCGTACGTTTGGTGGAAAAACCAAGCCGAATTTGAGGAGCAGCCTTGGACAGGTACTCGCGTGAAACCGCGTATTGGACTGGATGCGCTTGTCGAGCCTAACATTACATTTAACGGACAAGGTTCAAAGCTCGTTGATTTTCACCAGCCGGGGGGGGGAGCTGTCTATCTTGTTTCACCAGCGCTGCTGGCCGTCATCGAGCGGCTTGATCCCGGATCGCTGGAAGTAAGACCTGTGGTGATCAAGGCCAAGGATGGCGGGGCTCCCTTTTATTTTGTGATGCCTAAGCGTCTGCTTGAAGCGGTCGATCCAGACCGGTGTGATGTCCAGATTGAGGCAGTGGATATTGGTGGTGGCAAATGGCGAACTTTGGTTCGACTATCTGGAGGCGCTGCCTTTCATTCCGAGATAACCAAGAGCATACATAATTTTGCTGATCTCGATGCGCCGAACAAATGGTTTTGGTCCAGAGAATTGCTGGCGGCCGTGAAGGACGCTGGGATGCGGGGTGTTAGTGCCTCTGTGCCCGCGACGCTGCCAACGATAGACATCGATCAGTTTTGAAATAATTTAGTTAACGGGGATAATAACGGGGCAGGATATACCGACCGGGTCGGCGTCACGGCAGCCGCTTTCATTAGGAAAGATGCCGTTCGACAAAGTGCCGCTTGCTCCCGGCGCTCAGCGTTCTCACGTTATTCCTCAGAATGTTTATAAGGTTCGTGTTCGCGAACTATTCGAACTGATTTTTCAAGCTAAATTGCCAGACGAGTATTTCGCAGGCAGGGCGGGAGCGGTGAGAACTTAAGTAGGTGTAACACGATATTTCCAAATCGGTTGATATTATTGCAAAATCATCTTGCGCGACTTCACATCGACCTTTAGCGTCAGCTCCGTATTGGGAGGCGATTCCGGAAGATGAAACTGTTTCGTCACCCTCTTGTAGTGACCTTCGCGCTGGTCGCAAGTGCATGGATGGGCAGTTGTGTAGCATGAGCTATACGGACATCTTCCGCACGTCCGGCGCTGCTGCAATCGGCGTTTCATCAAAAAGGCAACAGAATATGAATCGCAAAATCACTGATCTGCTTGCCGAAGTGCCAGAGGGGCAATCTCGGTTGTTCAAGGCGAAGCACGCTTCCGCCGATGAAAATCGTTTCGTTGAGGTGATGACTAACTGGAATTATGACGCGGTTGTTTCGTGGACTAACCCTCCGGAGCCTTTGCAAAGCCTCTGGACTGGTTCCCGGGTGAAGCCGCGTAATGGATTGGACACGCTTGTCGAGCAGCCTGATTTCAGATTTAGGAAAAAGCTTGGAAAGCTCGTTGATTTTTTCCAGTCCCAAGGTGCTGCTTATCTTGTTTCACCGGCGCTGCTGGACGTGATCGAGCGCCTTGATCCGGGATCATTGGATGTGATGCCCGTCATGATCAAGGCCTTGGATGGCGAGGTCCCCTTTAATTTGGTGATGCCTAACCGGGCGCTTGAAGCGGTCGATCCGGACCGCTGCGATGTCCAGATCGAGAGAAGAAAAATTGTTGAGCAGTGTTTCACGGACGTTCGCTTTCCAAATGGGGCTGCCTTTCAGTCTGAGCTGACCAAGGGCATACACAATTTTGCCGATATCGACGCTTTTCAAAAATGGTTCTGGTCAAGAGAGCTTCTGGCGGCGGCAAAAGAAGCCGGGATACGGGGCATTTACGCCACGGTGCCCGCAGGGCTGTCGTCAAGTATCGTTGATGAATTCTGAAGTCATTTTGTAAACGGGGGAAATAATGGGTCAGGATACGCCGACCGGGTCGTTGTCACGGCAGCCGCTAACAAATGGCAAGTTGCGGTTCGACAAAGTGCCGCTTGCTCCCGGCGCTCAGCGTTCTCACATCATTCCTCAAGACGTTTATAAGGCCCGTGTTACAGACCTGTTTGAACTGATTGCTAAGGCCGAGCTACCAGACGGACAATTGGTCGGGACGACAGGATTCGAACCTGCGACCCCCACACCCCCAGTGTGGTGCGCTACCAAGCTGCGCCACGTCCCGACCGAGGGGCGGGCATTACGCTGCCGCTCGGTTGAACGCAAGGTGCATCTCATTGGGGGTATTATTCGCCGATGAGGGTTCGGACCGTGCCTGCTTCGTAAGATTTGACGCTGATATGTTCGATCTTTGCGCCACCAATGGCTTTATTAAACACAGCCATGTGCGGTGCTTTCCCGTGGGCGGCCAAAGCATCGCCATCCCGCCAACGTTCCGAGATCAAAAGTAAATTGGGGTCCGTCACGTCGCGCGAAAAAACATAAAGTTCACAGCCGTCTTCGGCCTGGGTCGTTGCCATTTGTGTGGCCATTTCGCTCTGAAGACGGTCAATTTCGCCGTCGCCCATACGAATCGACCCCATAACAATAATCATATCCTTGCTCCCTTTTGGTGGCACATTGTTACCGATGTTGATCAATTTTGATACGCGATTATTTTCACCAAAAATAACGACATTGGCGTTGAGAATTTTGGCGCGGTGCATACCAATGTTGAATCTGACCATATGATCGCTCACCATATGATCCGCCTGACATGCGGTGTCGCGCCACCGTTCATTGATCCACAAAAGATCAGTGTCGTGGATGTCAGATGAAATACTATAGTGATCGCAGCCGTCCTGCGCGCGGGTTGAATGGGTTTGATCGGTTATGATTGGCCTTAAATATGCGGCGTCGCCCGCCCGCACTTTCATATGTCCCATGACAAAAATCAACGGCTATTCCTTTACACAATTTACACGCTGTTGTTGCGCGGCCCCCGTCTATTTGCTAGCCGCGCTGGTTAATACAAGACTTGACATGGTCGTTTCCCCTTTGCCGAAAGAAATATAATGTTTGCATCTCCTGCTTTTGCTCAAACCGCTGGCGCTGCCGCAGGCGGAACATCAAGCACCATATTCTTCTTTGGCCAGTTCATTCTGATCGGTTTGATCTTTTGGTTTTTGATGATCCGACCGCAGCAGCAACGTGCCAAGGCGCACCGCGCGATGATCGCCGCTGTTAAAAAAGGCGATACTGTTCTGACTGCTGGCGGCATTGTTGGTAAAGTGACCAAGGTTGACGGCGACACGGTTGAAGTCGAAATCGCGACCGGCGTGAAGGTGAAGGTTGTAGTGGCCACGCTGACCGATGTTACCCCGCTAGGCACTGCCAAGCCAGCCAACGACTGAATATAATATGCTCAATTTCCCCCGCTGGAAGGTTTGGCTGGTCATCATTACGACCGCAATTGGCGTGCTGTGCGCCGTGCCAAGTTTGTTGCCAGCCTCCGCCAAAGCCCAGCTTCCTGTTTGGATGCAGAATATCCACATCAATCTGGGGCTGGATTTGTCTGGCGGCAGCCATTTGCTGTTGGAGGCTGATGTCGCTGATGTGCGCAAACAGCAATTGGAACGGATGGAAGAAAATATCCGCACCGAAATGCGCCGCGCCGATCCCCGGATTGAGATTAGCGATATTTCGACGGCGGAAAATGCGCTGAATTTCATGGTGCGTGAACCCACCCAACTTGACCGCGCGGTTGATCTTGCGCGTCAGCAAACAAACGGCGTGGGTATTGCAGGACAGCGGGATTGGGATGTGTCGGTGCGCGACAGCACACGCATTGTGATGGTACCAACCGAGGCTGGGATTGCGACGGAAATCAACACCGCACTTGATACTGCGCGCAACGTTGTTGCCAAACGTATTGACCCAGATGGCACGCGCGAAGTGACCGTTATTCGTCAGGGGAATGACCGTATTTTGGTGCAAGTGCCCGGGCTTCAAGACCCTGAGGCTTTGAAACGTTTGCTCGGCAAGACAGCAAAGCTGGAGTTCAAACTTGTCGATCTTTTGGCTGATCCAGCGGAAGTACAGCAGGGCCGCGCACCTGCGGGCAGTCAGGTGCTGCCAATGCAAGAAGGCGGCTTCATCGCCGTCAAACGCCGGGTTATGGTGTCAGGCGATGAGCTGAACAACGCGACGCAGGCCTTTGATCAACAGAATAATACTCCAACTGTTTCGCTGACGTTTAACAGCCAAGGCGGCCGTAAATTCGGGCGCGTAACCGCTGAAAATGTGGGGAAGCCCTTTGCGATCATTCTTGATGGATTGGTTATTTCCGCGCCGAACATCAATGAGGCAATTCTTGGTGGCAATGCCCAGATTTCTGGAGGTGGTTTCACTGTTGAATCGGCCAACGAACTTGCCGTTTCTCTGCGTTCAGGCAAGCTGCCTGTTGCGCTTAAAGTGGTTGAAGAAAGCACTGTGAGCGCTGAGCTCGGTAAGGATTCAATTGAAAAAGGCGTGCTTGCCGGGCTCCTCGCCACGGCGGCGCTGGTTGCCTATATGCTGCTGACCTATTTCCGGTTCGGGGTGTACACCACGCTTGCATTATTCTTGAATGCCTTGCTGGTTCTTGGTGGGATGGCGATTTTCAACGCGACGCTGACCTTGCCCGGCATCGCCGGATTTGTATTGACCATTGGTGCGGCTGTCGACGCCAACGTTTTGATCAATGAACGTATTCGAGAAGAAGTCCGCAGGGGGCGTCATGCGATGCAGGCTGTCGAATTTGGTTATAAAGAAGCCAGTACCGCCATTTTTGACGCGAACATCACCAACGTTATTTCCGCGATCATCTTGTTTTGGTTCGGGTCTGGCCCGATCAAGGGATTTGCGGTTGTGCTGGCGATTGGCATCATCACATCGGTTTTCACTGGTGTTACTTTCACGCGCTTGCTCGTTGCTGACTATCTGCGTCGCAACCGGCCCAAGTCGCTTAACCTCTAACGGGAACTGGCAACCATGCGCCCCATTAAACTTGTTCCTGATACCACCAATATCCGCTTTCTGCGCTGGCGCTGGGTGGCATTGGCTATATCGATTACCTTAATTGTTGCGTCGTTTGCGCTGGTCGCGACACGCGGGTTGAATTGGGGTGTTGATTTTGTCGGCGGTCAACAGATGCGCGTCACTTTTGCGAAATCAGTCGATATTGCGGAATTTCGCAATCGCCTTGAAAAACTCAACGTCGGCGATGTCACGATCCAAGAGCTTGGTAATAACCGCACGATGAACGTCCGCGTGCCGCTTGCAGGAAGCGGCAATCCGATTGGTAAATGTATCGGGGCTGGCGTTGGCACGAAGGACGATAATTCGAATAAAATAGCGTCGCAGGTGCGCGCCGCGATTGAAACTGGCTACCCCGGCGTCAATATCGGATCGGTTAATTCGGTGTCCGGTAAGGTCGGGTGTGAGCTGTTTAGCACGGGATCGCTTGCGCTCGCGCTTGCGATGACAGGGATTGCCTTGTTCATCTGGTTCCGGTTTGAATGGCAATTCGGCGTCGGTGCACTCGTGACATTATTCCACGATGTGGTTTTGACCTTCGGCTTTTTCGCGCTGACCCAGTTGCAATTTGACCTCAACGTGATTGCTGCCATCCTGACGATTATCGGATATTCGCTCAACGATACGATTGTTGTCTATGACCGTATTCGAGAGAATTTGAGGAAATGGCGGAAAATGGAAATTGAACCATTGATCGATCTGTCAACCAATGAAACACTGTCACGCACGGTCACAACATCCTTATCGTTGATTATCACGCTTGCGATTTTGTTGTTTCTGGGGCCCGATATTATTTTCGGTTTCACCGCAGCGATGTTGCTCGGGATTGTGATCGGGACATTTTCGTCCTTCTACATTTCCAACCCTGTGTTGATCTGGTTGAAAGTCGGGACGGACAGTTTCGTTCAGGCCGTATCTCCGGGAGGAGCAGAGCGGGTTACGCGCTCAGAATCATTTTCGGATAAGGGCTGAAAAATGTTCATAAAGGGTCTGCGTGTTGCGGGCCCATGTGAAACGTTCTGCCATTTTGCGCACGTCGACTTGTAGTGGCGGCGCTGCGATCACAGCGTTGATTGCTTCTGCAATTGCAGCAGCAGTGCGCGGGACCAAGCGACCCGCTTCTGGTCTGTCGATCAGTTCGCGTGCGCCGCCGACGTCAGCAATGACAATGGGCGTCCCGCATGCCAACGCTTCAACCCAGGCATTGGCAAGGCCTTCGGAAGCGGATGGCAAGCACATGACATCCGCCGCGCCCAACCAAATGGCAATGTCCTGCTGCGGCAGGCTGCCCGTGAAAATGACGCGGTCGGTTAGCCCGCGTTTTTTTGCTTGAGCATAGAGTTTTTCGCGGTCTGGGCCCTGACCGATCAGAACGAGCTTGGCCGATGGTATCGCAGCCAGCGCTTCAATCACCAATGCTTGGCTTTTGCGCTCAATCAGTGCACCGACGGTGGCAATCAAGGGGCCAACGACACCCAAACGATCCTTTGTCGCACTGCGATCACGCGGGGCAAATTGTTCAAGGTCAACGCCTGTATAGTGAACGGTGATCCGGTCTTCTGGCATGCCCAAAGCCACCATGTCGTGCTTGAGGGCCGCTGATACTGCCAACATGCCATCGGCACATTGCCCCGCATTGATAACTTGTGCCTTCGTTGGCGGATTACTGCCCCAGAAATGAATGTCCGCGCCGCGCGCTTTAATCGAGACGGGGACACCCAATGCTTTACCCATCGTGATGGCGGCTGGGCCGTCTGGGAAGAAGAATTCTGCATCAATCACATCAAATGGAAAGTCTTCACGAATCATTTCCAAAACAGGTTGAACATCGCGCGCCAAAGATGCGGCATCAAACCGCCCCTTGGTTGCAGGGATGTGGCGAAACCGGGGGCGGTAAACTGGCAACCCTTTCCACATTTCCCAAAGCGGCAGTTCACGCTGTGCGGCGTAACGTGGTAATCGCGAGAAAGGGGTGGGGGGCAAGCCAATTGACGCAACTACCCTGACCTCAACGTCTGGATGTGCGGCGATGCCAAGCGTCTGACGCTCAACGAAAGGTCCAAAGACAGGACGACGGACATCAGGAAACAGGGTTGATAATGTCAAAACGCGGATCATGAACGTACTGGCCCAGTATAAGCGAATAGCATGTCGGCATCATTGCCAGCTGCTGTTATCGCAACATCACCCGAAACCTGCCAGCATTGCCCCGCTGACCAATGTGCGTCGCCAATAGTGCCAACGCCCCTGACCGGCACAAACCATGCAACGCTGTCCCCTAAAACCTGATGCACGGGCGCATTTCCCTGCCAGCGTTCTATGGCAAATTTTCCGCCTTCAGTTAAAATCGTTCGGCCCGAATTCAAAATACGGGACTGATCGTTGATCACAAAGGGAACGGGATGAGAAACGGCAATCCCAGCCTCCAAATGAAGTTCGCGCGGCCGGCCGTAATCATAGAGGCGGTAGGTGAGGTCGATATTCTGCTGGACTTCGATCAGGGTTATCCCCGCGCCAATGGCGTGAATGGTTCCTGCGGGCAAATAGATGAAATCCCCGTCTTTTACAGGTTTCCAGTCCATCAATGTTTCAATGCTGCCATCAAGGCAGGCCGCGCGCAATGCATTGTGCGAGACTGGGCGCGTTGTCCCGATGGCAATGGTTGATGTCGGCTCTGCTGCTAGGATCAGCCACGCCTCCTCCTTACCGCGCGCATATCCAGAAGCGCGGGCGGCTTGGTCATCAGGGTGAACTTGGATCGACAGTCGCTCGCTGGTGAACAGATATTTGATCATCAAATCCGGTTCTTTACCAGGCGGTGTATCAAACCAAATTTCACCAACGGGTGGCTCATCACGGGCTGCATCTCCAAAGCCGGGCCATAATGTATGGCGGCCCCAAGGTTTTTCGACGCGGATTGTGGACAGTAAAATTGCACTCATGCGGCAGATCATATCGGAAAAGCGGTGAACTACACAATCTCTGTGCTTGGCGAGTGCGAAGCCACTCGCTAAGACAATCGCCATGTCTATGCCAAAAGCCAGAATCATCGCCCTTCTCGCCACTGTCGCGATCCTGTCACCCCTTGCTGGATGTGCAGGGCGCGGTAAGTCGAAAGCCGACACATCCTATGTCGCGCGCGACGTAAACTCGCTTTACAACGCGGCCAAAGACCGGCTGGACCGTAAGCAGTATAAGCTGGCTGCGGCCTTGTTTGATGAGGTGGAGCGTCAACATCCTTATTCGGTATGGGCCCGGCGCGCGCAGTTGATGAGCGCCTTTAGCTATTATCTCGCACGTGATTTTAACGAATCAACCAGCTCTGCGCAGCGTTTTCTTCAAATTCACCCTGGGAACCGCGACGCGCCTTATGCCTATTACCTAATCTCGCTCAATTATTATGAGCAAATCTCTGACGTGACGCGCGACCAAAAAATATCGCAGCAGGCTCTAGATTCGCTTGGTGAAGTCATTCGTCGCTATCCAACATCACGCTATGCTGCCGATGCGCGCTTGAAAATTGATCTGGTGCAGGATCATTTGGCCGGCAAAGAAATGGAAATTGGCCGTTTCTATCAACGCCGCGGGCAGTGGCTGGCATCGGTTGTCCGTTTCCGTAAGGTGATTGACACCTATGAAACCACCACACACACGCCAGAAGCATTGATGCGCCTAACAGAAAGCTATTTGGCGCTTGGTATTCCTGCAGAAGCGCAGAAATCAGCGGCAGTATTGGGTGCGAACTATGCCGGGACGGAATGGTATGAACGCGCTTATGCGTTGATGCAGAAAAATCCCGCTTCCTGATTTTATGCTGAAATGCTGACACGCCTATCGATCCGCGATGTTGTGCTGATCGAGGCCCTTGATCTTGATTTCCAAGGTGGTCTCGGTGTGTTGACGGGTGAAACCGGTGCTGGAAAATCGATTTTGCTTGATGCCTTGGGTTTGGCGCTTGGCGACCGTGCCAACGCCGGTCTCGTGCGGAACGGTGCGCCACTCGCAAGTGTAACGGCCAGTTTCGATCCACCCTCCAGCGCGCATAATATCCTCGCGACGCATGATCTGATGATTGAAGCAGGCGAGCCCTTGATTGTGCGACGCACTGTGAAAGCCGATGGGGGGAGCCGTGCCTTTATCAATGATCAGCCAGTATCGGCAGCGCTGCTGCGTGATTTGGGCAATGTCCTCGTCGAAATTCACGGACAACATGATGATCGTGGCCTGATCAACCCGCGTGGGCACCGGGCCTTGCTCGACAGTTTTGCAAAAGCCGATACGCGCGCGGTTGCAAATAGTTATGAAGCGATGCGCGCGGCGGTTGACGCTTTGGCGGCGGCGCAAAACGCCCTCGCAGACGCAGAGCGCGACCGCGATTGGTTGACGCATACAGTTGCAGAACTCCGCGCGTTTGCGGCGGAACCTGGCGAAGAAGAAATATTGTCCACCCGACGGTCGGCGATGCAACGCGGCGAAAAGATTGCAGCAGAACTTGATGATTTGACAGCTTATATCGACGGCGCGGATGGTGGCCTTTCTCAACTCCGTCAAGCGGCGCGGATTTTGGACCGGATTGCAGAGGGCGATGCGGCGCTGACCGATGCGCTTGCGGCGGTTGACCGCGCGATCATTGAGGGCTCGGTCGCCGAAGAAAAGATCCGCGAAGCTGCGCGGACATTGATCTTTGATCCACGCAAGCTGGAGTCCGATGAAGAACGGCTGTTTGAACTGCGCGGATTGGCGCGCAAACACCGGGTGCAACCTGATGCACTGGCGGATTTGACCAATGAACTCTCCGCCAAACTCGACGCGATTGAAGCGGGCGGGGAGGGGTTGGTCCGGTTAGAGGCAGAGGTTGCGCACACGCGCGCGGCCTATCAAAACGCTGCGTCATCGCTCCGTGAAACGCGGATAGCCGGTGCTGCCAGGCTCGATACGGCTGTTGCAGGTGAACTTACCCCCTTAAAGCTGGATGCGGCCAAATTCAAAACCGTGGTTGATCCTTTGCCGGAAATTGCCTGGGGGCCGCACGGTATGGACCGGGTTGAATTTGAAATCTCCACCAACCCCGGCGCGCCGTTTGCACCAATGATGAAGATCGCCAGCGGCGGCGAACTTTCGCGCTTCATTCTGGCATTGAAGGTGGCGCTTGCTGAAGAAGGCGGCGCGACAACAATGATCTTTGATGAAATCGACCGCGGCGTTGGCGGCGCGGTGGCGAGCGCTATTGGCGACAGGCTGTCACGATTGTCACAGCGTGCGCAATTGTTGGTGGTGACACACAGTCCCCAAGTGGCAGCGCGAGGAGATGCGCACTTGATGATCGCCAAATCCCATGACGGCACCGTAACGCGGACAAATGTTCGCGCGCTGGACACCGCCGAACGCCGCGAAGAAATCGCTCGGATGCTCTCAGGGGCAGAAGTCACAGACGAAGCCCGTGCGCAGGCTGGGCGGCTGTTGGAGGCGGTATGACGGAAGCCGAAGCCGCCAATCGGTTGATGCGCCTTGCCAAGGAAATTGCGCGGCACAACCGGCTCTATCATACCAATGATGAGCCGGAAATTGCAGACGCTGCCTATGATGCGCTGGTGCGCGAAAATAATGCGTTAGAGGCGGAGTTCCCCGATCTTATTCGCGCCGATAGCCCCAATAATTTGGTGGGGGCGGCACCTGCAACGCACCTGACCAAAGTCAAACATGCCAAAGCGATGCTCAGCCTCGACAATGCGTTTGAAGACGCGGATGTGGCTGAATTTGTCGCGCGTGTCCGGCGGTTCTTGAATCTCGCAGAAGGGACGTCAGTTGCGCTGAGCGCGGAACCCAAGATTGACGGCCTGTCTTGTTCGCTGCGTTATGAAAATGGTGTGCTGGTGCAAGCGGCCACACGCGGTGACGGCGCGGTGGGGGAAGATGTGACCGCAAATGTTGCGACGATTGCCGATATACCCCAAATCTTGCATGGATCAGCACCTGCAGTCTTCGAAATTCGCGGTGAAATCTATATGGCAAAATCCGATTTTGCTGCGCTCAATGCTGCGCAACAAAAAGAGGGTGAAAAGCTGTTCGCTAACCCGCGTAATGCGGCTGCTGGGTCGTTGCGTCAAAAGGATTCCAGCGTCACGGCGGCACGGCCTTTGCGATTTTTGGCGCATGGCTGGGGCGAGGTATCCGCACTTCCCGCCGACACGCAGTTCGGCGTCATGCGTGCCATCGCGGCATGGGGGTTGCCCGTTGATAAGATGCTGATCACGGCTGCAAATGCCGAAGGTGTTTTGTCGCATTATGCCAAAATTGAGGCTTCTCGCGCGGACTTGCCGTTCGATATTGACGGGGTTGTGTATAAGGTTGATCGCCTCGATTGGCAGGAGCGACTGGGCTTTGTCGCAAAGGCTCCGCGCTGGGCCATCGCGCATAAATTTCCAGCAGAGCAGGCACAAACCACGCTGCTCAGCATCGATATTCAGGTGGGGCGCACGGGTAAACTGACGCCGGTGGGGCGCTTACAGCCTGTGACCGTGGGCGGGGTCGTGGTGTCCAATGTGACGCTCCATAACCGTGATGAAATTGCACGGCTTGGGGCGCGGCCGGGGGACCGCGTGGTGGTGCAGCGCGCAGGTGATGTCATTCCGCAAATCGTTACCGTCCTGACCCATGATGAGTCGCGCGCGGCGTTTTCCTTTCCAGATCATTGCCCAGAATGCGGATCAGAGGCCGTGGCAGAGGAGGGGGAGGTCGATGTCCGCTGCACCGGCGGTCTCATCTGCCCAGCGCAGCGTATCGAGCGATTAAAACATTTCGTGTCGCGCGGGGCACTCGATATTGAGGGCTTGGGTGAGAAGAGCATCGTTGAGTTTTTTGAGATTGGCTTGATCCAAACGCCTGCCGACATTTTTCGCCTGCGTCGCCATAGGGATCAAATCCTTGGCCGCGAAGGCTGGCAGGAAAAATCGGTTGCCAATATGTTAGCCGCGATTGAAGCGAAACGCACACCAGACCCTGTTAAATTTCTGTTCGGCCTTGGCATCCGCCACGTTGGCGCTGGCACGTCGAAGGATTTGATCAAGGCGTTCGGGTCCGTCGCTGCGGTTGCCGCCGTTGCGATCCGCGAAAGTGGGCGCGATGAATTGACCGCTGTCGACGGTATTGGTCCGGTGGTCGCAGAGGCTTTAATCGATTTTTTCCACGAACCGCATAACCGCGCAGTATGGGATGATCTGTTGTCCGAGGTTTCCCCCCCGGACTATGTTTCCAACATCCGCGCTTCCGCTGTTTCTGGAAAAACCGTGGTCTTCACAGGCAGTTTAGAAACCATGAGCCGTGATGAGGCCAAGGCGCAGGCAGAATCGCTTGGCGCGAAAGTGTCGGGTTCGGTCAGTGCGAAAACCGACCTATTGGTCGCGGGGCCAGGGGCTGGATCAAAGCTCAAAAAAGCAGCAGAGCTTGGGATAGAGGTCATTGACGAAGCCGCATGGGCCAAAATAGTCGCCAGCGCACGCAACGCAGCTTGACCCGCAAGACGCCCATCGTCACAACCGAATGCTATGACTGACCAACCCGATTTTGCCGACCTTTCGTTCGAAGATGCCCTGAAACAATTGGAGGGGATCGTTGCGCGGCTTGAATCGGGTGATGCGGCGCTCGACGAGTCGATCACACTCTATACCAAGGGTGATGCGCTGCGTGCGCAGTGTGAAAAACGGCTGAAGGATGCGCAGGCGCGGATCGAAAAGATTACGCTGGGCAGTGACGGCAAACCGACGGGCACTGCGCCGTTCGATGGCAGTTAAGCTGGTGAACAGCCACGGCCTTTTGCAATCAGCGCTGGGTGATATTGCGTGTGATATTGATCATGCCTTTGACCTGCTGTTGCCGGTTCCAGAGGACAGTCGCAAAACCCTGTATGAAGCGATGCGCCATGCCGCAATTGGCGGTGGAAAACGCCTGCGCCCGTTGCTTGTGATTGCGGCGTGCGATTTGTTTCATGTTGACCGGCAAGCGGCCCTCCGCGTTGCGACGGCGATTGAGTGTATCCACGTCTATTCGCTGATTCATGATGATATGCCGTGCATGGATGATGATGATGTGCGACGCGGTAAGCCGACGGTGCATAAGGCTTTTGACGAAGCGACGGCAGTGCTCGCGGGGGATTCGCTCCATGCACTTGCGTTTGAGATTTTGGCCGAGGATGCCACGCATAGTGACCCTTTTGTGCGGTCTGAATTGATCCTGGAACTGGCGCGCGCATCCGGACCTGCGGGGATGGCAGGTGGGCAGATGATGGATTTGGCCGCTGAAAACCAAAAGCTTGACCTGTCAACGATCACCCGGTTGCAACAGTTGAAAACGGGTGCGCTGATTTCCTTTTGTATTGAGGCGGGCGCAATTATGGGGCGCTTACCGCATGAAGGGCGGGCACCTTTACGCGGTTATGCGCGTGATATTGGCCTCGCTTTTCAAATTGCCGACGACATATTGGATGTCGAAGGTGACGAAGTTGCCGCGGGGAAGGCATTGCAAAAAGATGCGACTGCCGGGAAAGCAACATTTCTGTCTTTGCTCGGGGTTGACCGTGCCCGTGCGCAGGCAAATATGCTTGTAAAACAAGCGGTTACGCATCTGCAAAGCTATGGCAATGAAGCGGATCTGCTGCGTGCCATTGCGCGCTACACTGTGGAAAGGGACCGGTAATGCGCGAACGGGTTGGGGTCTATCCAGGAACATTTGATCCTGTTACTTTGGGACATATGGATATTATCCGCCGCGGGGCGACCCTTGTCGACCGGCTCGTCATTGGAGTGACGACCAATCCAAGCAAATCGCCGATGTTTACACTCGATGAGCGCATGGCGATGGTCAGTCGCGAAGTGGCGAGTATCGGTGGCGCGATTGATATTGTGCCCTTCGACGCATTGCTGATGCATTTTGCCGAACAGCAGGGCGCATCGGTGATTGTGCGGGGGCTGCGCGCGGTTGCCGATTTTGAATATGAATATCAAATGGCGGGCATGAACCAACAGATAAACAATCGGATTGAAACGGTGTTCCTGATGGCCGATGTCGCATTGCAACCGATCGCGTCGCGCTTGGTGAAGGAAATTGCGATCTACGGCGGGCCGATCCACAAATTTGTAACGCCCAGTGTTGAAGAAGAGGTACAGGCCCGTGTCGACATCATTGGCCGCAAGGGCAGCTGATCTGTTCAGATGATGCTCAGCTTAAGACTGGCAACATATATTTTGATTTTTGGAGTGTGTTTGTGAAAAAATTGATCCTTGCGCTGATGCTGGTAACGGGCATGACCGGTTTGGCAGAAGCGAAAAAGCCGAAACGCACACCCCCTGTTGCGGCGCCGATTGTTGCGCTTGTGCCCGCCATTGAACCGCAAAACACGCTGGTCCTATCGCTGTCGAACGGTGGTACGGTGCGCATTCAATTGCGCCCTGACAAAGCCCCGATGCAGGTTGAAAGGACCAAATTGCTGGTGCGATCCGGTTTTTATGACGGGATTATTTTCCACCGCGTGATTGAAGGGTTCATGGCGCAAAGCGGTGATCCAACGGGCACAGGGCAGGGCGGATCGCCTTTGCCGGATTTGAAGGCAGAATTTAACAACATTCCGCATTTGCGCGGCGTTCTTTCAGCGGCGCGCACCGATCAACCTGATACCGCCAACAGCCAGTTTTTCATTGTGTTTCAGCCCAATATGAAACTTGACGGCAAATATACCGCCTTTGGTCGCGTGGTTGAGGGCATGGCTTTTGTTGATAGCATCGAACGCGGCGAACCGCCTGCCAATCCGTCGAAAATTCTGAAGGCGTGGATCGAGTCTGATGGCCCAAATGCCGCGCGTGTCGCTTTGGTTGTGCCGCCGCCTGCACCCCCCGTCGCAACACCGCCAGCACCTGTTTTTGTTCCTGCTGAGGCGCCAGCGCCAAAACCCTGATGCGCGTTGACCTTTTTGACTTTGTTCTGCCGACTGAAAATATCGCCTTAAGGCCTATGTTTCCCCGCGATACCGCCAAAATGTTGGTGGTGGACCGCGCGGGCATGACGGACCGTGTCGCGCGTGATTTGCCCGATCTTCTCGCGCCCGGCGACTGCCTTGTGTTTAACGACACCCGCGTCATCCCCGCACAATTGGAGGGCATGCGCGGAAATGCACGGATCGGCGCGACGCTCCATAAGCGCGAAGGCCCGCGCGATTGGCGTGCGTTCATTCGCAATGCAAAACGCCTGAAAGAAGGCGACGTTATCGATTTCGGGCACGACGTTTTCGCGCGCGCCAGTGACGGTGCAGACGACGGCAGCTTTCTGCTGACTTTTGCAGGCGATGACCCCGTTGAAGTGCTGCTGGACCGCGCAGGGACGATGCCGTTGCCACCCTATATTGCGGGCAAGCGCCCTACCGATGCCCGCGACACCGATGATTATCAGACCATGTTCGCCAATGAAGCAGGGGCGGTTGCGGCCCCCACGGCGGCGCTCCATTTTACGCCAGCGCTCATGGCTGCACTTGACGCGCGCGGGGTGGGGCACGAAATGCTCACGCTCCATGTCGGCGCTGGCACATTTTTGCCGATGAAGGTGGATGATACCACCGATCACCGCATGCACGCGGAATGGGGATGTATTTTGCCAGCGGTCGCCGCGCGCCTGAACGCTGTGCGGGCCGGTGGCGGGCGTGTGATCGCGGTGGGAACAACGTCGCTGCGCCTGATCGAAAGCGCCTGTGATGATGCCGGTCAGATCCAAGCCTTTGTTGGCGACACCGCGATTTTCATCACCCCGGGATACCGTTTCAAAGGGATAGACGGGCTGATGACCAATTTTCATCTGCCAAAATCCACCCTGTTCATGCTGGTCAGCGCGCTGATGGGGCGGGAACGGATGATCGCGGCCTATGATCACGCCATTGCCAATGACTATCGTTTCTATTCCTACGGCGACGCGAGTCTGTTGCTGCCTTAAGGGTGAAGCGGCGCTGTTAGACGCCACCCGAGCCCAACCTTAGCGCACCGACACCTCGACGCGGCGGTTCATTTCTGATGCGACGTTATCACCGGTCTGTTCTTTGAGTTCGCGTTCGCCGCGACCGCCCAAGCGGACGATGGTTTTGTCGAGGCCAAGTGTGAAGAGATAGGCAGTAATTTCCGCCGCACGGCGCAGTGATAGCGCGTCGTTGGTTTCTTCGCTGCCGACGCTATCGGTGTGGCCTGTAATTTGCAGGTCGGCCCCAGCACGGCGTTTGATTTCCGCAAAAATTTCGTCGAGCAACAAGGCTGATTCCGGGGTAGGATCAGTTGATCCTTCCTTAAAGTATAATGTGAAGGCGCGCGGCTCTTTTGGTAGGCTGGCAAAAAGTTCTGCATTGTTTGCCTCTAATGTGGCGGCATCCATTGTTTTAACGGAAACATTGCTGCCTGACACATTGGCGATGCTTCCGGCCTTATCAATGACTGAAATTTCTGTTTCGTTTTTAGGGTTAAGCACGGCCACGCTGCCGGTGCTGTCCAGCAATGACACTGAATTGGTCGCACATCCTGAAAGGATGATAGTGACCGCGAAAAACGCAGAGAGTTTGGCGATGTTCCTCATTTTACGCGCACCACAATCCGTGCGCCGCGCACCGCGAACAGCGCCTTGGGGGTTTTTACCCGCATCGCATTGGGAGCCGATTTGGCGATCAATCCGCCGACAATGGCCACTGTGCCCTTGGCAATATCCGCAACAAAAACACCGCTGTGGGTTGTGTCATTATAGTCAAAATTGCTGATCGTGATGCGGCTATTTGGTCCGGCGGCCAGACGGCAATTGTCGACAAAGGTCATGCCAGCGCGGCCCTTGACCGGGGTTATGATCACGTCACCTTTTTCAAGGACAAAGCCGGGTTTTATCGCAATGCGTTGGCCCACGCGTTCAATATAGGCGCCACCTGACGCTGATTTAATGCGCCCGACATTGGCCCACGCTGGCGTCACCGCCAGAAATGCCAACATTGTTCCGATTAAGAATGGCCGCATATTTTCCCCTCAGTTTCATATTATTTATGCCGGACACGCGCCGTAAAAGCAATCGTTTACGATGACTTATCAAGCCGCATGAGATTGCAGCGCACGTGCGCGGCGGCGTTGCACCGATGATCCTATCCCAATGGCTTCGCGGTATTTGGCAACGGTCCGGCGGGCGAGATCAAACCCATGGCTATTGAGCATCTCCACAAGCGTATCATCGGATAAGATGGCATCAGCTTTTTCTGCGATAATCAGGGTGCGTATCATGTTTTTGACCGCCTCTGCCGACACGGCTTCACCGCCATCCGATGCCGCAACACTGCTGGTGAAGAAATATTTGAGTTCGAAAAGCCCGCGGGCACAGCTCATATATTTGTTCGATGTTACCCGGCTGACGGTCGATTCGTGCATGCCGATGGCATCGGCGACCATCCGCAGGGTCAGAGGGCGCAAGTGCGCGACGCCTTTGCGGAAAAAAGCATCTTGCTGCTTAACGATTTCTGATGCGACCTTGATGATTGTCCGTTGTCGCTGGTCCAGTGCTTTAACCAGCCAGTTTGCAGTGGTCAGGCAATCACCCAACCACGCCTTTGAAGCTTTGTCGTGGTGTCCCCCCGCTGAGAGTTCAGCATAATAAGTGCGGTTGACCAGCAGCCGTGGCAGGCTTGCCGTATTGATTTCGATGGCCCACCCTTTACCGCGTTCGGCGACATATACATCGGGGGTAACAGCTTGGATGCGTTCTCCGCCAAAGCGCAGGCCAGGTTTTGGATCAAGCGCGCGCAGTTCGCGGATCATGTCTGACATATCTTCTTCATCGACGCCGCACATGCGCCGTAATTGGGGTACGCGACCTTGGGCAAGGAGATCAAGATTGTCGATCAGCCGCGCCATGGCGGGGTCATAGCGGTCCAATTCCTTGACCTGAAGTGCGAGACATTCGGAAAGGGTGCGCGCGCCAACCCCTGTTGGGTCAAAGGTTTGAATGGTCGCGAGTATGCCCTCTACGCGCGCCAACGACACGCCCATGCGGTTGGCGATCTCCAATAATGGGACGCTGAGATAACCGGACTCATCAATTTGATCGATCAAATGGCTGGCGAGAAGCATGTCGGCCCCGCGAAATGCAGTGCCAGCCTGTCCCATCAAATGATCGTGGAGCGAAGGCGCATCCGCCGCCATTGAATCGAAATCGGATCCGTCTTCGGAACCTTGCCCGCCGCCTGACGCGCCGAGACCTCCATCCATGCCCGGGCCACTGTCAGCCGCACTGTCATGATGGAATGTTTCGGCTTCATAATCCGCGTCCAAACTGTTGCCGCCAGCGCCTTCGCCTTGATCGAGCAAGATGTCTGTGCGCACTGGATCGTCAGTAAGCGGAATATCGGTAAGGGGGGGCTCTTCTCCGTCACGGCCTTCATTGTCTGACGGGGCGGTTTCGAGCAGAGGATTTTTTTCAATTTCTTCAGCGATGAACGCTTCAATCTCTAAGTTAGACAGTGCCAGCAAGCGAATGGCCTGCTGCAACTGTGGCGTCATCACCAGTGATTGGCTTTGCCTTAGGTCGAGGCGTGGCCCGAGTGCCATGGTTACAAACTAAAGCCCTCACCAAGGTACAGACGGCGGACATTTTCATCCGCGACAAGATCAGCCGGGCTGCCCGAAAACAGCACGCGTCCATCATAAATGATGCAGGCACGGTCGACGATTTCCAAGGTTTCACGCACATTATGGTCAGTAATCAGCACACCAATGTTGCGCTGTTTCAAATCTTTTACCAAATCGCGAATGTCTGAAATGGAAATGGGGTCGATCCCCGCAAAGGGTTCATCAAGCAGCATGATCGACGGATCGGCCGCAAGTGCTCGGGCGATTTCACAGCGGCGACGTTCCCCGCCGGAGAGGGCCATTGCGGGAGAATCGCGCAGTGCCGTCAGACCAAATTCATCCAGCAGGCGTTCCAACCGTACGGTGCGCGCCGCTTTATCTGGTTCCGACAGTTCGAGCACCGCACTGATATTGCGCGCAACGGTTAGGCCACGAAAAATAGAGGTTTCCTGCGGCAAATAGCCCAGGCCAAGGATCGCACGCCGGTACATCGGCAGCCCAGTGATATCCTCACCGTCAAGCTCAATTCGCCCTGAATCTGGCCTGACCAATCCCATGATCGAGTAGAAACAAGTGGTTTTACCCGCGCCATTGGGGCCAAGCAGGCCGACAACTTCGCCGCGTCCGACCGACAATGACACATCAGACAGCACCGATCTTTTGTCATAGGATTTAGCGATGGATATCACGGACAGACCATCAAATGTGGCATGTTCCTTTTTTGGGTCCGCAATTGGCCGGTCCATTGTTTGCACGTCGTTCATAGTTGTTCCCACACATCTCTGCTGGCATCGATTTGTTAATCAATGGATAAATTATTGAATTTGGCAAGGATATTGCATGGTCACACCGAAAAGGAAATCAGATGTGCGACGTAGTGATGTGAAAATCAGTTCCGTTGGGAAACGGTGAACCGCCCGCTGACCCGTCCGCCTGTGGTGCCACTGACCCCGCCACCGACTGTATTACCATCGACAACCGCACGGCCACTGTTCAAATCAATCACCAAACGACCGCCACGCAGGACGTTGCCATTTTGATTGAGTTCAACGCCGCCGATCAATGTGATCAAGCTGCGGTTCAGATCATAAACCGCAAAATTGCCGCGTGCGACATCACCCGACGACCGCACAACAACGCCGCCAGACGCGTCAAGGCGTTCGACATCGACCGATTGCCCGCCTTGTTTGGCATAAGCGACTGTCAAGCGCGCGGCATCAAGTGTCATGCCGGATTGGCTGACATGGACGTTACCGGACAGGACAACACGGTCAGCACGGTCCTGCACTTCGATCCGGTCCGCATCAAAATCCACAGGGGCTTTTGAATTATGGCCGCGCAACATTTGCGCAGAGGCCGGTACTGCCGCAATGACGATCAATAAAGCTAAGAATTTGAATATGCGCATGCCTGTCATCTGCCTATGCCTTGGGTAATATGCAAGTGAGCACGGCCATCAAGGGTCACATTCCGCGATTCAAGATCGGCGCTCATGCGGTTTGCGGAAAAAGTGCCAAGCGGCAAAGACCCAGTCACTGGCCCGCCACTGGCGATCCGCCGTGATTTGAGGCCGACCACCACATCACTTGTTTCCAGACGGTAACCATCCTGTGATGAAAAAACCAAAGGCCCATCGACCCGCACAATTTCACGGTCCATGTCATAACGTCCGTTTTTTGCAGAAAGTTCTGCTGGACCATCGGCGAGTTCAATTTTCGCTGCTAAATCGCGCAAGTCCACCACCGGCACACGCGACGATGCTTGAACTGCAGACCCGGCGGTCAATTCAAAAGGGCGGCCCTTGCTGTCTTCGCCGCGGTAGGTTGCGGCCACCACCTTCATCCGCTCTTTGGCGATGGCAACGGTGTCTTTTGCTAAAACAAAGCTGACATCGCCGTTCGGGCTGGCGAGTGGGGCAAAGATTAAAAATGCAGTCAGCGCCCCAATCACCGCAGGCAATATACGGCGCGTCCAACGAATGACGGTGTCATGTCGTCCATGCGGCCGGGCCCATAAGCGCCTTGTACTGCGTTCTTGTTCGGCAAGTTCAGACATGATGCAGCATCACATATGCGCAAATATATCGGTTTCCGGCCAACCTGCGAGGTCAAGTCGCGCACGGTGAGGCAGGAAGTCAAAGCAAGCCTGAGCAAGGGCGGTGCGGCCTTCACGGGCCAGCCGCGTGTTCAGGATCGCCATCATTTTGTGCAAATAGCGCACGTCAGAGGCGGCATATTCCATCTGCGCATCCGACAATGTGTCGGCACCCCAATCCGAAGATTGTTGCTGCTTGGAAATTTCCACCCCTAAAAGTTCACGCACAAGATCTTTCAAACCGTGCCGGTCAGTATAGGTTCGCACAAGACGTGAAGCGATTTTCGTGCAGAAGACGGGTTCTGCCATCACATTCAAATAGGCCTGAATGGATGCCAGATCGAACCGCCCGAAGTGGTAGAGTTTAAGGCGTGTTGGGTCTGTCAGCACCGCTTTCAAATTGGGCGCGGCAAAATCACTGGTTGCGCCGAACCGGACAAGATGTTCATCGCCGCCGCCATCAGAAATCTGCACAAGGCAAAGCCGGTCGCGTCCGGGGTGTAAGCCCATTGTTTCGGTGTCGACCGCAACAGGACCCGCAGCCAAGAGACCCGCTGGCAAATCTTCTTCATGGAAATATACTGTCACTTGCTGCGATCTTCCCTTGCTGCGGCGCGTTTTTGTTGAACGGTGCGGCTGATAATGTTGAGGCCCTCAACCAGAACTGAAAAGCCCATAGCGGCATAGATATACCCTTTGGGCACATGCGCGCCAAAGCCTTCTGCGATGAGCGTCATCCCGATCATGAACAGGAATGCGAGCGCGAGCATCACGACGGTTGGATTATGTTCGATAAAGCGGGAAAGCGGACCTGCGGCTGTTACCATGACCGACACGGCAACGATGACGGCGAGGAACATGATCGGCACCTGATCTGTCATGCCTACCGCCGTGATGATCGAATCGATGGAAAAGACCAGGTCGAGCAAGATAATCTGAATGATCGCAGCGCTGAACCCAAGACCTTGTTTTAAAGTGTCAAACATATCGTCATTGGGTGTGGTGTCCACGCTGTGGTGAATTTCCTTGGTTGCTTTCCAAACCAAGAAGAATCCGCCTGCAATCAGGATCAGATCGCGCCACGAAAATCCGTGGCCAAATGCCTCAAACAAAGGCCGCGTCAGCGTAACGATAAATGCAATCAGGCTCAGCAGCACCAGACGGAGGCCCAGCGCCAGGCCAATCCCTATTTTACGGGCCTTATCACGTTGCCCCTCGGGCAGTTTATTCGTCAAAATCGATATGAAAATCAGATTGTCGATGCCAAGAACCACCTCCATCGTAATTAATGCGACGATGGCGGCCCAGTTTGCGGGGTCTAAAAAGACAGAGATAATGTCAGACATGATCGCCATTTGCCCGCACGCGATAAAAGCCGCAAGCTTTCAATTTGAGTGCTGCTTAGATGTTGGTTTTATTGCCATAATAAATTGCTCGCAGAGGGAATGAAATTCCGCTACGGCGGAAGATTGGCGCGTAGTGATTCTCGCCTAAAATCTGTCGCCCTCGTCCTGCGCAGATTTTCAGTATGTCTGGGCGAGTGAATTACGAAGAAAGTTATTTAAGGCATGGGTTTTGATAGAGGGCGGCGCGGAGAGCGCGGCGGACGTGGCAGAGACAAGCGCGACAGTTTCGGCGATGACAATTTCGGTGGCGGTGGTGATCGTTTTGGCGGCGGCGGCGACCGCTTCGGTGGCGGCGGTGATCGTTTCGGCGGCGGTGGCGGTGGTGATCGCTTCGGCGGTGGCGCTGGTGGCGGCGGATTCCGCAGCGGCGGTGGTGCACCTCGTCCTTCAATGCCTGCACAGGTTGTTGGTGAAGGCACAGGCGTCGTTAAATTCTTCAACGGGCAAAAGGGCTTTGGCTTTGTCGTTCGTGATGATGGCGGCGAAGATGTGTTCGTTCACATCTCATCGGTTGAACAGGCTGGTTTGACGGGTCTTGCCGAAGGGCAGCCACTCGGCTTCACCCTTGTTGATCGTGGTGGCCGTATTTCGGCGACAGACCTGAAAATCGACGGCGAACCAATGCCAGTAGAAGATCGTGGTCCTCCGCGTGATCGTCCAGAACGGGGCGAACGCCCTGAACGCGGCGGTGATCGTGGTGGCTTTGGTGGTGGTGATCGTGGCGCCGCACCACAGCGCACACTGACTGGCGAAACATCAACGGGTACGGTCAAATTCTTCAACGCGATGAAAGGCTTTGGCTTTATTCAGCGTGATGATGGACAGCCTGATGCATTTGTTCATATTTCTGCGGTTGAACGCGCGGGCATGTCGACCTTGAATGAGGGCGACCGCCTGAAGTTTGACATCGAAGTTGATCGTCGTGGCAAAAATGCCGCGGTGAACCTCTCTGCTGGCGACTAAAGCTTTCAGCTTGAAAAAAAGGGGGCTCGGTTCGAAAGGACCGAGCCCTTTTTTATGTTTTGGCCGCTTCTTCCAAGAACCAGGCGCGTTGCTCAGCTTCATCCGTCCACGTGTCCACGACACCGCTGGTTGCATTGTCTTTGGCGTCATCAACAAGTTCTTTGAGCTCTTTGAGGCCCGCAACCAGCGTCAAATTATCGGCACGAAGCTCTGATAGCATATCAGCTGCGGTGACGCTGTCGGCATCATTATCTTTGATCCTTTGACGACGCGAAATGTCTCCAATTGATCGCAATGTCGTGCCGCCGGTTTTGCGAACACGTTCTGCAATAACGTCCGTTGTTGCCAAAATTTGGGCGGCTTGTTCATCGAGCAAGAGGTGATAGTCGCGGAAATGCGGCCCAGAGACATGCCAATGAAAATTTTTGGTTTTGAGATAGAGCGCAAAACTATCAGCCAGCACGGCATTGAGTGCGTCAGTGGTGGAACGATTTGTCATCGAAAACTCCTTTGATCTGTAACGCTGGTAACAGAGTGGGCGGTCAACCGCTCATGAGGATTTCCGATGTAATTGATCGTATTTCTAAATCAGCCGTAAAGCTGAAAGCGCCGTATAGCTGCCACTGATCAGAAAAAGGCCAATCGCAATCTTTCGGAGACGCTGAATAGGCAGGGCACCGCGCCATTCATCTGGCATGAGCAGTGGCGGCAAAGCGGCAATCAATATGGCAGCAAATCCGCCCATCACCGCAAATGTTGGACTGGCACTGCGCGCAGCGATTGCAAAGACGAGAAATTGGCTATTGTCGCCGAACTGCGCTGTGCTGAACCGCCAAAGGCTGATTGGAAATGCAGCCCCGCTCTTTATCGGGGCTGGGGGGGTGCTGGAAAAAAGCATGGACCCGCCGGTTATGAGGAGCGCCAACCCCAGTAATAATGTCCGCGCTTCATAGGTGATCAGAGGTGCAACAAGCGCGCCGCCTATGCCCGCTGCGATCAGACTTGCAAGTGTAGAGAGCGTCAACGCGCTGAGTATCGGCGCTGTCTTTGTAAAATGACGGGTTAGAGCTTCGGAATTTTGCTGAACGCGTCCGCCCATTTCTGCCAATAATACCGCTAATAGGGCCGGGAGAAGCGCATCCATACCTATCCGTATAGCCGCTGGTTGACGGACGCAAGAAAGGCCGTTGAAACCGATGCATCTGCATTGTCGCATCCTGCGGCATCACGCATCGCTTCTAAATAGGGCAGCACAGTCACGGCCCCTTCGGACTGGGCCATCGCGCTTTCAAGGCTGTGGGCAAGATCGGCGACAGCATTAATCCCGTAATTCCGGGCTGTGCGGCGAATATCATCAATTTGCTGAACCAGCCGCGCTGCGGGGACATGCGATAAATCCTGCGCAATCATGTCGATCCGTTCACACAGTTGCGCTTTGATTGTCAGGAGCGCGTCTTGATTAATCCCCATCACATGATCCCCCAGTCGATAGGATCAATGTGCGCCAATATGGTTACCGCAGTGTTAATGCGTTAATTCATTTTTTGGAGTTTTTCGACGAGCGCACGGACCTCTGCTGTGTCGTCAGCAATGGTTCCATCTGTTTTTGTGGCCGTCACATTGCCTGTCGGGGCAGCACCCTCGTCGGGGGCGGTGAAACTGAGCGCGAACCAGACAATTCCGGCAGCCCAAAGCACGGCAATCCAACGATTGCGAAAAATGCTGCTATATTTGATCGGAAACATGGGGTCATTATCAGCCAAAGAGGCTAATAGCCCCTTAACAGACCGCTTTCTGCCGCTTGTTCTTGACAATTGCGCGCCTGTCACGCAATGGCCGCACCTTACCGCGTTAAGGCGCGATTCCTGTTTATAGAAAAAAGGTTTTTGGGTCATGGCAAAGCCGACCACGGTCAAAATTAAGCTCGTCAGTTCAGCCGATACCGGCTTTTTCTACACGACAAAAAAGAACCCACGCACACAGACTGAAAAAATGTCGATGCGTAAATATGATCCCGTCGTGCGCAAGCATGTCGATTTCAAAGAAGCTAAAATCAAGTAAGCTTCCGGCTGTCGGCCAAGGCCGACAGCGCGTCGATTGATTCCATAAAACGTGCAAGCGTGATGGGTTTGGACACATAGGCGTCCGCGCCAGCATCGCGTATGCGTTCTTCATCGCCCTTTCCAGCATAGGCTGTGACCGCCATTACGGGCGTTCGCCTGAGCATAACATCACGCCGGATGGCTTCGATCAGTTCGAGGCCGGTGATGTGCGGCATCTGAATATCCATCACAATCAGGTCTGGCATGATGGCCTGTGCGCGCTCCAACGCTTCACGGGCATCGCGGACAGGTTCTGCTTCATGGCCGTGCGCGCGAAGCAAATCGCAAAAAAGTTTTAGATTTAGTTCGTTATCCTCGACAACGAGCACCCTTTTTGCCACGGCATGATCCCTGAATAATAGCTGTTGGGGCCATAAGCGATGCGCGCGCCGGAAACAAATAAAGAAGATGCAGAAATGCTCGCGCTGTCGGCTTTGGGATGGATTTTGGCCGACGATACGCGCGCACAACGTCTCTTGTCGCTCACTGGGCTCGATCCGCATGATTTGCGCGCGCGCATTGGTGATCCCGCCGTCCTTGACGCTGTTCTGGCTTTTCTCGAATCACATCAACCAGATCTTATTGCTTGTGCGCATGCCATTGGTGCCAAGCCAGAAGCGCTTATCCATGCTCGCGGAGTCCTAACATTATGAGCCGTCCTTTGTTGATTTCTGATTGTGATGAAGTGCTGCTCTATATGGTTGTCCCCTTCGCAGAATGGCTTGATGAAGCGCATGCCGTGCATTTTGACATAGAATCGCTGTTTGACCCCGTGACGGGCGGCTATTTGAATGCCATGCGCGAAAAATCGTCGGGCGAAAGCATCGATGCGGCGCGCGTTGGCCCCTTGCTTCGTGATTTTTTCAGGACCGAAATGCACCGGCAGAAACCCATTACCGGCGCGGTTGAGGCAATGCATGCGCTGTCGGCACATGCAGATATCGTCGTTCTGACCAATTTGACCGATGACGAACGGAATGCGCGCGCGGCGCAATTGCGCGGCGTAGGCATCGATGTCCCAGTCTATACCAACCAAGGCGGCAAGGGGGAGCTTCTTGCCAAAATCGTGGCAGATTATAAACCCAGCGTCACAGTGTTTGTTGACGATCTCGCGCATCAACATATTTCGGTTGCGAAAGAAATTCCCCATGTCTTGCGATTGCATATGGTAGGGGAACCTCGCGTTGCGCACCAAACCAAAACCCCAAAGGCAGCGCATGCGCGGATTGACGATTGGGCTTCAGCGCAGCAATGGATAATGACCCAGTTTGAAGGAGGCACTGCCAATGTCGCGTGAACCAGCACCATTGAAAATGATCGACCCTAATGTTCCTTCCAAGGGCTCTGCTGATCTTAAGCTTGCGACGCTTGGCATTGTGTTGCCGACGGCGGCGGCCCCTGTGGCTGCCTATGTCCCAACCGTTGCCATTGGAAACTTGCTTCACATATCGGGCCAACTGCCGTTTCAAAATGGCAATGTCATGGTCGGGCGTTTGGGTGAGGATCGCGATCTGGCCTACGGTGCGGATGCCGCGCGCGCATGCGGGCTGATGCTGCTCGCTCAAATTAAGGCTGCGCTTGGATCGCTCGACCGTGTGGAACGGATAGTCAAACTGGGCGTTTTCGTGAGTTCTGACCCGCGCTTCACCGATCAGCCCAAGGTCGCCAATGGTGCATCGGAATTGATGGTCGAGGTGTTTGGTGAAGCCGGGCGTCACGCGCGGTCCGCAGTTGGCGTGCCCGTACTTCCGCTGGGTGCTGTGGTTGAGGTGGATGCGATTGTCGCTATTCGACCCGCTTGACGCGATTCTTTCGCCTGCGCCAACGCAGAAAAGGGTGAGCTTTCTCTCTGTGCGACCCTATGCGCACAGAGGATTACACGGCGCAGCACAGGGACGGGGGGCAATCGAAAACAGCCTCTCGGGGTTTAGGGCCGCACTAGACGGCGGTTTTGGTATTGAATTGGATGTGCAAATGTCACGCGACGGCGTGGCGATGGTCTTTCATGACGATCAGTTGGACCGGCTGACCCGCGAAACAGGGCCGGTTGCCCTCCGTATGCAAGCCGAACTGTCCAGAATTGCGCTGCGCGGAACAACAGATACGATTCCGACATTGTCCGATGTCCTCTCTCTGGTTGATGCCAAAGCGGTCATCCTGATTGAAATCAAGGCGGATCACGGCATTGTTGGCCCGCTTTGCCTGGCCGTGCGGCGCGCTTTGGAGGGGTATATAGGGCCTGTGGCCGTCATGTCCTTCAATCCGCAGGTCGGACATTGGTTTCTGACCCATGCCCCGCGCATTGTCCGGGGATTGGTGGTAACCGAACAGGACGACCAAAGCCGTAGCGCGCGGATCAAAGGCGCGGTGTTGCGGCGTCTTTCGCTGTGGCGCGCAAAGCCGGACTTTCTTGCTTACGATATCCGCGATTTTCCTTCCCGTTTTGCAAGTGGCCAGCGCAAGCGCGGGCTGCCCGTGCTGACGTGGACGGTGAGGGAGGCGCATCAGGAACAGGTGGCGAAAGCCAACGCCGATGAAATTATCTTTGAACGGCCGCGGGGTGATGCCCCGTGACGTCCGGTGATCCGGGGGGGCAAAGTTTTTCTGCAAAGATAGGCAACGGTGTTTCTGCGATTGACGCTGAACAATGGGATGCCTGTGCCGGATCGGACAATCCGTTTGTCTCACATGCTTTTTTGGCGGCGCTTGAGCGTAGTGGCAGCGCAACGCCGCAGGCAGGGTGGCAACCCGTTCCGATTATGATTGAACAGGCGGGCTTACTGTCCGGCGTGCTTCCCGCCTATATTAAAAGCCACAGTCAGGGCGAATATGTTTTTGACCAAGGCTGGGCTGATGCGTGGACGCGGGCAGGAGGAAATTATTATCCCAAACTCCAGATTGCGGTCCCTTTTTCACCTGTGCCGGGACCGCGCGTGCTCACCCACGATGCGATTACAGCACATAAGCTGATTGTTGCAGCGCAAACCGTTGTTGACCAAAATGGTCTGTCATCCGCGCACGCGACATTTGTGGACGCGGACCAGCTTGATCTTTTTAGGGATGCGGATTGGTTGATCCGGGAAGGCATACAATATCATTGGTCGAATGCAGATTATGCGACATTTGATGATTTTCTCGGCGCGCTGTCGTCACGTAAGCGCAAGGCAATTCGCAAGGAGCGCGCGGCGGCACAGGCTGGGTTGACCATTCGGCACATCAGCGGCGCAGAGATTACAGCGGCACATTGGGATGCTTTTTGGCACTTCTATCAGGATACTGGCGCGCGCAAATGGGGGCGACCCTATCTGACGCGTGAATTTTTCACCCAAATTGGCGAAACAATGGCGGACCGCTTGCTGATGTTTGTTGCCGAACGTGACGGGGTGCCAATTGCTGGCGCGCTCAATCTGATTGGTTCGGATGCACTTTATGGTCGCTATTGGGGCTGTTCAGAGGATGTGCCCTTCCTCCATTTTGAACTGTGCTACTATCAAGCGATTGAAGCTGCCATTGCGCGCGGCCTGTCGCGGGTTGAGGCTGGCGCACAGGGCGAACATAAACTCGCGCGCGGCTATGTTGCCGTGCCGACTTGGTCTGCGCATTATATCGCAGACCCCGGTTTCCGCGCTGCCATCGCCGACTTCTTGGAACGCGAACGCCGATCAGTTGAGCGCGACATTGCGTTTCTGGGCGAACTCGCGCCGTTTAAGAAGTCTGGTTAGATTTAAGCTGCGCGGCGGGTTGTTTCCATCAACCAAGCGCGTGCTTGACGCTGAGCTTCGGCGATTTCGCGGGCGGACATGTCATCGGCAATCTCGGCGCGGCATTCTTGTCCGCGTTCGTTGCCGGTCATCGCTGATAGGTTGAACCATTTATGGGCTTGTACCAAATCAACATCAACGCCGCCAGCGCCGGTTGAATAGGTCATCCCCAAATCAAAATAGGCGCGTTCATCGCCGCGAGCGGCATCGGCCAAACGACTATCGATCAGGAAACGTGCGCTTTGAAAACTACTTGCCATGACTGGCCCCCTTTGTTGACTTCACTGTCAAATGGGGTTGTCACCGAAATAGCTTAAACAAATGGTTAACGCGGGCGTAAGAAAATTGAGGGATTAGCTTTTGATCACCGCCAAATTATCGATCAGCCGCGTTTTTCCAAGCTTAGCCGCCGCCAATATCCGTGCATCGCGGTCAAAAATATCCATTGGTTCCAGGGTCGCTGCATCGACCAAAGCGACGTAATCAACAGGATCAAATCCGGCTTTTTCCAAATCAAGGCGTGCTTTTTGTAGCGCATCCCCAACATCGCCGCCCACTGTTATGACTTTGACCGCTGCCCCCAAGGCACGCGGCAGGGCAATTGCGGCTTGCCGCTGCTCTGGTGATAAATAGGCGTTGCGTGATGACAGGGCCAAACCGTCATCTTCACGCTGGATCGCAACACCGATGATCGACACTGGCAGATTAAGGTCGGTGGTCATGCGGCGGATGATCGCCAATTGTTGCCAATCCTTTTCACCGAACAGAGCAATATCGGGGGCGACTTGCATCAAGAGTTTCGCGACGACGGTGGCCACGCCGTCAAAATGACCGGGCCGGTGCGCGCCGCACAGATCATTTCCCAGACCCGCAACCGTTATTGTTGTCGCAAAGCCATCAGGATACATTTCTGCGACCTCTGGCAACCACAATGCTGTTACTCCCGCACTGTTCAGCTTTACACTGTCGGCCTCTGTCCGGCGAGGATAGGCATCGAAATCTTCATTGGGGCCAAATTGGGTTGGATTGACGAAGATGGAAGCAATGACATGCGTTGCATGGTGCTTTGCCGCCTCAATCAGCGCCATATGGCCGGCATGCAGCGCGCCCATTGTTGGAACCAAAGCAATCGTCCCGCCCTCAGCGCGTATCGATTTGACGCAGGCACGGAGCATTTCAAGGCTATGGATGGTTTGCACGTGTGGAAAGGCTCCGTTATGGCGAATGCGTGTCTTAGGGACACGGTCACAATCAAATCAAGTGGGATGAAGCATAGTATGTCCGGGGCAAAGCCACACATTATTGTTTTTGCCAATGAAAAAGGCGGCACGGGCAAATCGACAACAGCGGTGCATACCGCTGTCGCGCTGTGTGCGTCGGGATATAATGTCGCGGCCATTGACCTTGATACGCGGCAGCGGACAATGGCGCGCTATCTGGATAATCGTGAGGCGACCGCGCGACGCAAGAATGTTGAACTGGCCTCGCCGCAACATGTGACGCTCAATCTGATGACAGAAGCAGGGCTGGATCAGGAAATGGCGCGGATTGGCAGTAACAGCCATTTCATCATCATTGATACGCCGGGCCGTGATGATCCCGTGTCACGCGCGGCAATTTCCCGTGCGGATACGATTGTGACCCCGATCAACGATTCGTTTGTTGATCTCGATCTGATCGGGCAGGTTGATCCTGAAACATTCAAGGTCAAACGCCCCAGCTTCTACGCAGAATTGATTTGGGATTTGCGCAAAGCCCGCGCGCGCGCCGATGGCACAACGGTTGACTGGGTGGTGTTGCGTAACCGGCTTCAACATCTTGATGCCCATAATATGCGCCGTGTTGGTGCGGCGCTGATCGAGCTGTCCAAACGCGTCGGATTTCGAACTGTTCCGGGGCTTGGCGAACGGGTGATTTACCGCGAACTGTTTCCCAAGGGGCTTACACTTCTCGATTCCGGCGAAATTTCCGGATTTTCAATCAGCCATGTTGCCGCGCGGCAGGAATTGCGGGAAATGATTGCCGGATTTGCGCTGCCAACAATTGAAACCGATCAACATGAGCTGGAATTGGCATGAAATTTCTATTTTTTGCAGCTGTTATTGCCGTGCTTTTCTGGTTGGGTCGCGGTGCTCTGCGATCTGCCGGTCAAATGAACCCGCGCGATGCAGCAAAACTGTTGGATATTGATCAAAGTTCAGACGCAGACACGATAAATGCGGCACACCGCCGGATCATTGCCAAGGTCCACCCCGATGCGGGGGGGACAGCCGAACTCGCGGCACGGATCAATCAAGCGCGTGACGTGTTATTAAAACGTATCAGTCACTAGGAATCACAATGACCCATAATTTTAACCCTACCGTTCTCCGCGAATATGACATTCGGGGTATTGTTGGAACGACCCTCGACGCGGACGATGCCTATGCCATAGGCCGCAGCTTTGGCACGATTATCGGTCGGGGCGGTGGTAAGAAGGTTGCTGTGGGTTATGATGGCCGCCTGTCGTCAACCATGCTCGAAACCGCGCTGATCAAGGGATTGACGGAAAGTGGGATGGATGTCGTGCGTGTTGGGTTAGGGCCAACGCCAATGCTCTATTATGCTGAAGCCGTATTGGACGGTATTGACGGCGGCATCCAGATAACTGGCAGTCACAATCCCGCCGAATATAATGGCTTCAAAATGGTGAATGCCCATGCGCCATTTTACGGTGATGACATCCAATATCTTGGCAAAATGGCCGCGGCCGGTGATTGGGACAGCGGGCAGGGTAGTATCACTGACCATGACATTGAGGACGCCTATGTCGCGCGGCTTGTCCAAAATTATGATGGCGGCGCGTTTCGGATTGGCTGGGACGCAGGCAATGGCGCTGCTGGACGCGTGATCGAAAAACTGGTCAAATTGTTGCCCGGTGAACATCATCTGATTTTCACTGACATTGACGGCACCTTTCCCAATCATCACCCAGACCCCACGGTTGAGGAAAACCTTGCGGATTTGAAGGCGCTTGTCGCGGACAAGAAGCTCGATTTCGGAGTGGCTTTTGACGGTGACGGCGACCGTATTGGGGCAATTGACGGGCTGGGACGTGTGATTTGGGGGGATCAAATTCTCTCCATTTTGGCGGAATCTGTTTTGAAGCGCGTTCCCGGCGCGACGATTATCGCTGACGTGAAGGCCAGTCAGGCGCTTTATGATCGGATTTCAGAACTGGGCGGGGTGCCCCTCATGTGGAAAACTGGCCACAGTCTGATCAAGGTCAAGATGAAGGAAACCCATTCACCACTTGCCGGTGAAATGAGCGGGCACATCTTTTTTGAAGATGATTTCTACGGATTTGACGATGCCCAATATGTTGCGGTGCGTCTGATCCGGTCTGTCCGCGAATTGGGGGGATCGCTCACCGCACTGCGCGATGCCATGCCCGCGATGGTCAACACCCCTGAAATGCGCTTTCAGGTGGACGAAACGCGCAAATTTGCCGTGGTCGACGAAGTGCTGGCGCGGCTTGAGGCCGAAGGCGCCGACGTCAACCGCACTGACGGCGCGCGGGTCAATACGGCCGATGGTTGGTGGCTATTAAGGGCGTCGAACACGCAGGATGTGCTGGTCGCCCGCGCTGAAGCAAAGGATCAGGCTGGTCTGGACAGGTTGATGGCGATGATAGACGCACAGCTTGCCGCATCAGGTTTGAAACGCGGACCCCAAGCCGGGCATTGATTCCGCAGCGTGAGGGGTGAACAAAAGGGCGTGTCATCACTACCCACGCCTCTTGCCGACTGGTTTGCACAAAAAGGATGGCAGCCCCGCCGCTATCAGCTTGAAATGCTTGCGGCGGCGCGGGACGGCGCACATGCGCTGTTGGTTGCACCAACGGGGGCAGGGAAGACTCTGGCGGGTTTCTTGCCGACGCTGGCGGATTTGATCGAAGCGCCATTTGACGGACTTCACACCCTCTATATTTCCCCCTTAAAGGCGCTCGCCGTTGATGTTCAGCGCAATTTGCTGACCCCCATCGCTGACATGGGGATCAACATTTCGGTTGAAACCCGCACAGGTGACACGCCTTCGGATCGCAAGGCACGGCAACGCGCTCGCCCGCCGCACATTCTGCTCACGACACCGGAAAGTCTCAGCCTGCTGCTGTCATATCCTGACTCGTTCACGATGTTTGCGGGTTTGAAAACCGTGGTGATTGATGAGGTTCACGCTTTTGCGGCGGGAAAACGCGGAGATTTGCTCAACCTTGGCCTCGCGCGGTTGCAATCGATCGCACCAAAAATGCGCCGTGTGGCGCTGTCTGCGACGATTGCTGATCCACAGCCTTATTGTGATTGGCTTGCATCCAAAGTCCGGCTTGTCATGGGCGATCCCGGTGCGTCCCCAGAGATCACTATCCTTTTGCCAGAGGATCGTGTGCCATGGTCGGGGCATTCGGGTAAATATGCCATACCGCAGGTCATGGCGGAAATTGAAACGCACAAAACCACTTTGGTTTTTTCCAACACACGCGGATTGGCGGAGTTGATTTTTCAGGAACTTTGGACCGCCAATGACCTGAAGTTACCGATTGGCATCCATCACGGCAGTTTAGATATTGAGGCGCGTCGTAAAGTAGAAGGCGCGATGGCGGATGGCCGTCTGCGCGGTCTGGTTGCAACCGCCAGTCTTGATCTGGGCGTCGATTGGGCGGCGGTCGACTGTGTGATCCAAATGGGCGCACCCAAAGGGTCATCGCGCTTGTTGCAGCGCATCGGTCGCGCCAATCACCGGCTGGACGAGCCCAGTACCGCGATCCTCGTGCCCGGCAACCGCTTTGAATATCTTGAGGCGGTTGCGGCCTGTGACGCAATCAAGGAAGGCGTGCTGGATGGGGACGCCTTTCGGTCCGGCGGGATTGATGTGTTGGCACAACATATCATGGCCTGCGCCTGTGCCGCGCCGTTTGATGAAACGGAACTGCTGACAGAGTTACGAACAGCGGCACAGTATAGCGATCTGAGCGCGGATATGCTTTCCCGCATTCTCGATTTTATCGCGACCGGCGGTTATTCTTTGCGGGCTTATGATAAATTTCGGCGGTTAGTGAAAACGCCCGACGGGCTGTGGCGGGTCACACACCCCAAATTTATGGCACAACACCGCCTGAATGCTGGCATTATCGTTGATGCACCAATGGTCGATGTGCGGTTCAAAAATGGCCGTAAATTGGGTGTGCTCGATGAATATTTCGCCGCGACGCTGAGCCCCGGCGATACTTTCCTATTTTCGGGGTTAAGCCTGGAAGTGGAAAAAGCGGATGCGACGGACCTCTATGTTCGCGCAACGACCAAGCGTGCGCGCATCCCCAGTTATATGGGCGCGCGTATGCCCCTGACAACGCATCTGGCAGACCGGGTACGTGGTTTGCTTCATGACCGCGATCAGTGGCATCGGTTTCCTGCTGACGTGCGCGAATGGCTTGAAATGCAGGGACGGCGCTCCGTTATACCGGCGCCTGATGCGTTGTTGGTTGAAACATTCCCG